>CACYDW010000089.1 GCA_902773325.1 uncultured Ruminococcus sp.
GTCCGAAGGGGTGTGGGGGCGACCGGAAAGCCCCCACAATCAGCCTATGATTCATCAAAGTATAAAAAATAATGTCGTTTACTATATTTATTCGTAATTTCTAAGGAGGAATGCCATGAACAACATCATCAATGAGGACGAACTTCCGCTGGAGGAATTTGTCAAGCTGCCGACTACGGTGGATTTCCAGATTCTGCTGACCGACCGTTTCAGAGAATATGCCAGAACCCGCCCCTATCTGCACATCGGAACAGAGCTTGCCAGCAATTATGCGGTCGTATATACCAACGAACGCTATATAGATCAGTTGCTTTCCGACCTTGGCAGCGACTTTTTATCCTTCTATCCCAAAATCATGTCCCCTCTCGACAACGCAAGTAACGAGATCAGCGGCATCACGCCGGTACTCAACCAACCGTTTCTCGAGCTATCGGGACGCAATGTCATCATAGGCATCATCGATACGGGTATCGACTACCTGAAGCAGGCATTCCGCTTTGAGGACGGCACCAGCAAAATACTCAACATCTGGGATCAGACCGTCGACGGCAAACGGCGGGAGGGGCTGTATTACGGTTCGGATTACGATCAGGAACAGATCAATGCCGCCCTTGCCTCGGAGAATCCTTATGAGATCGTTCCTTCTATTGACGAGGACGGTCACGGAACATTTCTTGCTTCGGTTGCCGCATCCAACGAAACAGGCGAATATATCGGTGCTGCACCAAAGGCAAATATTGTTGCCGTCAAGCTGCGGCGGGCAAGGGATTATTATATCAGACGATATCTGCTTTCTCAGGACAATCCCAATCTCTATGAATCGTCCGATTTTTTGCTTGGCATCAAATATGTGCTCGACCGGGCAATAGAATACAAGATGCCCGCTGTTATATGTATCGGCATGGGTTCTAATACAAGCTCTCATGACGGCAGCACGATGTTTGAGGAATATATCTCATTTGTATCCCAGCGGGCAGGTTATGCGTTTGTAACAGCAGCGGGCAATGAGTCCAATGCAAAGCACCACACACAGGGACAGATCGAAAATACCGGAGATACCGACAACATCGGCATCAAAGTCGGCGAACAAGGCGCATCCTTCACGGTTCTTATTTTCGGTCCTGCCTTCGACAAGATTTCAGCAGGAATCATCTCCCCCACCAGCGAGGTCATTTCGCGCATTCCCTTCAAGTCGGGGCTTGAGATCTCCGACCAGCTGATTCTCGAAAAGACCCGCTTTTTTATCCGCTATTTCAAAGACATCAACAACAGCATTATGGTTGGTCTTGAAAATGCCACCGCCGGCATCTGGAGCATCCGGCTCTACGGCGACAACATCGTAGACGGAAAATACTGGGCATGGCTGCCGATCACCGGTCAGATCAGCGAATCCGTGGAATTTATCAAGCCGATTCCCGAATACACGATCGTCTACCCTGCCGCTTCCAGACGCTCCATAACCTGCGGCGCATACAACACCGCAGACGGCAGCCTCTTTGTATCCTCTTCATGGGGTCCCACGCGGCTTCCCCGGATTTCTCCCGATTTCGTTGCCCCCGGTGTCAGGGTCAAAGGCATCTTTCCCACCGGCTACGGCACTATGACCGGCACCAGTGCCGCCGCTGCCGTAACAGCGGGTGCGTGTGCCCTCCTCCTCGAATGGGGCATTATCCGGCAAAATATGCCCACCATCAACGGCGACCTCATCAAAAGCCTTCTGATCAGCGGCTGCGACCGCACCGACACCATGGACTACCCCAACATTCAATGGGGCTACGGCAAACTCAATCTCTATGAATCCTTCAACTTTCTCCGCAACAACCAATAATATTGGGGCTCTGGTTCTCGGTTGTCACCTCGGTCGGTGCTTCTGCCTACAGCAGAGGTGTCCACCGGACACCCGCACCCCTCGACCTCGGCAGGGGGCTCGAGCCCCCTGCACCCGCGTGTTTTTACTATGCAGCAAAAACACGCAGAAACACTTACTCTTCTATGAGGAAAAAGCAAAATAGCAAACCATTAAACCATTATTATCTATATTAAACCATTATTTTTTACTCTTTATTATTTATTTCCGGGGGTTTTAAGATGGCAACAGAGAATGCGGAAGGCAGCTTCGGGCTGCTGAAAGTCAATGTGTATGATGAGAATATCGGAAAACCGGCAAAAAATGCCGAAGTACAGATTTTTGAGCCGTCCGGCAGCAATATGATCAGTGAGGACACTACCAACAGCGAAGGACAGACCACTCCCGTAGCCCTTTCCGCACCGCCGGCGGCATACTCCGAAAGCAGCACCGAACCGCGACCTTTTAATCAATATGATCTGAGGGTACGTGCAGAGGGCTATGACGAGGTATTCATACAGAATGTACAGATTTACCCCGAAACAACAGCCATACAAAATGTATTCCTCCGCCGTACACCGCAGGATGTGGTGATTCCCTATCCGACATTATGGGGGGATTTCCCTTCTAAGATTCCCGAATCCGAAATCAAACAGCTTCCGTTTGCAAGCAATCTGGTCGTATTGCCCGAGCCTGTTGTGCCGGAGTTTGTGGTGGTACATGACGGTGTGCCGACGGATACCTCTGCACCCGACTATACCATAGGCTTCAAGGACTATATCAAGAATGTTGCCAGCAGCGAGATCTACGCAAGCTGGCAGCCCGAAGCTCTCAAAGCAAATATTCTGGCGATTCTTTCATTCACCATGAACCGCGTCTATACGGAATGGTACAGAAGCAAGGGCTTCGATTTTACGATCACAAGCTCTACGGCTTTTGATCAGGCTTTCAGCTACGGCAGAAATATCTTTCAGGAGATCTCCGATATCGTAGACGAGATGTTCACGATTTTTATCACACGTACCGATGTGAATCAGCCCCTGCTTACACAATACAGCGACGGTATCAGGGTACTGCGTGACGGCTGGCTGAGTCAGTGGGGATCTAACGACCTTGCCTCCAAGGGCTTCTCCGCCTTACAGATCCTGAAATATTACTACGGCTTTGATATTGTTCTGCGGGAAGCAAAAAAGGTGCAGGGAATACCGATCTCATTTACCGGAGTACTCTCTGTTGGTTCTTCCGGAAGTGCAGTAAGAACCATTCAGAACCAGCTCAATCGTATTTCTGTCAATTATCCGCTGATTCCAAAGCTCGTTGAGGACGGTATATACGGTGAACGTACTGCTGATTCCGTAAGAATCTTTCAGCAGACCTTCGACCTGCCCGTTACCGGTGTCGTGAACTTCCCTGTATGGTACAAAATATCCGATGTGTTTAATGCCGTGACCTCTACGGGTTAAGGTGCTGCCTTGAAAGCCCGCTTTCGTCCCCCGCACCTCTTTGGACACAGCATTCCGGAACACAAAATATAAATCAACGCAGCCGCGTGTTTCTTGTAAACTGCGGCTGCTCATTTTTGTATAATTTCACGAAAAGCCCAAAAAAAGAAAGCTTTTTCTTGCCGGATACTTGACAATCAAAAGCTTTTGTTGTATAGTTATAAAATGCACCATAGTAGAGGAGTGTCGCCTTTTTGCGATTCTCCATACGGCGATATAAATGAATATTAACACACAATCCAAAAAAAATCAAGCTATTTTTTCTACAAATTATTCTCACGCTTTTTTTGCTATTCTCAACGGCTGCACAGAATTACGCGGGGAGCATTATATCGGTTCGGGTGCGGGGCGGCAGTGCTGCCCCACTCAGGCGGCAGCTCCGAATTGCCGCACGGTTTCAGACAACAAATTGAAGGAGTGATCGTATGGCCAGCGTCAGACCCGTCAAACTCGGCAAAACCGAGCGTATGAGCTTTTCTCACACCGACGAAGTTATCGAAATGCCAAACCTCATTGAAATTCAGAAGGATTCTTACAAGTGGTTCCTTGACAAGGGGCTTAAAGAGGTTTTTGAAGATGTGTCGGGAATTACCGACCATTCAGGCAATATCGTTCTCAGCTTCGACAGCTATCACTTAGATGTCGACCACCCGAACTATTCTATCGCGGAGTGTAAAGAACGAGATGTCACCTATGCAGCCCCGCTGAGAGTTCACGCAACACTCAGAAACAGAACCACAGACCATCCTGTGGAATCCGATGTTTACATGGGCGATTTCCCCCTTATGACACCCAGCGGTACATTTGTTATCAACGGTGCAGAGCGTGTTATCGTTTCTCAGTTGGTAAGATCTCCCGGCGTTTACTATAAAATGGAATATGACAAAACAGGCAAGCAGCTTTTCAGTGCCACCGTGATCCCCAACAGAGGTGCATGGCTGGAATATGAAAACGATGTCAACGATGTTTTCTATGTTCGTATCGACAAAAACAGAAAGCTGCCTATAACCATGTTCATCCGTGCCCTCGGTCTTGAAACCGATGAGCAGATCATTGATTTCTTCGGCAATGACGACAGGATCAGGGCTACTCTCGAAAAGGATACGATCAAGACCCGTGACGAGGCTCTCAAAGAGGTTTACAGAAAGCTCAAGCCCAGTGAGCCTCCCACCGTAGAAAGTGCTCAGGCACATCTCGATTCTCTTTTCTTCGACCCCAGAAGATATGATATGTCCAGAGTGGGCAGATATAAATACAACAAAAAGCTCGGCATTGCCAATCGTCTTGCCAACCAGACACTTTGTGAGCCGATCGCAGACCCCGCAACAGGCGAGATCCTCGCCGATGAGGGTGAGATCATCTCCAAAGAGAGAGCCATGGAGCTTGAAAATCTGGGTATCAATACGGCTATTGTCCTTTCACCCCACGGCACACCCGTCAAGATCATCTCCAACGGTATGGTCGATATCTCCGGATATGTGGATTTCGATGCCAAAGAGCAATGCGGTATCAACGAAAAGGTTCGTTATGTCATTCTGCGTGATATTCTGGACAACCTTTCTGAGGGCGATGACCTTAAAAAGCAGTTGATCGCCCGCAAGGACGAGCTGATTCCCAAACACATTATCATTGATGATATCTTTGCTACCATCAACTATATGAATTCCCTTGCCTGCGGTGTTGGTACGACCGACGATATCGACCACCTCGGCAACAGAAGGATCCGTTCGGTAGGTGAGCTGCTCCAGAATCAGTTCAGGATCGGTTTTGCAAGACTGGAAAGAGTGATCAGAGAGAGAATGACCCTTCAGGCACAGGATCTCAACGGCATTACCCCCAGTGCACTCATCAATATCCGTCCTGTTACTGCCGCGATCAGGGAGTTCTTCGGTTCCTCACCGCTTTCACAGTTCATGGATCAGAATAACCCGCTGGCAGAGCTGACACATAAGAGAAGACTTTCCGCCCTCGGCCCCGGCGGTCTTTCCAGAGATCGTGCCGGATTTGAGGTCCGTGACGTTCACTATACCCACTACGGCAGAATGTGTCCTATCGAGACCCCTGAAGGTCCTAACATCGGTCTGATCTCTTATCTTGCAACCTTTGCAAAGATCAACGAATACGGGCTTGTGGAAGCTCCCTTCCGCAAGGTAGATAAGGAAAAGGGAATTGTTACCGATCAGGTAGAATACATGACGGCTGACGTTGAGGATAACTACATTGTTGCACAGGCAAATGAACCGCTCGATGAAGAAGGTCATTTCGTTCATACCAAGATCGTAGGCCGCTGCCGCGATGAGTTCGTTGAGGTCGAAAGAGAAAAGGCAGACTATATGGACGTTTCGCCGAAGATGGTTGTATCCGTCGCTACTGCGATGATCCCCTTCCTCGAAAACGATGACGCGAACCGTGCGCTCATGGGTTCCAACATGCAGCGTCAGGCAGTACCGCTTCTTGTAACGGAATCCCCCATTGTCGGCACCGGTATGGAATATAAGGCAGGCGTTGACTCCGGCGTTTGTATTCTTGCCGAAGAGGACGGCGTTGTCAAATATGTCAGTGCCGATAAGATCAAGGTACAGTATGATTCGGGCAGAGTACAGGAGTTTACCGTAACAAAGTTCTCGCGCTCCAATCAGGGCACTTGTATCAATCAGGTGCCGATCGTTGATGTAGGTCAGCGTGTTTCCAAGAATGAGGTACTTGCAGACGGTCCTGCCACCTGCAACGGTGAGATCAGTCTCGGCAAGAATGCTCTCATCGGCTTTATGACCTGGGAGGGCTACAACTACGAGGACGCTGTACTGCTCAATGAAAAAATTGTCCGCGACGATGTTTATACATCGATCCATATAGAGGAATATGAAACAGAAGCAAGAGATACCAAGCTCGGTCCTGAGGAGATCACCCGCGATATTCCGAATGTCGGCGATGACCAGCTTCGCGATCTGGACGAAAACGGTATCATTCATATCGGTGCAGAGGTTCATGCCGGCGATATTCTTGTCGGCAAGGTAACACCCAAGGGTGAAACGGAGCTGACCTCTGAGGAAAGACTTCTGCGCGCGATCTTCGGCGAAAAGTCCAGAGAGGTAAGGGACACCTCCCTGAGAGTCCCCCACGGCGAATACGGCATTATCGTTGACGTCAAGGTATTCACCAAAGAAAACAGCGACAATGAGCTTGCTCCCGGTGTCAACAAGGTCGTTCGCTGCTATATTGCCCAGAAGCGCAAGATTCAGGTCGGCGATAAAATGGCAGGACGTCACGGCAACAAGGGCGTTGTATCCAGAATTCTTCCCGAAGAGGATATGCCCTTCCTCCCCGACGGCAGGCCTCTCGATATCGTGCTGAACCCCCTCGGCGTACCTTCCCGTATGAACATCGGACAGGCTCTGGAGGTACATCTCGGCTATGCCGCAAAGGCACTCGGCTGGAAGATCATGACACCCGTATTTGACGGTGCACATGAACAGGATATTTTTGAGTGCTTCCGCAAGGCAGGCATCAGCGAGGACGGCAAAATTCGTCTGAAGGACGGCAGAACGGGTGAATATTTCGACAATCCCGTTACAGTCGGCTATATGTATTACCTCAAGCTGCATCACCTTGTTGATGATAAGATTCACGCCCGCTCCACCGGTCCTTATTCTCTGGTCACCCAGCAGCCCCTCGGCGGTAAAGCGCAGTTCGGCGGTCAGCGTTTCGGAGAAATGGAAGTATGGGCACTGGAGGCTTACGGCGCAGCTTATACCCTTCAGGAAATTCTCACCGTAAAATCAGATGACGTTGTAGGCAGAGTCAAGACCTTTGAGTCGATCGTAAAGGGGCAGAATATTCCCAAGCCGGGTATTCCCGAATCCTTCAAGGTATTGATCAAGGAATTGCAGTCACTGGCACTCGACATCAAGGTACTCGACAAGGACGGCGAAGAAATTGATCTCCAGCTTGATCTTGACGATGATGTGATGCCCGCCGCGACCGCTTATGACGAAAAAGAAATTATGACCGATGACAGTCTGGAAGGCTACGGCATCGTAGACGATGAGGGCAACGAGATCGAGGACAGCAAGGACGATGACATGGATTTTGAAGATGATGATCTCAGTCTTGATGACGGCGATGATTTCTTTGACGATATGACAGATATTGACGATAACTGATTGGGGGAATTTCAATGACGGAATTTAATGAATTTAAGTCGATCAAAATATCGCTTGCTTCGCCCGACCTGATCAGAAGCTGGTCTTACGGCGAAGTCAAGAAACCCGAAACGATCAACTACCGTACTTTAAAGCCGGAACGAGAGGGACTTTTCTGTGAAGCGATCTTCGGCCCTCAGAAGGACTGGGAATGTCACTGCGGCAAATATAAAAAGGTACATTTCAAAGGCAGAGTCTGCGAAAGATGCGGCGTTGAAATTACCCGTTCCAAGGTCAGAAGAGAAAGAATGGGACACATTGAGTTAGCTGCTCCGGTGTCGCATATCTGGTACTTCAAGGGTATCCCCTCCAGAATGGGACTGATGCTCGACATCTCTCCTCGTCTGCTGGAAAAAATCCTCTATTTTGCAACCTACATAGTAACCTATGTTGCGGAGGACAGTGAGGCTTCAAGAGAACTGCACAAGAAGCAGACCCTTGAAGAAAAGGAATACCGCGAGATGAAGGAAAAGTATGAGGACGACTTTGAGGCACTCATGGGTGCAGAAGCAATCCAGAAGCTCCTTGCAGAGGTTGACCTTGATGCACTTTCCACAGAGTTGAAAGACGAGCTGGAGGGCGCAACAGGTCAGAAAAAGGTCAGGATTCTCAAGCGTCTGGAGGTTGTGGAATCCTTCCGTCATTCCGGCAACAAACCGGAATGGATGATCCTGAACGTTATTCCGGTCATTCCGCCGGATATCCGCCCCATGGTTCAGCTTGACGGCGGCAGATTTGCTACCTCCGATCTCAACGACCTCTATCGCCGTGTCATCAACAGAAACAACCGTCTTGCAAGGCTGTTGGAGCTGAATGCACCCGATATCATTATCCGCAACGAAAAAAGAATGTTGCAGGAAGCTGTTGACGCACTGATAGACAACGGCAGACGCGGCAGACCCGTCACAGGTCCCAACAACAGAGCACTGAAATCCCTTTCGGATATGCTCAAGGGCAAGCAGGGACGTTTCCGTCAGAACCTGCTCGGCAAGCGTGTTGACTATTCTGGACGTTCGGTTATCGTTGTAGGCCCTGAACTGAAAATGTATCAGTGCGGTCTGCCTAAAGAAATGGCACTGGAGCTGTTCAAGCCCTTTGTTATGAAGATCCTCGTAGAAAGCGGTTCTGTGCAGAATATCAAGGCAGCAAGAAAGGCTGTGGAAAGAGCGAAGCCCGAGGTATGGGACGCTCTCGAAAGAGTTATCAAGGGTCACCCTGTTATGCTGAACCGTGCGCCCACGCTGCACAGACTCGGTATTCAGGCATTTGAGCCGGTGCTCGTAGAAGGCAAGGCGCTCAAGCTTCACCCCCTCTCCTGTACGGCATTCAACGCCGACTTTGACGGCGACCAGATGGCTGTTCACGTGCCGCTCTCGGCAGAAGCACAGGCAGAAGCACGTTTCCTGATGTTGGCTGCCAACAACCTGCTCAAGCCCTCAGACGGAAAGCCCGTTACTGTTCCGACGCAGGACATGGTTTTAGGTTCCTATTATCTGACCCTCGACAAAGACGGCGAACCCGGCGAGGGCAAGGTATTCAGAGATACAAGCGAAGCGATCATGGCTTATGAAACAGGCTATGTGAGCCTTCATGCAAAAATCAAGGTACGCCGCGAGGGTGAATGGAACGGTGTTAAAAAGTCCGTTCTGGTCGATACCACTGTCGGCAGGATCATCTTCAACAGACCCATTCCGCAGGATTTAGGTTATGTTGACAGAACCAATCCCGA
>CACYDW010000090.1 GCA_902773325.1 uncultured Ruminococcus sp.
AGAATTGTTGGTAAGAGCTGCTGTCACCTTGAGGGTCAGATACTTCTTGGCAACTGTGCCTGCGCTGTCCTTGACCTTGGAGCATACATCGTAGGTCGTTGCTTTTCCGGGCTTGAAGATAGCTGATGTTGAGGTTGAGCCTTCCAGAGCAGTTATCCAGTCAGAATCAGTGGTCTTTTTGTAGTATACATAGTAGGTGTAGCTGCCTGTGCCGCCTGATGCCGCATTCTTGACAGTTGCCTTACTGCCGAGATTGATGTTTGAAGCTGCAAGCGTGGAATTGTTGACAAGCTCTGCTGCCTTGACGGTAACATTGAATGACTTTGATGCAATGGTTGCTGCGCTGTCCTTGACCTTGACCTTGATGTTGTAGGTAGCAACCTTAGCGGGCTTGATGACAACTGTATCGCCCGAAGCGTAATCCTGAGCGGTGACCCAACTGCTGTCACTGGACTTCTTGTAGTAAACAGCGTAGTTGTAGTAGCCTGTGCCGCCTGTTGCCGAGCAGGTCACGGTAACGGTCTTGCCGAGGGTAATGGTTGTTGCCGAAATCTTGGAGGTATTTGTCAGAGCGGCTGTGACCTTGAGGGTCAGATACTTCTTGGCAATCGTGCCTGCGCTGTCCTTGACCTTGGAGCAGACGTTATAGGTCGTTGCCTTTGAGGGCTGGAAGCTGACACTGGTGGTTGAAGTGCCGTCCTGAGCGGTCACCCAATTGCTGTCGCCGGACTTCTTGTAGTATACATAGTAGGTATAGGAACCTGTGCCGCCTGTTGCAGCATTCTTGACAGTCGCCTTGCTGCCGAGGGAAATACTGCTTGACGCAAGGGTCGAGTTGTTGGTCAGCTCTGTGACCTGCTTGACCGTTACGGTGAAGTATTTCTTGGCAATCGTGCCTGCGCTGTCCTTGACCTTGGAGCAGACATCATATTTGCCTGCCTTTGAAAGTGTAAAGCTGATATTGGCAGTGCTGCCGAAATCTCTTGCGGTAGAATAGGAGCTTGCACTGGTGAGCTTATAGTAAGCCGCATAGGTGTAAGAGCCGCTGCCGCCTGATGCCGAACCCTTTACGGTGACCTGTCCGCCTGCATTGATCGTAGATGCCGCAAGGGTAGAGGTGTTGGTGAGTGTTGTGACATCTTCACTGACATCTACGGTAAAGGATTTCTGAGCTACTGTGCCTGCGCCGTCCTTTGCCTTGACAAGAACGTCATATTTCACAGCCTTGGCAGGTGTGATCCTCACGGAGGTATTGGAGGAGAAATCCTGTGCGGTGGTATAGGAGGAATCAGACTGCTTCTTATAGTATACGGCGAAGGTATAAGAGCCGCTGCCGCCGTTTGCAGAGCAATTGACGGTTACGCTGTCACCTTTCATGATGGAGGTGGAAGAAATGGCAGACGTATTTGTCAGTTCTACGTTATCGGGAGCATAGATATAGTTGACGGTGATGGCAGTGGTTGAATATGTACCTGTTGCATTGGTGGGTGTAGAGGTAAGCGTATAGCCTGGGAAGGTCTTGGCGGTGGTAGTATAGGTGGAGGTGCCGTCTGCAAGGCCTGTGAGCTTCTGTGTGGAGAGAACCGTACCGTCAGTGGAGGAATAGATAACGTTGACCGTACCGGTTGTAAGCGCAGAGCCGTTCTTGAGCCATACCTCGCCGGTCACTTCGTAACCGGGGGTGGTCGTTCCGGCAGGCTCCTGTGCGCCTTGACCGTTGTTGAACATAACTCTTGCTGTTTCGGTATCCTCTACTTCGTAGAAGAACCAGCCGTCACCCTCCGGTGTCATTGCCGCGCCGGGCCATGCGCCGGTATACTTGACGACTGTTGCGCCGGATTCGTCATAAGCGTAGAGATTCACGCTTTGCCAGTTGTTGGCATTGTAGTAGTGTACGCGGAGGTTGGTAGGCTCCACATAAACATACTTATAGACAACGGTGGTTGTGCCTGCCTTGACTGTACCTGTGGGGTTGGTGGTCGCGCTGAGGTTGACCTCATAGTTCTTGACTTCTGCGGGAGTTGTGGTATAGGTCGTGCCGATTCTTGCAATGGTGGTGATGGAATCTGCGATTTCCTCGTTGGTTGCGCCGTTTACAAACTTGGTCACAACATAACCGTAATTCGCGCTGTCGAACTTGTAGTTGTAGGTAACAGTAATAACGTCCTGAGCGAATGTGCCGGAGGTTGCGCCCTCTGTGTTGGAGAGTGCATAGCCCTCGAACTGCATAGCGGAGGTTGTGTAGCTGTCGCCGATCTTGCCTACCAGTGTTTCTGTCTTGAGGATCGTGCCGGTATCCTTGTCAACGTGCTTAACGGTAACTCTGCTCTTGGTGGGGTCAGGCTCCTGAATCAGGATCGTGCCGTGAGCGCCGCTGTTGAAGGTGACCTTGCCGCCGCTGACAGTAGCATAGGTATCATCATAGTAATTGTTGAGGGCTGTGCCTTCTGCAAAGGTATTGCCCACATCAATGGTAACATCGGTATTGGCAGATGCGCCGATGACAGCGATGATCTTGTCATCAATACCGTTGCCGGTATACTGTCTTGCAAATGCAACGCCGCTTGTAGCGGTAAGGTCGGTATGGGTACCTGCGCCTACTGCAACGTGCAGTGCACGGAAGCGGCCGACTGTACCCCAGTGGTTATAGAGCGCGGTATCAAGGCTGCTCCAGTTCATATCACTTCTGAGTGAATGACCTGCTTTGCCGTAGCCGTCAAACGGAATACCGGGAACAAAATCTCTGCCGGATTCATCGCCGTAGTAGATCTGTACTGCACCGGGCAGGAGCAGGAATGCCGAACCGGTATAATACATATCATCTGTTTTAGCGAGTGTTTCATCGTGTGAGGAGATAAATGTAAGTGCGTTGAAGCTGTCATCTTTATTGATAGCAGCCGCATAGCCTGAATAAATATTTGCCACATTGCCGATAGCAAGCTGGGTGCCGCCGGTCAGGGAGAAATTGATCATGGAATCAAAGCCGCCGTCTGTGTAGTAAGCGTCCTTGCCCAGACCATGATCCCAGTGTTCACCGGTCATCCAGAAGTCGAGGTCATCGAGTGCCTTAGTGGGGTTTTTGGACTTCCACTCTTTGAGTGCTGCCACGCAGGCAGTTTTGAGCTGTTTCCAGGAAGCCTTGTCAACGTGCTTGGCGGTATCGCAGCGGAAGCCGTCTACGCCGTATTCACGAACCCATTCAGCAAGCCATGTGGTAAGATAACCTGTTACGGTGTTGGAGCTGCCGTATTTGGCAACCTTCTGGTCGTAGGTGCCTTCCTTTGTCCACTTTGTTTTCAGGATGGGAGGAATGCCTACGGTCGCGGTAGATTCTGTGCGGAAGTCCGGCAGACCCGAAGTGGCGCTTCGTTCATCCGTGCCGTCACCCTCGTCATAACCAATAACACCGGATCTCAGCCAGTCAGAACCCCACCATCTGCCCCATGCTGCTTCATCTTCATCATACAGCATATAGCTCTGGTATTCCTGTGCATTGGAGCCGGGGTTATTATAGAATGCCTGCCAGCCGCTTGCGAGTGAACCGTAGTTATACTCGTTCATATCATACATACCGCAGTAGCCTGCATGGTTAAGAACGATATCCATAACAACTCTGATGCCGTGTTCATGTGCGGTATCTACGAGAGTTCTGAATTCTTCCTTCGTTCCGAAGTTTGCGTCTGCTTCGGTATAGTCCAGAACATAGTAACCGTGATAAGCATAGTGGTAGAAATCGGGACCGCCCTGAATATAGCCGTGGATCTGCTCATAGGGAGCACTCAGCCAGATTGCAGTGACGCCGAGGTCATTGAAATAGCCTTCATTGATCTTCTGGGTAATACCCGCGAAGTCACCGCCGTGGAAGGTCGCTCTTTTGTCGGACAGGGGAACGTCCTGTCTGCCGTAGGAGTTATCATTGGAGGTGTTACCGTTGAGGAAACGGTCTGTCAGAAGGAAATAGACGGTTGCGTTGTCCCACGAGAAGGACGAGGCAGTCGCGCCGGTCGCGATATTTGCCGCCTCTGCTGTTACGCCCGTATTGGTCATGACGGTAGTGCCCATCACGGCAGTGCCCGAAATAAGACAAGCCGCAGACATAACGGAGCTTAACAGTCTTTTGAAGAATGATGTTGCTTTAGCCAATTTCATGCCTTCTTTCTGTGTTGAATTGTGTGTTTTTGCGGACAATTTTTAGCTTTGTGATCTCACCTCCGAATTCATGCAGTATCGGTATACCCCGCCTGTTCGTGAAAAATTATAGCGCATTTTTCACAAATCCACAGTAATCCTTGACACTGCTGCCGACAGCGGTATGATTCTATACCAAAAGGCACACCTATTTATCATAATTTTACTACATTGTAAGCCCTGTTTATTTTCTTTTATAGAATTATAGCTAAAATTATAATGCTTAAAACAAAAAATTGTGAAAACAGACAATAATTACACGGGTTATTTGTGTATTATTGCAGAAAAGAAGCCTCTCTTTGCAGAGAGGCTTCTGAAATCACGTTGGAACCGTCAGACAAGGAAAAAAATAACGAATAGTGAATGATGAGTAATGGCTTACTATTCTGCTTTTTCCCCATAGAAGAGTATGTTATTCTGCTTTGTCAACTTGCATAGTAAAAAGCTGCGGGTGCAGGGGTGCGGGTGTCCGGTGGACACCTCTGCCGCAGGCAGAAGCACCGACCGAGGCGACAACCGAAACAAGAGCCCCAATATGCAGAGCCCCAATATTCAGCTTGCAGCTTTGACGGTTACGGTAAAGTAGGAGCGCACAACCGTTCCCATAACTGTATCGTTGATCTTTACGCAGACATCATAGTTGACAGCAGCGGAGGGCTTGATGGTGGCTGTTTTGACTGTGCTGTAATCCTGAACGGTCGTCCAGCTGCTGCTGCTGTTCTTTTTGCAGTATACAGCATACTGATAAGAGCCGGAACCGCCCGTTGCCGCAGCATTGACCGTCACCGTCTTGCCCAGTGTGATACTGGTGGAGGAAATGGTGGAGGTGTTTTTCAGCTTCGGATAAACCTTGAACGTAAAGTAGCTCTTGGTGTAGGTTTTGAGTACGGTATCATAGACCTTGACACAAACGTCATAGTCGGTTGCAGCCGAGGGCGTGATCGTAGCATTCTTGGTCGTGCTGAGATCCTGAACGGTCGTCCAGTTGCTGCTGCTGTTCTTTTTGCAGTATACAGCATACTGATAAGAGCCGGAACCGCCGGTTGCCGAAGCCGTAACAGAGAGCTTATTGCCGAGTGAAAGCTTTGTGGTCGAGATCTTAGAGGTATTCTTCACAGGCTCATAGACTGTCACTGTAAAGTATTTCTTTTCGGTGGTTCTGAGAGATGTATCCTGCACCTTCACGCAGATATCGTATTTTGTGGAGCTTGCAGGCTTGACGGAAACCTTGTTATTGGTGCTGAAATCCTGCGCTGTCGTATAGCTGGAGTCAGCGGATTTTTTGTAATAGACAGCGAACTGATAGCTGCCGGAACCGCCCGAACCGGCACAGGTCACCGTTACATTGCTGCCGCGTGTGATCTTGTCAGATGAGATCCTGGAGGTATTCGACAGTGCCAGCACGGATTCGATGTCGTAATAGACCTTGTCTACTGTGCCCGCGCTGTCCTTGACCTTGATACATACATTATATGTACCCTTTTTGGCAGGAGCGATGTTGACGGAGGTAGAGGTGGAATAGTCTTTCGCGGTCGTCCAGTTTTCGGAGGTCGAGAGCTTATAGAGATAAGCGAACTGATAAGAGCCTGTGCCGCCGGTCGCCTTGCCCTTCAGGGTAACCGTGCTGCCCTTCACGATGATCGAAACAGGCGCGACAGAGGTATTCTTGAGTGGAGCTGCCGTAACCTTTAATGTGAGATATGCTTTGGCTACCGCGTCGGAGCTGCTCTTGCACTTGACGCATATATCATAGTCGCCCATCTTGGTAGGTGTATACTTGAACGCAGTCACATTGGCATAATCGCTGACGACCTTCCATTCATCTTCAGAGGTTTTCTTGACAAAGAGTGCGTATGTAAAGGGTCCGTAGCCGCCTGTCTGTGAGGGGGTAATGGTAACGATCGAGCCTGCGGGAGCCGTGTCGGAACTGATCGTTGCCGAACAGGTAAGCTTGTCATAGACGGTGATCATGTTGGTCTGTGAAGCCGACTGCCCCGCAGTATCTACTGCCGTGACCTTGAGGTAATACATCCCCGCCGCAGTGGGGGTATATTTGCAGGTATTCGCAGTGGTCGAAGCCGCCAGATTGTTCCATGACACATTGGAGGTGTATTTTGCATACTGGAAGGTGTATTTCACCGTACCCGACGCGCCGGAAACATTGGCTGTCATCGTGGTGCTCTGACCGATCGAAAGGCTGGAAAGCGAGGTTCTGAGCACCAGTGCCATCGTAGATGAACCGTTGGAAACGATTTTGAAGTTGATGTCCTTGGTTGCGCCGACATAGGCATTGATACCCGTAACCGTTACAGTTGCCGTACCGACCTCTGTATTATTCTTGTAGGTGGTGGTATAGTCTGTTCCGAGTGTAAGTGCCGTACCGGAAGCATTCTTAACGGTAACGGCCGGACGGATCGGATTGCCCGTATAATACTGATCGGGAATGGCAGAAAACGTACAGCTTGAGAAATCTCTTGCCTTGGCGATCAGTCTGCCGCTTGCCGTGAGGGAAGGATAGTTTTTAAGGCTCATGGTGACCGTGACCGAGCCGGGCTTGACAGCGGTCAGAATGCCCGATGACGACAGGTTGAACACGCTCAGATCAGACACCGTAACATCAAGGCAGGAATACGCGAAATATACGGCCATAGAGGAATCGTTTTTGTTGGTGTGCTTCATCTGTGCATAATAAGAACCGCCGCAGTATGTTTTTTCTCCGCTGGTAAAGCCGGTGGTTACTGTGCCGAGGTTGGCAGGAAGCGCACTGATCGTCACGTTGGTGGTAACATTGCTTTGTGTCAGCACGGACTCAGCTACTGCCGTAGGTCTTTCTCTTGATGCCGCTATACAGATGATGAGTCGGTTGTTGATCTCAACTACACCGGCACCGAATGATTTATAAGAGGCTTCGGTCAGGAAGTGGCTGAAGTTGCTCTGCTGGAATCCAAAAAACATATTGACCGAATAAGCATTGGTACTGTAAACAAAATCATAGCTTACCGTTGTGCCGTTAGGCGATGTGAGAGAATCATAGACCGACAGTTCAACAGCTCTTGTCATAGCGGATTCGAGCAGTGTGGAATCCATGACGAGATTTGCCTGTCCGTTAGCTGTTCTTTGTTCGTTGACCAGTGAAAGCAGCTTGGCAGCGTCCTGATAGCGTTTGATGACGTTTGCTACCGTAACAGAAACGGTTGTCGCGGCATCCGCCTCAACCGATGCCGCAGGTCCTGCCGCGCCGAAGATGGAAACAACCATCAGCAGCACAAGCAGAAAGCCTGTTGCTCTTGTTACTCTTGTTTTTTTCATAAGACTATCCCCTTTCCAATGGTGCAGACCCGTCCCTGAACAGACGCGCCTGCTGTGTATCTGCGCCAAAGCATCGCCGCAGACATTCCCGAAGCAGACACGATCATGCAGATCAGGCTTACCAATAAAAAAATAAAAATCGTTTTTTATGTCATTCACAATTACCGCTTCACTGCACAGCGTCATTACAAACGACATAAACTCACTATAATTTTAGCACGAATGTCATCATTTTACAATTTATTTTTTTATTCATTTGCTTTTTTGTAGGAAATGTCAAAAAGGCAGCAGGCAATCTATTGATATTACCCACTGCCGTAGTGCAGACTCTGTACATACACTTATTGTCAGATCGATTATTATATATCTTCATACAATAGAGCCTGATACAAGCAACAAGGACAGTGAGATCGTCAAGATGATAATCTCCCTGCCCTTATTATTTTTGCATCTTTCGTGAAAAATTAAATCAAATATCTATATAGTCCATAATTCTTACCATTCCGTTTATAATGTCCTTCATGACCTCGTATTGCTTAGTTTGATCCAGACCGTTTTGCCATCTTTCAACGAATAATAATACCATGCTGATGTTTCCGCTTTCCACCCTTGCTTATATTCGACATATATCAGTGCATAATCCGAATTGAAATAATGTCAATTTTTGTGCTGAAAGCAAATTTGTGCGGTCATACACTCTTGTATCGTCAGCGGATTTGTGGTATGATGAGGGTGCATCTTTTTGATAACAATATGACTACCCTAAGAAAGGAATCTGACAATATGAAATTGGGAATCGTTGGACTGCCTAATGTAGGCAAAAGTACACTCTTTAACGCTATCACAGACGCAGGCGCACAGTCTGCCAACTACCCGTTCTGTACGATCGAACCGAATGTGGGTGTTGTTGCCGTGCCGGATAAAAGACTTGACAAGTTAGCAGAAATGTATCAGCCCGAAAAATATACCCCCGCAACCATTGAATTCGTTGACATCGCGGGTCTTGTAAAGGGTGCTTCCAAGGGTGAAGGTCTGGGAAATAAGTTCCTCGCGAATATCCGCGAGGTTGACGCGATCGTACACGTTGTGCGCTGCTTTGAAAATGACGATATCGTTCATGTTGACGGCAGCATTGACCCGAAAAGAGATATCGACACCATCAATGTCGAGCTGATTCTCTCGGATATCGAGGTACTTGACCGCCGTATCGACAAAACACAGAAGCTCATCAAGGGCGACAAGAAATATCAGGCAGATTTAGACTTTTTCAACCGTGTAAAAGCTGCCCTTGACGAAGGCAGGCCTGCCCGCTCGGTGGAATGTACCCCTGAGGAAGCCGAGCTGCTTGCTACCGTATCCCTGCTTACCAACAAGCCCATTATCTATGCAGCCAACATGAGTGACAGCGACTTCAAGGACGGCTCTGCCGACGGCAATCCATATTTTGCAGTCGTAAAGGAGATCGCCAAGAGCGAAAATGCCGCTGTACTTCCGATCTGCGCCGAGGTAGAAGCAGAGATCTCCGGCATGGAGCCCGAGGAAAAGGAAATGTTCCTCAGCGAAATGGGACTGGAGCAGTCCGGTCTTGACCGGCTCATCACCGCCTGCTATGACCTGCTCGGTCTGATCTCTTACCTCACCGCCGGCAAACCTGAGGTCAGGGCATGGACGATCACCAAGGGTACAAAAGCACCGCAGGCAGCCGGTAAGATCCACAGTGATTTTGAGCGCGGCTTTATCCGCGCAGAGGTCGTTGCCTTTGATGACCTGATGGAATGCGGTTCGATGGCAGCCGCCAGAGAAAAGGGTCTTGTCCGCTCCGAGGGCAAGGAATATGTCATGAAGGACGGCGACATTGTTCTGTTCCGCTTTAACGTCTGATCAAAGCTCTCACCAAAAAATCCGCTCCCGCAGAAAAAATATACTGCGGAAGCGGATTTGCGTTTTTATTGGTCGTCAGTGAGAATGTTTTCGTCAAGAAACGCGTCATAATAATCCACTGCGTCAATTTTCTCGTTGTCTGCCATGCCGTTGGAAAGAAAGCGGAGGTAATTTTCCGCCGCATAATATCCGTCAAACTCTGAAATGCCCGAACCGTCCGTGATTCTGAAATCATCGGGACAGCCGGCAGCGTGTGGTCTTTGATCTGCATGATGTTTCATCTATCGTTCACCCTTTCTTTTGTTATCATACCCAAAAGAAAGTGAAATATAACACGAATGATGTTACAGATTCTTAAGCTCGGCAAGGTCATAGGGTGTCTGCTGATAAACAAAATAGTTCAGCCAGTTGGAGTAGAGAATAGTCGCATAGCTGCGCCATGTCATAGACGGGAAAGCACGGGGGTCATTGCCGGGAAAGTAGTTGTAGGGGATCTCCGGATTGATACCCTTGTTTCTGTCACGGAAATACTCGTTTGAGAGGGTATATCGGTCATATTCGGCATGACCGAACACAAAGAACTGTCTGCCGTTTTTATTGGCAACGATCGACACACCTGCAATATTGGACGAAGCAAGAATCTCCAGCTCCTCATGCTCCCGCACATCGGAACGGTGTATACCCGTATACCGGGAATGGGGCATCAGAATTTTATCATCGAAGCCGCGCATCAGCGGGTGGAACGCATTCATGATACGGTGAACATAAATACCCGAAAGCTTTTCGGGCAGCCGATATTTCTGAATACCGTAGTGATAATACATTGCCGCCTGTGCGCCCCAGCAGATATGCATGGTGCTGTAAACATTGCGCTTTGTCCATTCCATGATCTCACAAAGCTCCTGCCAGTAGTCCACTTCTTCATACGGCAGCAGCTCCACAGGCGCGCCGGTGATGATCATACCGTCAAAATACTGGTCTTTGATCTCGTCGAAGGTTTTATAAAACTTTGTCAGATGGTCAGCCGAAACATTTTTAGAGGTATGGGTCGCGGTTTGCAGCAGCTCCACATCGACCTGAAGCGGCGAATTGCCCAGCAGGCGCAAAAGCTGTGTTTCCGTTTCGATTTTGGTCGGCATAATATTCAGTATAACAATTTTCAGAGGACGGATATCCTGTGTGACCGCCCGCTGATCTGTCATAACAAATATATTTTCGGATTCCAGTGTTTTTAAGGCAGGAAGCCCGTCCGGAATTTTGATTGGCATCTTTTCACTCTTCTTTCCTTGCCTTATCAGGCTCTAAAGGTTTATTATAACACATACTCCTGCATATTTCAATATCCGTATCAAAGTAAAAATATGGCAGTACTCACAAAAATCATGTTTTATGTGCTATCAGCTTTTCTGTTTTCTTGTCAAACCACTCTGCAAGCCTTGAAAACAGCGGCATACACCATTTTTCGACCGTATGGATCCGCAGAAGCTCCACGACCGTACAGCCGACGAACACAACTGCCACTGCAAACACGGAATAAGGTATCAGCCAGCCACTGTCCGCAAAGGATACAGAGCGGAACACCGTTTCCCACAGAAAGCTGCGGACATATTCGTTGTCATGAATCAGATAAACGCCAAAGGTCGCTGACGAAACAACATTGATGAACCTGCTGTATCTCATATCGAGCTTTAAAAAGCCGATAAACAGCAGCACGGAAATCACCAGAATGGGCAGTCTTTGCATATCATAAAAGGTTGCCGCATATCGGCAGAGCAAGGTGCTGACAGTTCCCAGAATTTCAAGAATGACCGATACCATAAACGTCAGAAGCGCCGCAGCACCTGCCGCCGCGATCATCAGAATGCCCGAATGCTTCACAGTAACGTTATACAGTCTGAAATATCCCGCAAGCGCATATAAAAATATGAACCACAAAAGGTTATTAGATTCCGGTGAACGGAGGGTGAATGTCGGAATCACACACCAGCAAACAAACAAAAGCAGAAGAAAGCGCACATACTGCTTTTTGTCGAATGACCTGAGCATCACATTGAGAAACGGCGATAATAAATACAGGACGAAATATGTACTTGCAAACCACCATTGTGAGGACATCACCGGTGTCAGATGTTCGCACAGTTCATTGACATCAAAGCTTCTGACACCGGCAGCAACAAAAACGGTATAAAACAACACGGAGTAAAAGAACAGCTGTCCCCACAGCCTGATGGCCTTACCGGTTTTGAACGACTGTGCCGACACCAGAAAATAACCGGATATCAGTACAAAAATATCGACGCCTATTTTTCCTCCGATCTCTATAAACTGCATCCAGAGCCGGTTAGCCGACATGGATTCGACCGGATAATAATTCGCAAACGCTGGCTGCATCGCGAAGTGATGTGCAATAATAATGATCATTGCAAAAATACGCAGCAGTTCAATATTGGACTGCCGCATCGTGCTTGTTTTTTTTGGTTCTGATTTCTGACTTTCCGCCATTTTTTCATTCCCCTTTTCGGTGCTCCGTCTTTTGTATTGTATATCCGTGAATGGACAAAACGTTTTTGTAAAATCCGCTAAATATCGGCAGAACCTCCGGCACTTCATGCCGGAGGGGTTCTGCCTGTGCATTTATCCAAATGCTCCCCCCTACACAACATTCTAACATATCTTTTCCCCTAATTCAACAGCAGCGCAACGGCGCTGCACCCGTGTTCGCGTTTTCGCTCAGCACCATAGAAAACTCCCCTCTGCTGATAAGTCGGACAGCATAATCTGCCCTGTGCTTCTAATCTACCGAGCTATCGCTCTTAAAACGAGAGATCGGTGCTATGCCGCGCCGGAAACAACAGTGGTCTGTTGATATGGAGCATCGGGAGCACAAGGGGTGCTTTTGTATACTGTTTGAATTATCAGCATATTTTCCCAAAACTATTTTACACTAACCAGCACGCGCTATATCCTTCCATATCACAGGATAATGCAGATCAGACCGTTGCAGCCGTCATTGATAATGCGCTCAATGGTTTCCCGCAGCTTTGTGCGGGCATCGGCAGGCATACGGTACAGCTTGTTGTGCAGCCCTTCATTCACCAACTCATGCAGCGACTTTCCAAAAATATTCGACTCCCATATTTTGGAGGGGTCTTCCTCAAATTCCCGCATCAGATAGTTTACAAGCTCCTCCGACTGCTGCTCCGAACCGACGATCGGCGTGATCTCCGTTTTGATGGTGGTTTTCATCATGTGTACGGAGGGTGCATTGGCGCGCAGACGTATTCCGTACCGCCCGCCCTGCTTGATGATCTCCGGTTCCTCAAGGGTCAGCTCCTCCATGGACGGCATCACAATGCCGTATCCCGATTCACATACATCATCGTAGGCACGGCTCAGCTTATCAAACTTTTTCCGTATGCCCGACAGCTCCGACATCGCATCAAGCAGACCGCCCTCATCGGTAATATCCAGCCCGGTTTTTTCTCCCAGTACCTTATAAAACAGCGAACTGTCAAGCTCTACCCGCAGTCTGGCATGACCCGAACCGAGATCGGCGGCACTGGTTTCGGCATACTTCACATATTCACATTTTGTAAGGCTGTCGGCAATGTCGCTCACCTCGCGGATCTTCCTTGCGTCCTTTGCTCCCTGCTGTATGGCAGAAAACAGTCCGCTTCTCAGCCAATGCTCCTTATCCAGTGAAGATACCCATTTCGGCATATCCACCTTGATCTCCTTCACAGGAAACTCAAACAGCACCGTACCCAGAATCCGCTTGATCTCGTCCTCGTCCAGATCCATACAGCTCACCGCCATGGCGGGTACGCCGTATTTCGCGCTAAGCTCCTTGGCAAGCCCCCGCGCCTGCTGTGAAGCGGGATTTGTACTGTTCACAAGAATAATGAACGGCTTGTTGATGTCCCTCAGCTCATTGATGACCCTTTCCTCTGCTTCCTCATATTCGCTGCGGTCAATATCGCTGACAGAGCCGTCAGTCGTGATCACCAATCCGATCGTGGAATGATCGGTAATGACCTTTTTTGTTCCGATCTCGGCTGCCATATCAAACGGGATCGCCTCATCAAACCAAGGTGTTTTCACCATTCTGGGCGACTCGTCCTCTATGTAGCCCAATGCACTCGGAACTATATAGCCAACACAGTCGATCATTCTGACGCGGAAGCTTGCGTTGCCCTCTAACTTCACCTCAACGGCATTTTCGGGGATAAACTTCGGCTCGGTGGTCATGATGGTTCTGCCCGCAGAGGACTGCGGCAGCTCATCGGTCGCACGTTCCCGTTCGGATTCGCTCGTGATATTCGGCAGCACAAGACTGTCCATGAACCTTTTGATAAAGGTGGACTTGCCCGTGCGCACCGGCCCTACAATGCCGAGGTAAATATCCCCGTTGGTACGTCTGGCAATATCCCTGTAAATATTGCGTTCTTCCATCTTCTCTCCTCCCCCTTCTCACATCGGAATGAGTATCATGCCGCGCGCCGACATCACATCATCGGTCATGTCGTTTTCAAGACGGATCGCCTCGACCGAGGTACAGTAAAGCCGTGCAATACTCCACAGACTTTCACCCTCATCGGCATAATACAAGGTGAGTGCCGCATGACTGTCCTTTTCGCGCCGCTGATCCTCGCGTCCCTCCGCACTCACCACAGAACGGCAGGTTCTGGTGTCAAAGACAGCACCGCTGAGCGTCAGGTCGGCCTTGACTTCAAGAGTGTTGTCACCCGTAATAATAAAGCTGAGCGACTTCACCGCAGGACGGCTGTGTACAATGACCTCCGAAAGACCCGCAGGCACAGACGGATTTACCGAAAAATCGATCGGACGTTCGGCATAAAAGGGTACACCGTCACGGTCAAGCGCAAGGATACAGCAGTTCACCTTTCCCTTGACGGTCAGCACATCATTTTCATACACCGTCATAGAGTTGACCGTATCGCTCCAGATATCGATCACACGCGTAATGCCGCTGTCACCTGTATTGACCTCGCCCTTGGCGGTAATATCGGTGTTGAGCAGACACGTCAGCGCATTATAGCGGTTCTGCTTATAGGTCAGCTCCAGCTCGTAGGCAGTGGAATAGGCGTCGTCTACCACATCTGCACCGATCGTTTCATAGGCGAACACACACGCACACAGTCTTGCGTCAAGAGAAACCAGCGTACTGCTCTCATCAAACTCGGATTTGAGCGACACATCATAATTCATCACGTCAACCATGATCTCATTGCCGGTATTCTCGTTCACACCCTGTACGTCTAAAATCTGGCTGAACGGGACATGGAAGGTCATGGTGTCCTGACTGCCCGACTCAATATCGGTAATATACAGCAAATGCAGGACCGCTTCGCCCTTGAGCATGATCTTGTCATTGAGTGCCTTGGCACTCTCGGTATGCACCGTCAGCTCCGAACGCAGGATACTCTCGGGCGTACCCTTTCCCTGACCGATATCCAGCACCTCACTGACGGAAAACTGCTGCTGACCTGTTCCGCACAAACGGCTGATCTGCTCCTGATGCAGCTTTTGCTGAATATCGTCACCCTCAATACGGCTGCAAATTTCCTGTTCGCCCTTGTCATACACCGAAACACAAACAGAAAATGCGCCGTGAATATCGAGCCGTCTGGGGCTGAGCGCACGACAGTTGAGGTATTCGGTTCTGAGCCTGACAGAGGAAACGGGGTCAGTCGGAGCGGCTTTCAGATTGAACGAGCACGAAAACGGTACGGTATGCTCACAAAGCCGTATTGCCTGCTTGCGCGAATCCAGATAATAAAGACGTATCACCGCCGAGCCGTCAACGTCCATTCTGTCGCCCGTAATGCTTTTGGCAGTCACCGAGGGACACACCCTGCATTTCAGGATCCTTTCGATGTCGGGGCAGTAGTCGGGCAGACTGAAATCAAGGTCGATCGGCTGTTCGGACGTTCCCTCAAATATCGTTTCACAAACGGGGACAAGCTCCTTTTTAAGCTGATATTCCATAAATGCACATCCACTCCCATTGTTTGATCTATCCCATTATATTACAGCACCTATCGGAATATGCCCCCAAACGCAAAGGCGGGTTCTGACTGCTTGCAGAACCCGCTTTCATGTTCGTACTATATCAGCTTTTCCCGCAGACAGAGAAGGATTTTCTTTTCCCGTCTGGATACCTGCACCTGCGTCATGCCGAGTACAGCGGCGGTCTGCGTCTGCGTTTTGTTTTCATAGAAGCGCAGTCGAATGAGTGTGCGGTCACGTTCATCAAGCCGTTCCAGTTCGGTACGCAGCGACAGCAGCTCCGTGATTTTTTCATCGGGTGCGTCTACGGGAATATCCGTCTGCGCATCACCGTCCTCGGTAAAGGCTGTGAGCGACAGCGGCTGACGTGCTGCATTGAGCGCTTCGGAGATCTTCTCCGGTTCTTCGTGCAAAGTGGCGGCAAGCTCACCGACCGTCGGTTCTCTGCCGTTTCTGACGCAGAAATCCTCTGCTTCTCTGCTCACCCTCACAGAAAGCTCTTTTAACCCTCTTGAGATCTTTACCGACCCGCCGTCACGGAATAGACGCTTCATTTCCCCGATAATGACGGGTACGGCATAGGTCGAGAAGCGATAGCCCAGTGCCGGGTCAAAGTTATCTGCCGCCTTCACAAGACCCAGACACCCCGCCTGAAACAGATCGTCATATTCAACCCCCCTGCCCCTGAACCGTCTGGCGCACACATGAACCAGACCGATATTCTCTTTGGCATCAACCGCTGCGGCACTGTCGGCGTCACTCTGCGCGGACTGCACCTCCTTACGCAGTGCAGCCGCCGGCTCACCCATTGCTCACCCTTCTGCTCAGCCGCTTGACAAGCGTGACCGTTGTACCCTTTCCTACAGTGGAGCGCACGCTCACCTTGTCCGTAAAGCTCTGCATGACGGCAAAGCCGAGTCCGGCGCGTTCTTCTTCGGGTGCAGAGGTATAAAGCGGTTCCATTGCCTGCTTTACATCGGCAATACCGCAGCCCTTATCGCGTATCCTGATCGTGACCAGACTGCCGTCCTCGATCGTCACGGTGATACTGATCTTACCGATCGTATCGCGGTAGGCATGTACCACACAATTGGTAACCGCCTCAGACAGAGCCGTTCTGATGTCGTTCAGTTCCCCGATCGTCGGGTCAAGCTGTGTGATAAACGCGGCTGTCGCCGAACGGGCAAACGCTTCATTGGAGGAACGGCTGTCAAACGACAGCTTCATTTCATTCAGCATATTCATGTACCTCACTTCCGATAATATTGAGTGCCCCCAGACCCGAAAGCTTCATGATCCTTTCAAGGCTTTCGGGCAGTTCCACCACTCTCACCCTGCCGCCGTAAAGCGACATCATACGGTATCTTCCCATGACCAGACCGATTCCGGAGCTGTCCATAAAGGTGACCCCCGAAAAATCCAGACGCAGCAGTGACGGCTTGTTGCTCTGTATGGAGCAGTCGATCGCTTCCCGAATACTGCGGGCATTATGATGGTCGATCTCTCCCGTAAGATATACCGTCAGTTTGTTTTCGTCCATCACCATTCTTGGCTGCATGGTTTTCCCCCTTTCATCAGACAGTAGTTCTTCCTGTAATGATGATACACCCGTACCGATGCGGGTTTTGGCGAAGCGTGTTTACCCGCCAAAAAAATAGCAGGCATGTCTGACATTGCAGACACACCCGCATAGGCGATTCCATTTGTTCCGTATCACGGCATACTGCCGATTCCCGAGATCGTATTTCTTACCATAAGCATTCTCTCATCGAGAGCGGCACTTGCATTGGCGCAGTCCACCAGTTCCTTGGAAAGCTGCTCTAAAAGCTCGGGAGAGAGATCCTTTTTATAGCGCATTTTATGTTCCAGACTTGCCCAGAAATCCATCGCGATCGTGCGAAGCTGTACCTCGACCTTCACGTCCTTCTTTTCGTTTTCAAGGAAGATCGGCACCGAAACGATCAGGTGCAGACTGCGGTAGCCGCCCGGCTTGGGATTCTTGATATAATCCTTGCGGCAGATCAGCGTCACATCGTCCTGTTTGAGAAGGAAATCTGCAAGGCGGTAGATATCGTCAATAAACGAGCAGATCACGCGCACACCGGCAATATCGTTGATATTTTCTTCGATAGATGCCAGATCGCGCGGGATATTCTTCTTGATGACCTTGCGGATAATGCTGTCATAGTCCTTGACGCGCGACTTGATGGATTCGATGGGATTTCCGTCATAGCGCAGGGAAAGCTGCTCATTAAGCACCTTGAACTTCGTTTCGATTTCCATAATGGCACAGCTGTAATTGGCAAAAAACTGTTCTATCGGTGCAACATTCTCCTGAAGCATATCCAGAAGCGTATCGGCGGTATAGTTCATTCGTTGGGACATTGTAACCAGTTCATGCGCCATGGCTTCCGCCTGATTTCTGATCTCATCTCTGTCCTGTGGATATTCCGGCACAGTATCAACTCCTTTTTATTTTTTATAATGTTACGGCTTTTTTCTATCTTTCATCATGCACCAGCGGCACAGTTCTGATATGGAGCTTTGGAAGAACACCGTTACGTTTTCTCCTATAATCATTTTACACGAACTATCGCAAAAATCAATGCTCAAAAAGCACAATTTACAGATTCTTTTTTACCAGCTATTTCTCATTCGTTTTTTCAGGAAGAGATTTTTCCCAAAAAACTGTCAGCAAAACGAATCTATAGTAAACGACATTAAAAAATCCCCTTTATAAAATTCGGGGTGCAGGGGTACGGGTGTCCGGTGGACACCTCTGCGCAGCAGAAGCACCGACCGAGGTGACAACCGAGAACCAGAGCCCCAATATTCCCAATAATTACAGATTTTTTACAAGGAGGGCGCGCACGGCATTCAGTACGGCGATCACCATGACACCGACATCGGCAAAAATAGCCAGCCACATGTTGGCGATTCCCAGAGCACCCAGCAGCAGGCAAACAAGCTTGACACCAATGGAAAACCATATATTTTCCTTCACTATCCTCATACATTTGCGGGATATTTTTATCGCCTTGGCAAGCTTGCGCGGGTCATCGTCCATCAGTACCACATCGGCGGCTTCGATCGCAGCATCTGAACCCAGCGCGCCCATCGCAATGCCGATATCCGCCCTTGCAAGAACGGGCGCATCGTTAATGCCGTCACCGACAAATGCCACAACACCTTTTTTCTCGGCAAGCAGTTCTTCTAAACGTTCCACCTTGTCGCCGGGCAGCAGATTGCTGTAAAATTCGTCCAGCTGCAATTCCTTTGCCACGGCTTCGGCAGCGGAATGTGCATCTCCCGTGAGCATGACCGTTTTTCTGACACCGGCTTTTTTCAGGTCGGCAACTGCCTGTCGGGAGCCGGGCTTGATCACGTCCGATATCACAATATGACCGAGATACTCGTTCCCTTTTGCAGCGTGTACAACAGTCCCTCTGTGATGATGCTCATGTCGGCACGGTGTGATATCCGCGCCCGCCAGCTTCATCAGCTTTTCATTGCCTACATAGATGGTTTCACCGTTCACGACAGCCGAAACGCCCTTTCCGGCGACTTCCTGCACCTGTTCTATGGCGCACCCGTCATGTTCATCGGGATAAGCCTGCCGCAGCGAAATGCCGATCGGGTGCTTCGAGTAATGCTCCACATGAGCAGCAAGGTGCAGGAGGGTGTTTTCGTCCACCTCGTCGGGGTGAACGGCTGTTACCTCAAACACACCCTTTGTCAGCGTACCGGTTTTATCAAAAACGACTGTTTTTGTCTGTGCAAGCTGTTCCAGATAGTCAGAGCCTTTCACCAGTACCCCCTCACGGCTTGCACCGCCGATTCCCGCGAAAAAGCTGAGCGGTATGCTGATGACCAACGCACACGGACAACTGATGATCAGAAAGGTCAATGCTCTGTAGACCCAATCCCCCCACATGGCATCAAAGCCGCACAGTATCCGCACGAGCGGCGGCAAAACTGCCAGTGCCAGTGCGCCGAATACTACGGCGGGGGTATAGATTCTTGCAAAGCGGGAAATAAAATTCTCCGACCTTGATTTCAGGGAGCTTGCATTTTCTACCAGCTCCAGTATCTTAGAAACCGTTGATTCGCCGAATTCCCTTGTGGTTCTGATTTTCAGCACTCCGCTGTTATTGATACAGCCGCTGATGACCTCATCGCCCGCTTTTACGCTTCTCGGCACACTCTCACCCGTCAGCGCACCGGTATTCAGGGTAGATTCACCTTCCGTCACTATGCCGTCGATCGGGATTTTTTCGCCCGCCTGTACGACAATCGTCTGTCCGATCTCTACCTCATCGGGGTCGACCTGTGCAAGCTCCCCGTCCTGCTCGATGTTGGCATAATCGGGGCGGATATCCATGAGATCACTGATATTTCTGCGGCTCTTTCCCACCGCATAGCTCTGGAACCATTCGCCGATCTGATAGAACAGCATAACGGCAACCGCTTCAATATAATCGCCGTCACCCGTTACTGCGATCACGATCGCGCCGATGGTAGCAAAAGCCATCAGAAAACATTCGTCAAACGGCTGTAGATTCCGGATACCCTTTGCCGCTTTGATGAGCACGTCATATCCCACTATAAGATACGGAATCAGAAACAACGCAAGCCGCAGCAGCCCTCCGGCGGGAATCAGGAGAAACACCGCCATCAATACCGCCGCTATAAGGATTCTTATCAGGTTTTTTTTCTGCTTTTTACTCATACTTTTCCCTCTCCGCCGGACACCCGCACCCCTTGACCTCGGCAAGGGTGCACGGCACCCCTGCACCCCCAAATTTTCATAAAATAGAAAATTTTTTTGTGTCGTTTACTATAACATTATTTCAGAAAGATTTCGCAGTCGCTTTCCACCTTTTTACAGTTTTTGAGTACCTGCTGCATGACCTCTTTGGGGTCTGCGCCCTCCTCAAATTCCACGTTCATTTTAAGTGTCATGAAGTTGACAACGGCATCCTTCACACCCGCTGTATTCTTTGCAGCATTTTCCATTTTATTGGCACAGTTCGCGCAGTCCACATCGATCTTATAGGTCTTTTTCATCATGATACCCTCTTTCTGATAATTAAACGATCGTTTAATCGTTAAATACATTATACTCCTTCATTTTATGCTTGTCAACAACTATCTGTCAGATTTCAGCAACAAAAATCTCCCTCACAGACACCTGCAAGGGAGATAGGATGGTTCATTCTATAACAGAACGGCAATCAGTTGCCGCCCTCTAACTTTTTAAGCTCTTCACTTCTGCTTTCCATTCTCTGGATACGCTTCTCGCCCTCATCGGCAAGTGCTCTGAATTCAGAGATCGTCTGCTGCATTCTGGGAAGTGCCTTGGATTTGTATTCGGATACAGCGTCCAGTGCATCAAAGGTGTCGGCAAAGGCACTCTTGAGGGTATCGACCGATACACTGGTTTCCATGGACTGCTGGTGGATCTGTGCGCCCTGTTCTTTCAGCATGGAAGCAGTAGCACCGATCAGCTTGTTGGTAGCTTCATTGACAGCGTTGACCTTTTCAAGAACGATCTTCTGGTTATAGAGTGCGCTGGCAACCGTCACAGCGATTCTGAGGGCAGATACCGTCACGCTTTCGGCTCTGTCGACTGCACGGATAAGCTCCTTGTTGTTTCTTCTGACGATCTCCATCGCGATAATGCCCTGCATATTGACTGCCTGCATCTGCTGGAGATCCATCACTCTCTGGCGCAGCGGGAAAAGTACCTCTTCTTCAATAAACTTGATGCGTTCCTCGTCTACATTCTCGGTCTTAGCCTTTTCGATCGCCTTGGTGATCGCCTCGTCCATCTGCATACCGAGTTCGATCTGCTGACCGAGCTTCTTGGTAAGGTCACGGAGCGCAAGCTGTTCGATCTCAAGGGTGGTGTTGTCGTTTTTCAGCGTTGCCTTGCCCTTACCGAGGGATTCCACCGTCTGCGCGATAATGGCATCCGCTCTTTCAAACTTCGCAAAATAGTTCTTTACGGGGTTGAAAAGCCTGCCTAAAGGACCTTGCTTCACAAAATCGATTCCCGAGGGGTCGAGATCCTTCATCTGCGTCTGGAGCTGGCTTAAACCGCTGACAACTTCGCCGTTTTCGCTGCCCATCTTGCTCAGGTCGGCAAGACGGACGTTGAGCAGCTCATTCTTCTGGGTAGACTTGGTAACGATATCTGAACCGAAGGTATCAATAGATGCAACGATCTTTCTTCTGTCCTCTAAAGAGCCGAGGTCGAAGGTAAAAAGCTCCGAGGTGTTGCTGTCGGCAACCTTTTCGAGTTTATCCTTGGTTTCCGGTGCGGGAACAAGCTCCTCCTTGACTTCCTCCTTCACCGCATCTACATCGGGTAAATCCATTGAAAATGCCATTGTTTGTGTCCTCCTTAATGATAGTGTAAAATCATAGTGCAATATGCACGGATATCCGTTTGATCAGACAGATGCAGGCGCAGTGCCGGCTGTATCTGCCGGCTTTGCAGCGGGCAGATTATTCGTCACGTTCTCGGTAGTGGAATGTGACAGAACACCCTTCACAGGGCCTACCGCCGCTTCAACAAGTCCGTTCAGCTCGTCATTGAACGGCTGACCGTTGAGCGCCTGATTCTTGACGTTGAGGATCTTCATCAGTTCGGGAATACCTGCCAGCGTATCCAGCAGCGCATTGCCGCTGCCACTGCCGCTGCCGCCCTGTGCCGTACCGCCGATATTGACAAACTGTGCATTCTTGCCCAGCTCTGCCATGATCGCAGCGGTCTTGGTCGCGATCTCAATCTTTGCCTGCGTTTCGATCTTGATCTTTTCGATCTCAAAGTTGACCTTTTCGTTGGAGGCTCTTGCTTCTGCGAGTGCCCTTTCACCTTCTGCCATAGCCATCAGGCGGGCTTTTTCGGCTTCGGCTTCGGCAATACCCTTCAGGCGGGTGACCTCCGCTGCTGCCTGACCTTCCTTGGTAATGCGCTCTGCTTCGGCTGCCGCCTTGATCTTTACGGCATTCGCCTGCTTCTCTGCAACCAACACCTCTGCTTCGGCATCGATCTTCTTGATATTCGCATTTGCTTCGGCTTCGATCTGCTTTTTCTGCTTCTCCGCTTCAGCGCGGGTAGCTATAACAGCCTTTTCCTTTTGTGCGGCAAGGTTCGCCTGCTCCTGTCTGACGACCTCCACACGACCCTGCTGTTCGGCTACCTCCTGTAGCCTGACAGTCTTTTGCAGTTCACCGGCAATAGCGGCATCTGCATCTGCTTTATCGGTCTGTGCCTTGAATTCGGCAAGCTTGAGCTTGTTGTCGCGTTCCTTTTCCGCAACCTCTAACTGTGAGCTGAGTTCGTTCTGTTTAGCGATCTTCTCGGAGGCTGCCTTCTGTGTGCGAACCTCCTGATCGACCTTGGCGGTGGTGGTTTCGGCAGTTTTTCTTTTCTCCTGCATATCGGGCGCAGCCATGTTGTCATAATAGCCGTTATTATCGGTGATATCCTGAATATTCAGGGAAACAAGCTCCATGCCCATGTTGACCATCTCATCAGAAACGATCTCCTTGACCTTTTCGGTAAAGGTCTGCTTATCCATGAGCACAGCTTCCGGTGTCATGGACGCAACGATATCACGCACCGCGCCGGTAAGGGTCAGGCGGACATCATTGATGATACCGTTCTGTCCTCTCTCCTTGAACGACATGATCGCCTTTTTGAGCCTTGTCATATCGTTCACATCGGGTCTGATCTGCGCCGTCCAGTCAATGATGATCGGAACGGCGGTTTTGGTTTTCACTTCGTCACGGTCTGCCGTTACGGTAAGCATACAGAGGTCAAAATACTGTGCCTTGCGGAAAATCGGAATAACAAAGCTTCCTCCGCTGACCTTGATCTTTGGTTCTTTGCCGCCCGTTACGATCAGCGCCTTATCAATATCGGCTACACGATAAATGCAGCACAGAAAGATAATCAGGGCTACGATAATGATCGCCGCGGAAATAATCGAAATAACTAAACCTTCCATCATTCATCATCCTTTGCTTTTAAGTCTTGACAGCATCACATCTCGGAATTGAACAGGTTTTTGAGCTGATAGATAATATCATCGCTGTCTGCATTGATGGTGGCTGCCTCGTTGATTTCAGAGATACGCTTGAGTGCTTCGATATTTGCGTTATAGCCGATGGTATAGATCGGAATCTCATAAGCACTGACGATCGGCGAAACATCATTGAGCGACCAGCCGACATTCTGCTCGCCGTCACTGAGCAGGAAGATCATCGGCTTTACGTTGGGATTATCCGCCATAGCCTTGTTGATCATATCAATGGCAACCACGATCGCGTCATAGGTAGCGGTCGCGCCGTTGGCATCAAGGCTTTGTACCGCGCCCTTGAAATAGGACTGCTGGTTCAGATTGAAGCGGGCGATCGGCAGATTGATATACACCCTGTTGCTGTAAGAGATCAGGCCGATATAGTTATCGGTATTGATATACTGCATGGAGTTGATGAGCGAGGTTTGCAGGGAGTTGATGGGTTCGCCGCCCATACTGCCGGAGATATCGGCAATAAACACAGCCATGATGGGCTTGCCGACATTCTTGTTCTCTTTGTAGAGCTTCTGTGCCCTGAGCAGCTTGTCGCCGCTGATATTGTCGGGCAGTTCACTCTTGTAATTCAGATTCTGGTTGAAGCCGTATTTGGCTGCAAGCTCCTGCGACTGACTGTTCAGGCAGTAGTCACAGAACATTTTGAGAAGATCGCTCTGGTCTGCCGACAGATTGCCCACTGCATACATCGGGCTGTCATGTCTTGCACCAAAGGGAGTGAACTTATAGTCATTCTTGAGTGTGGGGTCGTTGTAATAGAGCTGATATTCCATGACCATGGCATCCAGAGAGCCTGATTCGGCGGAGGTTCTCATTTGCAGGGTATTATAGGATACCAACGGAACGTTCTCCTGAAAGGTTTTGAAGCCCTCTACGGCTTTGTCGCTGAGAATATCCTCCGGGTCGTAGGAATACAGCGTACATACCAGAAAGTTCAGACCGGTAGAGCTGACAAACGGGTTGGTATAGCCCATTGCGATCTCATTGTTTGCGGTAGCTTCGGTAATGACCTTCATATTGACTGCGCCGTACTTATCGACCATTTCCTGATACTGCTTGTTGGAGAGCAGAACACCTGCCACATTGCCCGCAAGCTTCCTTTCAACCAATTCTACTTTAATGCTGCTTGCCTCCAGCATAGCACCCCAGAACTCATTGGAGGGGCTGAATGCCTGCGGCACATACTTGCCGGACTTGATATAATCCACTGCAAGACCGGACGAAACGGAACGAATCGAAACCGTTGCCGACTTGCCGTTGACCGTATAGCCGGACGCATTGAATCTTTCGGCGATCTCATTGAGCCAGCCGTCTGTACCTTCACCGGCTTTTTCGGGAGAAGAAAAGATCTCGATGTTGACTGCGCCGCCGCCCGTTACGCTTAACGGATAGGAATTGATATCGGGCAGTTCTTCTTCATCAGAAAGGATATCCTCGTCACTGATCGCCGCCTTTTTTGCTTCCACATTCGTGACGTTGACACCCTCCAACAGCTTAGAAAGCTTCTTTTCTGCCTGTTCGGCTGTGATCTCGTCCTCCGATTTGCCGAGGTTGCTGGTCAGCAGAATACCGCCGTAAACGATTCCGAACACAACCGCCGCAATAACAACAAAGATCACAATGATTTTTCCTGTGCTTAGCTTTTGCATGATATACCTCCTTAAGTTTTGTAATACTTGGTCTGCTGAATGAGTTCATTGATTTCCTGAATAGCAAGGGTATTTTCAAGATCGGATTCATTGGGGTCATCAAGCTTTGTGATCTCGAGCAGAAGTGCATCAAGCTTTGTCAGAATACGGTCATTGGTTTCCACCAGACCGCTCACATAAGCAATATGCTCATTATAGATCTTGATCTGCTCCCCTACCGAAACCGATGCCACACCCATACCGTTGATCTGAGGGGAATACCTGATCTTATCGTTCAGCTTGACATAATCCTTATAGTCAAATATAGTGATTCTGTTGAGCATCTTTTTAATATTATCATAGAAGGTCGCCATAACCGCGTTGATCGTACCCTGAAACTTGGTGTAGGTCATCTCCTGCGGTGTAAAATACTGTGCAAGGATCGTACTGAGTGCCTGCTGCTTATCCTCGATACGATAGATCTGCTCGACTGCTGCCGCAATATCCTTTTCAAAAACCTTCTTGTCGCGGCGCTCATCAAGCGCGGCAATATAGCTTTTCGGGTCATTCAGCTCCGTCTTGCGGTAGAGCCGCGGCCGTTCCGGCTGAGCCAGCAGAATACGGTAGTTACCGTAGGAAAAAACCACCGCACTCATGATAATAGCAGTCACCGCCAAAGCCGATATCAGCGCGTTTGCACCGATCGTCAGTCCGACCAGACCCTGCGAAAACAGAATCACGTCCACAATGGCAATTCCGACGTTCAGACACAGCAGTTTCAACAGTTTTTTCACAGAGATCCCCACCTCCTTTTGATGACATTTTCCCATTACAATCTAATTTTACTATCACAGCATGATTTTGTCAATATAAACCGGACTCTGCGCCGCAAGAATAAATCGGGAAAGCCCGTTTATTTTGACCAAAAAATCGTGTGTATCATGCACTGTTTTTCGCGAAAAAGAAAAAAACTTTTCCTTGCTTGACATCAGAGAAAAATAGTATATCATTAAATTGTATTCATATATATATAATTCTGAAAGGGGAAGTTGAAATGAAAAAATTCTTTACAATTTTAGCGATATGTGCGTTGGCAGGTGCAGTTTTGGCGGGCTGTTCAGACAGAACCACAGACAGCAGTTCTGCGCCGCAAAGCTCCGCCGCTTCAACAGAAAGCACACCCGAAAGCAGTGCAGAAGCCTCCGCCGAAAGCCAATCCTCCGAAAGCAGTGCAGAAGCCTCCACCGAAAGCCAATCCTCCGAAAGCAGCGGCGAATCCTCCGCAGCAGAATCCTCCGAGCCGGAAAGCTCCGCCGAAGAAAGCAGTGACAACAGTGAGAGCAGCGAAGAGGAATCCGGCGAACAATCGGAAGAGGAATCCTCCGAGGAGAGCGATGAATCCTCCGAAGAAAGCAGCGAAGAATCCTCTGAGGAAGAGAGCAGTGAACCGGAACCGGTCATTACAGTTACAGGAAAATGGGTATCCAGCTCCTATGTTGTGGAGGGAGAAACCTATTCCCCCACCGAATATGCCGGATTAAAGGGTGAGGACGTTGACAGCAATATCCTTTACCTTGAATTTGACGATAACGGCAGTGTTGTATTGACCGATGGCTCCGGAGAGAGCAACATGACAGATTCCTACACCTTCGACGGCGAAAATATCAGCTTTGATCAGCTTCAGACCATGTTTGATGTATCGTATTCCGTTGAAAGCGATGTTATTGAGATGGTCAATGCCGAAACCGGAGAGATCGTATATTTATCCAGAATGGAATAATCCGCAGCTCCTATATCACATGAAACAGGGACAGTGCTTTGTGTTCAGACAAGCACTGTCCCCATTATTATATAAGATATAAGTACTTTTTTCCGCAATATATAACATAAAACAGCAGAATATTCTTCCGGTGGAAAGTCGCGGGTCCAGGGGGGTCGACCCCCCTGGCGGGGTCAAGGGGCAGAGCCCCTGCGGGGTCAAGGGGCAGAGCCCCTGCGGGGTTTGGGGCAGAGCCCCAACATTAAGCCCCCGGCAGAAACAAACCGAGAGGAGTGTGTCTGTCGGGGGCGATTGAATCATGCCGGTTGAAATTGTCTTTCTTTCAGCGATGGATTACTTTTTGTCGTTGATAGCAGCCTGAGCAGCAGCAAGACGAGCGATCGGTACTCTGAAGGGTGAGCATGATACATAATCAAGGCCGATCTTATGGCAGAACTCAACAGATGAGGGATCACCGCCGTGCTCACCACAGATACCGCAGTGAAGCTCGGGACGAACGCCCTTGCCGAGTTTGATTGCCAGTTCCATGAGCTGACCAACACCTGTCTGGTCGAGCTTAGCGAACGGATCGTTCTCGAAGATCTTTGACTCGTAGTATGCCTGAAGGAACTTGCCGGCATCGTCTCTTGAGAATCCGAATGTCATCTGTGTAAGGTCATTTGTTCCGAAGCAGAAGAAATCAGCTTCCTTGGCGATCTCATCAGCCAGAAGTGCAGCTCTGGGGATCTCGATCATTGTACCTACTTCATAGTTTATAGATACGCCGGCAGCTTCTATCTCAGCTTCTGCTGTATTTACAACAACTTTCTTGATATTTGCAAGCTCCTTGGGTTCACATACGAGAGGGATCATGATCTCGGGCTTGAGATCCCAGTCGGGATGAGCCTTGGAAACCTTGATAGCGGCCCTTATAACGGCCCTGGTCTGCATCTTTGCGATCTCGGGATAAGTAACGGCAAGACGG
>CACYDW010000091.1 GCA_902773325.1 uncultured Ruminococcus sp.
GGGGCTCTGATTCTCGGTTGTCACCTCGGTCGGTGCTTCTGCTGCGCAGAGGTGTCCACCGGACACCCGCACCCCTTGACCTCGGCAGGGGGCTCGAGCCCCCTGCACCCGCGTGTTATTACTATGCAAGTAAATGAAATAGAAAAATAACTTCTTCTATAGGAAATGAAGAAAAATAGTAAATCATTTGTTTCTACATATTTTTCCGGTCGATAAAGTCAGCGGTTTTAGGAAAGGGGTTCGGGGAATAACCCTTTTTCCGCTGGAAAAGGGTTTTCCCCGGGGAACTTCCGGCGCGAATTTCGTAAATATAAAAGGGTTGCAATTTTGGTGAGGGTGTAGTATAATTGTAGAAGCGTATTGCACGGCGAGAGCCGAGGATAATGAAATAAAAAGGCAGGGCGCGTCAGTCGGCTTGCCGGGAATCAGGAGGATTTTATTTATGATTACAGCAGGCGATTTCAGAAACGGTGTTACATTTGATATGGACGGTCAGGTTGTTACCATTATCGAGTTTCAGCACGTAAAACCCGGTAAGGGCGCAGCTTTTGGCCGCACCAAGATCAAGAACGTCATTACGGGCGCAGTGGTTGAAAAAACCTTCAACCCCAACGATAAGTATCCTACCGCTTTCATTGAGAGAAAGGAAATGGAATATCTCTACAGCGACGGCGACCTTTACTACTTCATGGATAACGAATCATACGAGCAGCTCCCCATCAATAAGTCCGTTCTGGGCGACAATTTCAAGTTCGTAAAGGAAAATATGACCTGTAAGGTGCTTTCCTATAAGGGCAGTGTGTTTGGTGTAGAGCCTCCCACATTCGTAGTCCTTACCGTAACACAGACCGACCCCGGCTTCAAGGGCGATACCGCTACCAACGTAACAAAGCCCGCTACACTCGAAACCGGTGCAGAGATCAAAGTACCGCTCTTTATCAATGAGGGCGATCAGATTCAGATCGATACCAGAACAGGCGAATATATGGCAAGAGCATAAGGCTCTCTGCTGTGTGGTTTCCTGATGGAGGGAATAAAATGGATATCAGCGAAAAGGCAGCGTATGTGAAAGGACTGTTTGACGGTCTGGAGCTTGATCCGGCAGATAAAACCACAAAGGTTCTCAAGGCACTTGTTGACCTCGTTTCTGAAATGGCAGAGGAAGTGTCTGCGCTGGAGCAAAGCTATGATGATGTGAGTGATCAGATCGATGCGCTTGATGAGGATTTGTCAGGCTTGGAGGATCTTGTCAGTGATCTTTCCGATGCGTGTGCGGATGAGTTTGATGCTGACCGCTTTGGTGACTGCGATAGCTGCGGCAAGGATTGTTCCTCGTGGGACGATTCCGATGAGGACGATTCCGACGCGATGTATGAAACCGTGTGTCCTACCTGCGGTACGGAAATTCCGCTCAATATAGACGATCTCGGTGAGGGCGGCATTACGTGCCCTTCCTGCGGTGAAGAGCTTGCGTTTGATTTTGATCCCGATGAGCTTGATGATGAGCTTGATGACGATGATGATGAAGCGTCACAAGAATAATTTCTGAACCGATTAGCGGAATCCTGCCTGTGAACGGGATTCCGCTTTGTCATTTATCATTCGGATATGGTGCTGTGTTGTGAACAAAGGAGAGAGCTATGTTATTAAGAATTTTACGATCCGGACACGCGGATATATTTGAGGTGCTTTCATATATCGCATCAACCCTGCTGGTTATTTTTCTGGTGCTGCCCTTCCATGAGTGGGCGCACGGTTTTACAGCCTATAAGCTCGGTGACAGAACTGCCAAAAATATGGGCAGACTGTCGCTCAACCCCATGGCGCATATTGATTATATCGGTGCGGCACTGCTTCTGATCATCGGCTTTGGCTGGGCAAAGCCCGTTCCCATCAATCCGCGCAATTTCAAAAATCCTAAGGCGGGTATGGCGATTACCGCATTGGCAGGGCCTTTGGCTAATTTTGTTGCTGCGATTGTTTCCGGACTTTGCTATAACGGTATTTTTACACTGCTCTATGTCAACGGCGGAATATCCTTAAATGCCGTCGGTACGGTCGTTTATGAACCCGCCGTTATGAAATATGTGCTGTACTTTTTCTGGTACCTGATGCTGATCAACGTTTGTCTTGCGGTGTTCAACCTTGTTCCCGTACCGCCGCTTGACGGCTCCAAGATCCTCATGGCATTCCTGCCTGACCGCTGGATCTACAAAATAAGCAGCTATGAAAGAGAAATACAGATCGCACTCTTTATTATCATTATGTTAGGCGGGGTCAGTGCCGTCATTGCTCCTTTGCAGTCACTGCTTGCAGAGTTCGTCAACTGGCTTACAGGGCTGCCCTTTGCGTGGGCATACGGCTGACAGGCAAATAAACGGGGTAAAGCCATGGAAAAGCTATCCTATAAGCTTGAGGTGTTTGAGGGTCCTCTGGATCTTCTTCTGCACCTTATCGAAAAAAACAAACTGAACATTTATGATATACAGATCTCGGAGCTTCTGGAACAGTATATGGAACAGATCAACATCATGCAGGAGCAGGACCTTGATGTTGCCGGAGAGTTCCTGTCGATGGCGTCGCGTCTGGTACAGATCAAATCTGCCATGCTTCTGCCGAAATATGAGGAAGCCGAAGAGATGAAAAAAGAGCTTTCGGGGCAGTTGATCGAGTACCGCAAATGCAAGCGCGTTGCGAAAATGCTTGCCGAAACGATCAGCTTCGACAGCTTTTGCAGAGAACCCGCTAAGATCAGGGCGGATATGCGTTACAAGCGCAGTCATCCGCCCGAATATCTGATTCCTGCCTACCTTGCCGCCGTGGGCAGGGGCAAGGAGAAGGTTCCGCCGTCAAAGGAGGCATTTTCCGGGATCGTAAGCCGCAGGATCGTGTCTGTCAGCTCTAAGATCATCAGTGTGATGAGAAAGCTCTGGGGCGGAAGGACAGTACAATACAGCAGTGTTTTTGAAGATGCACAGGACAAGAGCGAGCTGGTGGCAACCTTTTTAGCCATACTGGAGCTTATCAAAGGCAAGCGCGTGAGAATTGAGGGCGAAGGCGATGAATGCTCTCTCACTATGATTGGCGGAGGCGGAAAGCAATGGAAGAAATCAGATTAAAAAGTGCGGTGGAGGCAATCATTTTTGCCTGCGGAACACCTGTTGAATATGCCAGAATTGCAGAAGCACTGCAAATCAAGCCGATAGAGGCACGGACGATCTGTGAGGAGCTGATGCAGGAATATGAGCGTGATAACAGGGGAATCCGTATTGTACGGCTGAATGAGAGCTATCAGATGTGTACCGTAGAGCGCTATGCCGAACCGATCAGGACTGTTATGGACTTGCGCCACAATACACCGCTGTCGCAGGCGGCTTCGGAGGTGCTGGCGGTGATCGCCTATAATCAGCCTGTTACCAAGGCGTTCATTGAACAGGTGAGAGGTGTTGATTGTTCGGGTGTTGTTTCGGGTCTGATCGCGCGGCAGCTCATAGAAGAAAAGGGCAGACTGGAGCTGCCCGGCAGACCGCTGGTCTATGGCACGACAGAGCATTTTCTGAGGTGCTTTAACCTCTCTTCCATTGACGAGCTGCCGCCGCTTCCCAATGACGAACCGGCAGAAAACCATGATGATGTACAGGGTGAAGAGGAATGAAAATTGTATTGACTGTACTTGCTGTGATCGGTTTTATACTGTTTTTTCTGATATTCTGTCCCGTATGCATCAAACTGACCTACCGCGAAGAAATCCAGCTTCGGATAGGGTATCTTTTTCCGGTTTTCAGGATTCTGCCAATGAAAGAAAAGCCTGAAAAACAATCGGCGAAGGAATCCGGAAAACAAAAAAATACCGATGAGGAAAAGAAAAAAGAGGGGACTCCCAAAAAGGAAAATCCTCTCGTCAAATACAAGAATAAGCACGGTGTCGGCGGACTGGTAGAGCTTTTCAAAAACCTTGCGTCTGTTTTGCTCAAGGCGTCAAAGATGATCACGGGTAATCTTGTTATATCAAAGCTTGATCTGAATCTCATCTATGTGGGTGAGGACGCTGCCGAAACGGCGATCACGTTCGGAGAGCTTTGCGGGGTGATATTCCCGCTTGTAAACGTGATTGAACAGAACGTGAAGCAGTGCAGACATCACATCAATATTCAGGCAGGCTTTACTGCCGAAAAAACACAGATCGACATGATTGTCAAGGCACGTATCATTCCCGTTTTTGTGTTGATCGCGGGTGTATATGCCCTGATAAAAGCCCTCAGACAGCTTGCAAATTAAGCGGTTATGTATTATACTTAAATCAGTTTATATTTCCTAAATTATAAGGTGGTGTTGATAATGAGTGAACGTCCTATTGAAGGTCTGATGGACACAACTCTCGAAAAAATCAAACAAATGGTGGATGTTAATACGGTGATCGGCGACCCGATCACAACTCCCGACGGTGCAACCATTATTCCGGTATCAAAGGTGGTATACGGTTTTGCTGCCGGCGGCTCGGAATTCAGTCCCAAAAGACCTCCTGCCGATAAAAATCTGTTTGGCGGCGGTTCGGGTGCAGGTGTGACCATTACACCGCTGGGATTCATTTCCATTTATAACGGAGAGGTCAAAATGCTCCGTATGGAAAGCTACAGCGATTCTACCGACAGGGCTGTCGGTATTGTTCCCGAGATCATCGACAAGGTCGTATCGCTGCTCCGCAAGGATAAAAATACCGATGAACAGCCGGATTCCAAGGCGAAAGACACTGTTGATGCACAAATCGACGACCCCAAGGTGTAATAGTGAATATTGAATAATGAATAGTGCTTTGCTATTCTGCTTCTTTTTGTTTTTGTAGCATAGTAAAAACACGCGGGTGCAGGGGGCTCGAGCCCCCTGCCGAGGTCAAGGGGTGCGGGTGTCCGGTGGACACCTCTGAGCAGCAGAAGCACCGACCGAGGTGACAACCGAGAATCAGAGCCCCAATATTCTGATGCGAACATATCACCTGAGAGATATGCATAGAATGAGGTAATCGGAGAAAAGCGGGTGATATTGTGATAGGGAGAAAGGGAGCAGCGGCGGTGCTGGTGGGAGCAGCTTTGGTTGCGGCAGGTATCGGAGTGCTGCGTGGAGCAAACGGGGCACAGTCGGGTGTAACAGGGGTTTGTCCGGCTGAGAGTGTTGTTTTGTCGGATGCTGAGAGCAGCGATATCGCGGATTCTGAAGGCGCGCAGAGGTGCGCTGCAGTGGCAGCAGATTCTGATGACGATGAGAGTGTGAATCAGAGGGAGGCTGCGCTGTGTGTGCCGGAGGTGTCGGCGGAATCTGCGGTTCTTTATTGTGCCGACAGCGGAGAACTGCTTTATGAAAAAAAAGCGCACGAAAAACGGCCGATCGCAAGCATTACAAAAATTATGACGGCTCTCATTGCACTGGAATATGCGGATTCCTCTGATATCGAGGTAAAATTCACATCGGAAATGATGGCGGAAGGCTCGAGTATGTATCTCAGAGTGGGCGATATACTCAGGCTTTCCGAACTTGTAAAGGGTCTGATGATGGTTTCCGGCAACGACTGCGCGAACGCGATTGCCATTGCCGTTGCAGGCAGCAAGGAACAGTTCGCCGACAGAATGAATGAGAAGGCACGGCAGATCGGCATGAAAAATACGCATTTTGTGACCCCATCGGGACTCGATGACGAAGCGCATTATTCTAC
>CACYDW010000092.1 GCA_902773325.1 uncultured Ruminococcus sp.
CCGACCTATAGAGGTCGGTGTCTTCTTGCCATATTAGGATAAAAAATTTATTGCTTCGAGGTAGTCCACATCATCAAGTATGCTGTCGAAGCTTGCCCGATGACAGGTGGGAATACGCTCAAAGGTGTTGGGGTCCTCTACATATTCTATACCGTACCGGCACAGCACAAGCGACCAGTGGGCTTCGGCATCGTCCGGTGTTTCCTGCACGATGTTTTCGTAGATCTGCGCCGCCTTGTCAAAGGCACAGCTCTGACGGAAATGGCTGGCACGGTTAAAAAGTCTGAGCCGTTTTTCGTTATCCAGATTCGGTAATGTCTGCTTTGTTCCGCAGTAATCACATTCCACTACCTTTTCGTTTCCCGATATATCCAGTGTGCCGCCGCACATTTTACATTCAAATACTGCCATAATGTCTGCCCCTTAATTATTATTTTGAATCTGCCAACAGATTGATTTCAGTCAGCATGAAGATGATGATATGCTTCTGTAAATACTGCGGGCGGTGCGCCGCCGTCAGGACGGATTCTCGCTGAAATTCTTCAGCCTGCCGCAGGTTGAACACGTTTTTTTGAACACCCCTGTAAATCTGCCGCCGCAGAACAAACAACGCCCCCTTTTTCTCCACATTGCTTCCAATTTCGTTTTTGCATCTGCATTTCCCTGTTCAACAGCCGTTCTATACCAACTTTCCGCTAATTCATAATCCTGTGTGACCTGATACACATCGCCTAAAATGTTTTGTGCATCAACATTTCCTTTTTCGGCGGCTTTTATATACCACTCTAATGCTTTTGAATGATCCTTTGCGACACCTTGTCCGTTCTCATACATGAATCCTAAATGGTATTGTCCCCATTCATGACCTTGTTCAGCGGCTTTTTGATACCACTCTGCCGCTTTTGCATAATCCTGTTTGACACCTCGTCCATAATAAAACATCGTTCCTAAATTGTTCTGTGCTTCTGCATTTCCTTGTACGGCGGCTTTCTGATACCACTCCGCCGCTTTTGCAGGATCCTTTCTGACACCTCGTCCTTCTTCACACATCAATCCTAAACGGGCCTGTGCATCTGCATTTCCCTGTTCAGCGGCTTTCTGATACCACTCCGCCGCTTTTGCATCATCCTTTATGACACCTCGTCCGTTTTCATACATATATCCTGTTTGAAACTGTGCGAACGCATTTCCTTCTTCGGCAGATTTCTGATACCACGATACTGCTTTTGTATAATTCTGCGGAACACCTCGTCCATTCTCATACATCAATCCTATACGCGCCTTTGCATCTGTATTTCCTTGTTCAGCGGCTTTTTGATACCACTCCATTGCCTTTTCATAATCCCGTGTGACGCCTCGTCCGGCTTCATACATGACACCCATGTTGTATTGTGCGCAAATATGCCCCAGTACAGCGGCTCTTTGATAATATTCTGCCGCCTGTTTATCATCCTGAACGACATGTCGTCCATGTTCATACATAAATCCTATTCTGTACAGTGCATCTGCATTTTGTTGTCTGGCTGACGGGTGATACCACTCTAACGCTTTTAAATAATCCTTTGCAATCCCTCGTCCGTTTTCATACATCGTGCCTAAATGGAACTGTGCAATTGCATTCCCCTGTTCGGCAGATTTCCGGTACCACTCTACTGCTTTTGTATAATCCTGTGTGACACCGCGTCCATTTTCATACAGAAGTCCCAATTGAAGCTGTGCATTTGCATTTCCTTGCTCAGCGGCTTTCAGATACCACTCCAATGCTTTTGCAAGATCCTGTCTGACACAAAATCCGTTTTTATACATATATCCTAACCGGCTCTGTGCATCTGCATTTCCTTGTACGGCAGACTTCTGATACCATTTTAAGGCTTCTCCGTATTTTTCGTACTTTTCACATATTTTAGCGTACTCATACTGCTTCGTGCTGTCACCGGAAAACGCTTTCAGAGGATCGATCAGCGAATTCAGGTAGTCAGCATCATCATTTTTAGCAAGCCGGAATGCTATAGAATAGTTTTTATTTCCTTCATATTTATCTATATCCCAGGCATTGAGCTTATCTGTCGACGTGAGATTGAAATCAACCATGAACTTTCCGAAGTATGCTCTGGAATTCTCAGGGTCGGAAGCGAGTATTGCATCGCAGGTCTGACCTGCCCTATCAAATTCACCCATTTCAAGGAAAAAGTCAATGCGCTTGATCAGCAGATCTATACTTGTTTCAACGCCCTGCGGTGCAGTCTGTGAGGTCTGCTTCGGAATGATCTTTCCGATACCCCGGACAAGATCCTGCAAAAAGCCGATCTTGCTCATATCCTGACCCTGCAGGTTCTTGAATTCCTCCGGCAGGTCGTAAGCGTCCATATTGAGGTAGCAGGGAATCAGTACCCTTCCTTTTTCCTTCGCCATGATTTTCAGGTATCTGCCCCACTCATTCCTGACCCATACGGCATTGAAATGCTCCGGCCTTGTACCGATGACAAGCATGACCTTGGCACTGTTGAGAGCCGCAAAGATATACGGCTCATATTCCTGTCCGAGCTTATCCTCCAGCGTTATGCGGGAGAAAAACACCTTATAGCCCTTATCGGTGAGCGCGTCATAGATCTCTTGTGCTTTTACGCTGTCAAGGGTGCGCTGTTTTCTGTCGTCAGTTTCCTTATAGCAGATAAACACGTCAAAGGGCTTTTCCCTACTGGATACAGCAAGGATATCCTTTTGAATACGGTCGATCTTAGACGCTTCTTTCTTGTAGAGGTCAACGGCAACGGGGTCTGCCTTTCTGACGGCTTCGAGATAGTCAACGTCATTGAGTATGCTGTCAAAGCTTGCACGGTGACAGGTGGGAATACGATCAAAGGTGCTGGGGTCTTCTACATATTCTATACCGTAGCGGCAGAGAACCAGCGACCAGTGGGCTTCGGCATCGTCCGGTGTTTCCTGCACAATGCTTTCGTAGATCTGCGCCGCCTTGTCGAAGGCACAGTTCTGACGGAAATGGCTGGCACGGTTAAAAAGTCTGAGCCGTTTTTCGTTGTCTAAATTCGGAAGTGTCTGCTTTGTTCCGCAGTAATCACATTCCACTACCTTTTCGTTTCCCGATATATCCAATGTGCCGCCGCACATTTTACATTCAAATACTGCCATGATTTTTCCCTCCGGAAATTATTTATTCAGCTTGCAAAGGCGGTTTCGCTCTGCAAGAAGTTCTCTTGCCTTTTTACAGAGGGAAACAGCGGATTCATTGTTTCCGTCTGCCATCATCGTTTTCATTTCATCAAGCCTGTCGGAAACATCCTGTTCTATTGCTCTTGTAGCGTCACTGCTCACGGGGTCGCTGTATTTAAGCTCATCGGCAAGGGCGGTGAGCTCCTTTTTCAGCTCTTCATGCTCTCCGGCAAGGGAAACAAGACCGCTCATTCTCGATTGCAGCTCCCGCATGATGCTGACATCCTTTTTGAACTTTTCTTCCTGATGCTCCACCTCGTCACGGACGGTATCCGCCGCTAACAGACCCAGCACAGCCGCCGCCAGAAAAAGTACAAACAAAACAACGGGTATCCATGGCGGTATCAGCCAGCCGACTGCCATAAACGCAATACTGAATGCCATCTGCACGGCAAGATAGATCAGCCCGATCCTTGCAACCGGAAATCCGTATAATTTGCTCTTGACCGTTTCAGCACCCGAAAACGCAAGCTTCATCACAGCAAGCTGCGACAGAATTGCCAGCATACCGAATATGTAAGCGATCCAGAAGGAGGCGGAATGAGCAAACGGAATCACGAAGGCGATGAGATTGAATACCACGAGGGACACCGCAAGGGCTATCAGAATTCTTATTGTATTTTTATTTTCTTTCATCACTGTTCATCCTTTCTTTTTCCGCATTCCGCGCAGAATTTTCCTGTGATTCCCTTATTGCCGCACTTGCAGTCCCATGTATCGGGCTTGGGCGGGGCTTCTTCGGGACGCTTCGCGCCGCATTCCGCGCAGAATTTTCCGGTAATACCCTTATTGCCGCAGGCACAGTCCCATGTATCCGCCTTTTTCGGCTCGGGACGCTTTGCGCCGCATTCCGCACAGAATTTTCCGGTAATACCCTTGTTGCCGCAGGCGCAGTCCCATGTATCCGCCTTTTTCGGCTCGGGACGCTTCGCGCCGCATTCCGCACAG
>CACYDW010000093.1 GCA_902773325.1 uncultured Ruminococcus sp.
ATAGGCTGACTGTGGGGGCTTTCCGGTCGCCCCCACACCCCTTCGGACATCGCTCTAAGTAAGAATATTTTTGTCGCCTACTATAGTATAAGATCACTGCCGGTTCATTGGCAAACACATTGCCCCGAACCGGGCAGTACCCACAGCCCAAGGTTCCTACCTGAAAAGGAGCACCGGATCCGTTCCGGTGCTCCTTTTGCAGCTGATATGATGAGGAGGAATACTATCTCAGAGGTGTACTGCCGTCCATCATGCTCTGAAAGTGCTTGTCACAGGCTTTTTCAAGCGCCTTGACAATAATACGAAGGGTTTTGATGCGGGCATAGTTCTTGTCATTGGATTCTATGATATGCCAGGGTGCATTTTTGGTGCTGGTTTTTTGCAGAAGCTCATTGACCGCGATCTCATAATCCTGCCATTTCTCACGGTTGCGCCAATCCTCCTCGGTGATCTTCCACTGCTTTTCAGGCGTAGTTTCACGGGATTTGAACCGCGCAAGCTGCGTATCCTGATCGATATGGAGCCAGAATTTCAGCACGACAGCACCCCATTCCGTCAGCATTCGTTCAAATTCGTTGATCTCATGATAGGCGCGTCCCCATTCCTTTTCCGTACAAAAGCCCTCCAGACGTTCTACCATTACTCTGCCGTACCAGGTGCGGTCATAGATTGCGATATGTCCTGTTCTGGGCAGGCGCGTCCAGAAGCGCCAGAGATAATGACGGCTCAGCTCATGCGGCAGGGGAGAGGCGATCGGGTGTACATCAAAGCCCCGCGGGTCAAGCGCATAGGTCAGGCGGCGGATATTGCCGCCCTTGCCGGCTGCGTCCCAGCCCTCATAACACAGAATAACGGGAATTTTTCTGCGGTAGAGGATATTGTGCAGCTCGCTGATGCGGGTCTGGAGTTTTTTAAGCTCCTTTTTGTATTCGTCACTGTCCATCGACATCGACAGGTCAATTTCAGACAGCAGAGGCATTTCCCGCAGCGGAAAATCCTCCTCTGATGTGATCCCTTCATAGCGTCCCTCCTGTACCGCTCTTTCGATACGCTGTACCAGCAGACGCAGAGCGTCACGGGTCGCGGTTTTGCGGCGGCTGCCGTCCAGAATGTGCCAGCCGGAGATATCTCCGGTCTTTTCCATGAAATCGTCATACGCCTCCATAAAGCGTTTATATTCCATGTGCTGCCAGAGATCCTCACGGTCGATGCGCCACTCCGTTTCCGGATTTTCCGTCAGCGCATGGACTCTTTCAAACTGCTCCTGCTTGGGGATATGCAGAAAGATTTTGAGTATCACGTAGCCGCCGTCACGGAGCTGCCGTTCAAATTCGTTGACCTGCCGTATCCTGCGGCGGTATTCATCTTTTGTGATCTCATGGCGGAGATATTTTCGCACGACATTTTCCATCCAGCCGGAATCAAGGAACGTGACTTTTCCATTGACAGGAATTGCCTTCATATACGGATACAGAAACGGGTAGCGTTCCTCCGACTCCGGCAGTACCTTCGGGGATTCTACGTGATAGAAGCGGGGGTCAAGCTCACGTATAAACTCCTTGATCAGACTGCCCTTACCGGCGGCAGCCCAACCTTCAATGAGTACCACGACCGGCAGCTTTGCCTTCATCAGCTCCTGCTGCTGTCCCAGCAGTCTGGATTGAAGCTCCTTGATCTCCGCGTTCAGTGCCGACTTATCCTCCTTTTTTTTTGATTCAAAATCTTTCAACATTCTGTTCAGCCTCCTTTGATGTAGTGTGATTTGATTAGATTTTACCATTATCCGACAAAATATGCAATATAGTATTGACAATATATAAAACTTTTGTATGTAATGTCACGCATCGGGAGCTGCCGCCGGATAAAAGCATCTCCCCTCCGGCATCGGATGATACCGGAGGGGAGATGCTTTTCAGACCCCGTTAACGGGAATTTTCATCAACAACTGCCATCAACGGATACGTTGAAGTAGCTTTTTACAACGCTGCCGTCAGAGTCCTTTGCTTTGACGCAGATCTCGTAGCTGCCAGCTTCGTTAAAGGGTATGTTAATGATCGTTTCGGCGCTGTTGCTCATGACGGTTGTCCATGCACTGTCGTTTGCGCCCTTGGTATAGACGCTGTAGGTGTAATAACCGCTGCCGCCTTCCGCTGCACAGTAAACATCCACTGATTCACCGATTCCTAAATAGGATCTGGATATGTCAGAATTGTTTACTAATGTGCAGTCATCAACCTCAACCGTAAAGTATTTCTTTACGATGTTGCCGCTGCCGTCCACAACCTTGATGCAGATCTTCTGAGTGCCGGTATCAGTGAAACGGAGGGTCAGCTTACGGTTGGTCTTTTTGCTTTGTCTGGTCACCCATGCGCTGTCGTTCGTGCCCTTGGTATACACGCTGTAGGTGTAGGTGCCAATGCCGCCCTCTGCCGCGCATTTTACGGTCACTGTGCCGGCGATAGTTGTCTGCTCGGAAGAAACAGTGGAGGTGTTGACCAGTGTATCCTCAATAACGGTGACAGTGAGATACTTCTTGATGATATTGCCGCTGCTGTCCTCAGCCTTGATGCAGATTTGCTGCGTACCTGCCTCATTGAACGTAACGGTTACGTTTTCATTGGACTTGCCGTTCTGTCTGGTGACCCATGCACTGTCTTTTGTACCCTTGGTATAGACGCTGTAGGTGTATTCACCGTCGCCGCCGTCTGCTGCACAGTGAATGGTCATTGCTTTGCCCGATGTTACATATTCCGAAGGAATCGTGAAGCTGTATGTTCCGTCCGGATCTTCCGTTACCTCAACCGCACCGTTATTCACAGAAACACCGCTGCAGTAATAGCCGTCATCCGCAGCCGGAGTGACCGTTACTTTCATACCGGGGGGGCTGACTGGCTTGCGTTGAAAGAAACGCTGCCGTGCTGCACAGACTGGTCTGCTGTAACAGTATAGGTGGTGTCTGCAACGGCAAAAAAGGCTGCGCATTTAGCCGTTAATGTACCCTTATAGGTAGAAGCTTTTGTCGGGTCATAATCACTACTATCATTATGACTATATAAGCTGGTGGAATTGTCTGAACCTACGGTCTGGAAGGATGTCGTGCTCTTATAGCCGTTTGTATTGTCATCTACCACCAGTATCACGTTATCAGTGCTGTTATACGCAAAGAGAGAGTCAAAGCTGATCCTTGTCCACTCATTGGTGCCGAATGTGACAGTGCCGCTGAACACTTTATCGTTTGCTGTTACTACAACACCGTCTGATGTGCTGCTAAAGGAGTCTTTATCGGTGTGAACCATATAGATATCTATATCGCGGACGCAGTCATAGTCGGCGGTTTTCTTGAAATAGATCCCCGAGATCAAAGCACTGCTGCCAAGCTCTTCAGCCGTGTAGATCTGTTGTGTTATGGAGTATCTGTAATAGTTATGGAGCGGAATATAACCGTTAGTGCCTGTGGAATCCGTTCCGACACCGCGCGAGCTGGTGATGAATGAAAGCGTGCTGCTCCAATCTGTTGTTTCTCCGTCCATAACAGCACAAACACGGGCATAGTAAACGGTGTTTGCCTCAAGACCGGTAAGCTCGGCAGATGTATTGTTGACTGAGATCTCGGTGGTTTCCCCTGTGGGGAAATCGCTGTCGTTGCTGTATTGCAGCCTGAAAGCATCAGCTGCGTATGGCGTAATCCATGAAAGTGCTGCGCAGGTGAGGGAACTGCTTTCATAACACAGATCTATCGGTGCATTGGCCTTGACTGCAACACTGAATTTCAGATCTCCGGTATATCCGCTCCCGTTTACAGCCGTAAAGGTGTAGGTATAGATGCCGAAAGCCTGCATATTGCTCACTACGGAATCGCCCAGCCTGAGTTCGGTGGTGTAGTGTGTTCCTTCTGTAAGGGCTGTGCCGTCAATGGTTTTTACGGACGGTGTTGCGGTGATCACTTCACCCGTGCACTCATATTCCTCATTGATGCCGCTGACAGTGGCGATGCAAAGGTTTTTGGCGTCTATAACAGGAACGACCTCATTGCCCACAACCGTCCATGAACTGCCGAGATTTTCGGCAAGAGCTTCATTGCTCATGTCACCTACGGCATTTCCCTGCTCTGCGCCGTAGCTGGTTCTGTAATAGCAGTTGTCGGGTGTAACACTGTTTCTGCTGAGGGTCGCGCTGTCAGAGGTAACGTTGATTCCCTCCAGAGAACCTGCCATCAGGCTGTTATAGACTTTCAGCTTAGTGGCTGTCCAGCCGACAAAGCCGCCGCATTTGATGGTAGTTGAACCGGTAATACTTCCGGCAAACAGGCAATTATAGACGCTGAGTGTACCGCCGTCTACTACGCCGACCAGACCTGCGTGTATGCCGTCACCTTCGATCGAGGAGTCGATCTGCACCCTGCTGATGCAGTTCCTGATCGTGTTGCTGCCATAGCAGTGTGCTGCGATACCGGCAGCATACTTATAGCCGGTTCTGATGGTTCCGTCCACTTCAAGGCATATAACCTTAGCGTCCTCCAATGCGGCAAAGGGTGCAGCATTGTCTTCTGATGCGGTGTAATTGAAGGTGAGCTTATGGCCGTTGCCGTTGAATGTGCCCTTGAAGCGGTTATTGCCGTCACCTACCATGGTTGTAACGGTGATATCGCTGAGCAGATTGACAGTGTACCCTTCATAGGTTATACCATTACTGACTTCTTGAGCGAAGTTGTCCCAATCATCCTCAGAGCTGATATTGAGAACCTCGCCTGTCGTCGCATTGGCTGTGATCACCGTGTTCCCGAACAGTTCGGTCACAGGCACAGCCGGAAGCGTGCCGGACACCATCGTCAATACCAATGCCGCGGCAAGAACCTTTTTCAGATATTTTCCTGTCATTCATGATCCTCCTTGTGAATGATTCTGATATCAGACAGGTCTGAAAGCTCCTGTTCCTTTTCGTGAGGAACAGGCAGGCTGTCCGATATTTGGTGTTGGTAAATGTTGATAAGGCTTTGTGCTGATGTGTATTTGCTGCTGCGCCGCCTTATAAAATAACACATTATAATATAGCATGATCATGATTATGATAAAAAAACAACCGTTTTGATAAGCCGATATCAAAGCTTGTGAGAAATGACAAATTCCGGTTCCGGCGGGTACTGCTTTTTGGGACGCTCTGAATCATGCGCTTCTGAGCTTCTGCGGCAGAATATTAAAGCGAAGGTGTTGTTTTTTTGACTAAAAAATGATAGAATTGTATAAACAGAGGTGTATATTTTTATCTATGTCCGGAGCGAAGCATAGGTATTCATATAATTAATGCTGTGTAAAAAATCAAGGAGTGATAGATAATGAGTAAATTTGTTATGGAGTGTCCGAGCTGCGGAAATTATGTGGAAGCGGATGCCGGTCTGTTCGGAACAGGTCTTTTTGCCAGAAAAACGGTAAAATGCGCCTGCGGCAGTGTGATCGATGTCAAGGCAAACAAGCTTGCCACCCGCACCTGTAACCACTGCGGCAATCAGGTGGTTTTCGATCAGTCCAAGGCGGATAAAGCGGTGTGTCCTGTCTGCCATGAGCCGATCAATGAGCTTGCCGACCAGAGCAAGGTCGATGAATTCAACTGCGAACAGTGCGGAATCGTTCTGACCGCCTCAAAAAGCGCCGACTTCTGCACCTGCCCGATCTGTGATTTTGAAAACGATGTGCAGAAGCGCATGGCGCAGTACAGGATCAAAAAGAGCGGCGCAGCAAGTATTATCAAGTATGAGGGAGATAACAACACCTTTATCTGGAAACACCCGATCGAGGATTTCAATATGGGTTCTCAGCTCATCGTCCATGAAAGTCAGGAGGCAGTATTCTTCCGCGACGGACAGGCTCTCGACCTGTTCGGAGCAGGCAGATATACCCTCGAAACACAGAAGCTGCCCCTCATCGGCAAGGCTTATCAGCTTCCTGTTGACCCGGATTCCACCTTCCATTCGGAGGTCTACTTTATCAACCTTGCCACACAGATGGGAATCAAGTGGGGCACCGACAGCAAGGTGGGACTGTTTGACCCGGCATCGGGAATGCATCTGGAGATCGGTGCCTGCGGCGAATTCAATATCCGTGTGACCAATTCCCGTAAGCTTCTGCTGAAGCTTGTCGGCACGACATCCGGCATGACACAGGATGACCTGCTCGGCAAGGGCGGCAGCAAGGGCTTTTTCAGAGCCGCCGTCATGACAAGAGTAAAATCCTTCCTGATACAGACCATCAAGGATAATAACTATAATATTCTCGAAATCGATTACCGTCTGGACGAGCTTTCCGCAGCCCTCAAAGAGCGCATCAACAAGGATTTAGAAAGCTACGGACTGGAGATGCCGGAATTCTACGTCACAAAGGTGCTTACTCCGGACGACGATCCGAATTTCAAGCGCATGAAGCAGCAGTATGCCGACCAGTATCTGCGGGTACGCGAGGAGGAGATCCGCCGCAAGGAGGCGGAGGCTGCCGCCGAAAGAAAGATCGTTGAAGCCCAGACAGAAGCACGGCTCAAAATGATCGGTGCACAGGGCGATGCCGAAAGCGAAAGGATCAAGGGTCAGGCGGCTGCCGATACCTACCGTATGCAGGCGGAGGCAGAAGCACTCGAAATGAAGATGAAGGGCTACACCTATCAGCAGGAAACAGCCCGTCAGGTAGGACTGGAAGCGATGAAAAACGGCATTACCGGCAACGGCAGCGGCGCAGCGGGCGGTCTCGGCGATATTGCCGGACTCGGCGTGACGCTGGGCGCGATGGGCGGCGTGATGACTATGACAAAAGAGGCGATCTCTCCGATGCTCGATACAACAAAGGAGATCGGTCAGACTGCCGTCAGCGGCGCAGCCGACAAATGGGACTGCAAATGCGGCAATAAGGGAATCACAGGACGGTTCTGCAATACGTGCGGTGCTATGCGTCCCGAGCCGAAGCCGGACAATACATGGGATTGTGAGTGCGGCAATAAGCGTATCATAGGAATGTTCTGCAATATGTGCGGGGCAAAGCGTCCCGAACCGAAAAAAGCGGATACATGGGACTGCGAGTGCGGCAATAAGGGTATCATAGGAATGTTCTGCAATATGTGCGGCGCAAAGCGTCCCGAGCAGAGAACGCAGGATACATGGGACTGCACCTGCGGCAACAAGGGCATTACCGGAAAGTTCTGTGCGGAATGCGGCGCGAAGCGTCCCGAGCCGAAAAAGGCGGATACATGGGACTGCGCCTGCGGCAACAAG
>CACYDW010000094.1 GCA_902773325.1 uncultured Ruminococcus sp.
ATCGGCTGACTGTGGGGGCTTTCCGGTCGCCCCCACACCCCTTCGGACATCACTCTAAGTAAGAATTTTTTTGTCGCCTACTATAGTTTTGAAATATACCGCAGCAGCTATTGCTCACTGTTTTTTGCGGTTTCGTGATATTCCTTTTCGGTATTGACATTCCATACAGAAGTACGGTCGGTTGAGCCTTCTTTGATCAACCGTGCCGCATGGATAGCGGTAAGCATGGAATGATCCATGTTGTTGTAGCGGTGCTGACCGTTTCTGCCAACGCAGTAGAGGTTTTCATAGCCGTCCAGACAGGCAGTGATCTTATCCATCTGTGAATAGGTGTCAAAATATGCGGGATATGCCTTTCCGACCCTTTCTCTGTGACTGTCGAGCACCTCATCGGCACTGATAATTCCCATTGTTTCGAGTTCTTTAGCGGCAAACGAAATACATTCCTCGTCTGTCATATTCCAGAAGTCGTCGCCCTCCTTGCAGAAATATTCCAGACCGATCCAGACAGTATTCTCAGGGTCCTGTACCATATAGGGCGACCAGTTGTTGAAGATCTGGATCCTTCCCAGCTTGACAGAGGTTTCCTGCACATAGATCCAGCAGTCGGGCACAATATCGCCGAGGGTGCGCACCTTGGTCTTATTGACGAGATGAAGCTTATTGACAAGCAAGCCCACTGTTACGAAGTCACGGTAAGGCAGTCCGCGCGCAAGGTCACAGATCTCCTGACTCGGCTTATCGCCCGTCATGCCGCCGACCAGATCCTTGACAGGCATGGAAGAAATAAAAATATCACCCTCTATGGTTTTTTCACCCTCGGGTGTATCACAAACAACAGCGGCGATCCTGCCGTCCCTGCACACGATCTCCTTCACACGGTGATTCCTGTATATGACCGCACCGCGTTCCACCGCTCTGTCAAGAGCAAGCTCCCAGAGCTGACCGGGGCCGTATTTGGGATACCAGAACTGTTCAATGAGAGAGGTTTCAACATTCTTTCGCTTTTTCTTACCGCCGAACAGCTTTGAAAGCATATCCTTCAACACTGCCCTGATGGAAAGTCCCTTTACACGCTGAGAACCCCAGTCGGCAGAGATCTCGCGGGGGTGTCTGCCGCACAGCTTCTCGGTATATCCCTCGAAGAACATACTGTAAAGCTTCCTGCCGAAGCGGTTGATATAGAAATTTTCGAGAGAGGTTTCAGGCTTTTTGAACATAGCCGCCTTAAGATAGCTGCATCCTGCCGCAATGGTAGTACCGAAGCCCATATTCCTGATGGTTGCCGCCGACATCGTAACGGGATAGTCAAAAAAATGTTTTTTATAATAGATACGGGACACTCTGTCCCTTACCAGCATGACTCTGTCGTCAAGCTCCGGGTCGGGGCCGCCCTCTGCAAGCGGTTTATCCCTGCCGAGCTTGGCATCATCGAAAGACGCTTTGCCCTGCAAAGGCATCAGATCGCTCCACCACTGCATAATTTCCTGATTTTTTGAAAAGAAGCGATGGCCGCCGATATCCATGCGGTTACCGTGGTATTGTACCGTCTGAGAAATGCCGCCGATTGCCTGACTCTCCTCGAGAATCATCACTTCAAACGCACCATTGTTATCCCTGAGCAGTTCATTTGCCGCCGTAAGTCCCGCAGGACCGGCACCAATAATAATAATTCGTTTCATAATACAGTTCCGTCAGTCCTTCTATATTCTTCGGCTTGCACCGACACCTTTATCACACCCATTAACCCTGTCAATTGTATCATAATCCCCCTCCACTGTCAATCGGCGTCGCAGCAGGGAAATCAATTTTGCCGGGCAGTTTCCCGGGGGAAACCCTTTGTTTGAAAACAAAGGGTTCTCCCCCGTTCTCGTCTGTCGCCTCGGTCGGTGCTTCTGCCTGCGGCAGAGGTGTCCACCGAACACCCGCACCCCTTTCCTGAAAAAACGAACTTTTCGTCTATATCTGACACAGCAAACAGGGTAAAAGTCAGGAGATGTACCGTGAATTTTTAAAAATGGATTTCCCCTGAGCGTGTTGGCAAAATTGATTTTCCCTGAGCGGTACACATTGATTTTTTTATGTGGTTGTGGTAAAATCAACGTAGGATATGCCGTGAAAAAAGTCTGTGCGGGGAATACGGCATAGTAAGGCGCACCGTCGGGTGAATGCCTTGGAACTGCACAGGGATTGGTGGACAAAATGGCTGCTGTAAAACGAATTTTTGTAGAAAAACGCGAGGGCTTTGACGTTGAAGCACAAAACCTCTGTGCCGACCTTAAAACGAATCTCGGACTCAACGCAATTCAACAGGTGAGAATTATCAACCGCTATGATATCAGCGGTCTTGACGGCGAGGATTTTGAAAGAGCAAAGAATACGATCCTCAGCGAAACCAATGCGGATATAGTGTATGACGAGGTTCTGCCGGAGGACAGCGAATTTCGTGTGTTTGCGATGGAATATCTGCCGGGACAGTATGACCAGCGCGCAGACTCCGCTGCCCAGTGTGTGCAGCTCCTGACGCAGGGCGAAAGACCGCAGGTCGTCAGCGCAAAGCTGATTGCTGTAAAGGGCAGTATTACCGATGAAGAGTTCAAAAAACTTCAGGGCTACCTCATCAACCCCGTTGAATCCCGCCTTGCTTCTCTCGAAAAGCCCGATTCACTCGACATGAAAGCAGATGTTCCTGCCGATGTTGCCGTGGTGGAGGGATTTACCTCATGGAACGATGACGAGATGGCGGCATATTTCGGCTCGATGGGCTTTGCTATGACGCTCTCTGACCTGAAATTCTGCCGCGATTATTTCCGCGATACCGAACACCGTGACCCTACCGTCACCGAGCTGCGCGTCATTGATACCTATTGGTCGGATCACTGCCGCCATACGACCTTCCTGACCAGACTGGATAAGATTGAGATCGAAAAGGGCGCTCTTTCCAAAACCATTGAGGACGCACTTGCATTATATTACGAGAGCCGTGACGAGATCTACGGCAAGGATACCGACCGCGATGTATCTCTGATGGATATGGCGCTTGTCGGCATGAAGCTGCTCAGAAAGCGCGGCATGATTCCCGACCTCGACCAGAGTGATGAGATCAATGCCTGTTCCATTGAAGTGCCCGTTACCATTGACGGCAAAACCGAACAGTGGCTGGTACAGTTCAAAAACGAAACCCATAACCACCCCACCGAAATCGAACCCTTCGGCGGCGCGGCTACCTGTCTGGGCGGCGCGATACGTGACCCGCTTTCGGGCAGAGCCTATGTTTATCAGGCAATGCGCGTGACAGGCTCGGGCGACCCGACTCTGCCCTTTGAAAAAACCATGGAGGGCAAGCTCCCCTCACGCAAGATCACAACAGGTGCTGCTGCGGGATACAGCTCCTACGGCAACCAGATCGGTCTTGCTACGGGTCAGGTTACAGAGCTGTATGACAGCGGCTATGTGGCGAAACGTCTGGAGATCGGCGCGGTTATCGGCGCATCTCCCAAGGCAAATGTTGTCAGAGATGTTCCTGCGCCCGATGACATTATTGTACTGCTCGGCGGCAGAACAGGCCGTGACGGCTGCGGCGGCGCAACCGGTTCCTCCAAGGCACATACGATGGATTCTATCGAAACCTGCGGCGCAGAGGTACAAAAGGGTAATCCGCCTACCGAACGCAAAATTCAGCGTCTGTTCAGAAATGAAAAGGTTTCTACGCTTATCAAGCGCTGCAACGACTTTGGCGCAGGCGGCGTTTGTGTTGCGATCGGTGAGCTTGCAGACGGTCTTACCGTTGACCTCGACAAGGTCACAAAAAAATATGACGGCCTTGACGGCACGGAGCTTGCCATCTCGGAATCACAGGAGAGAATGGCAGTTGTGCTTGCTCCGGCTGATGTTGAAAGGTTTATCGCAGAAGCAGACAAAGAAAACCTCGAAGCTACGGCGGTTGCCGTTGTTACGGAAAATCCCCGCCTTACCATGAAGTGGAGGGGCAAGACCATCGTTGACCTGAGCCGTGCGTTCCTCAATACCAACGGCGTTACACAGGTCGCCGATGCCTATATCACTGCCCCCGACCCCGAAAAAAGCTACCGTCACCATGCACCTGCCGTACTGGACGGTCTTGATGCAGGTGAAGCTTTCAAAAAGAACCTCTCCCGTCTGGAGGTATGCTCCCAGAAGGGACTTTGCGAACGCTTTGATGCCAGCATTGGTGCTGCCACCGTTCTGATGCCCTTCGGCGGTGTGACACAGCTCACTCCCGAGGACGCTATGGCAGCCAAGCTGCCGCTTTCAGAGGGTGAAACCGATGATGCCACCGCTATGGCATACGGCTATATTCCCGGAACATCACGCTGGAGCCCGTTCCACGGTGCGGCTTATGCGGTGGTAGAATCCACCTCCAAGCTGCTTGCGATCGGCGCAGACCCGCTGACAGCAAGACTGACATTCCAGGAGTATTTTGAAAGACTGCATGATGTTCCTTCCAGATGGGGTAAGCCCGCAGCAGCACTGCTCGGTTCTCTTGTCGCACAGATCAACCTCGGTCTGCCGTCAATCGGCGGTAAGGACAGTATGTCCGGTTCATTTGAGGATCTTGATGTGCCGCCTACTCTTGTCAGCTTTGCCGTTGCAATGACCAAAGCTTCAAAGACGATCTCGGCTGCATTCAAAAAGAGCGGCTCAAGGGTTATTTATGTGCCCGTCCCCGAAAACAAGGACACCATGCTCCCCGACTGGGAACAGCTCAAAGCAATGTATAAAGCCGTTTATGCGCTCATGAACGATGGCAAGGTACTTGCAGCTTATACCGTCAAAGAGGGCGGTGCAGCCGCTGCTGTTGCAAAAATGAGCTTCGGCAATAAGATCGGCTTTACCTTCGCCAAAACACTTACCAACGATGAACTGTTTGCACCGCTCAGCGGTTCGCTCATTCTCGAGCTTGCCGACGGTGCGGCTCTCTCAGATGATATAGTTTCCTATGACCTCGGTACAACGACCGATGACGGTACGATCACTGTCAACGGAACTGCTCTGGCTATTGATGACCTGATCGAAGCATGGACTGCGAAGTTAGAGGGTGTATTCCCCGTTAAGGCAGCGTGTCCGCAGAATCAGCCGGAGGTGCCGCTCTATACACAGAGAAACACCGCTTCTCCCGCTATTAAAGCGGCAAGGCCGAAGGTATTTATTCCGGTATTCCCCGGTACCAACTGTGAAGTCGATACCGCCCGTGCCTTTGCAAAGGCAGGCGCACAGCCGGAACTGCTCATTGTCCGCAACCTTACACCCAATGCTATTGAAGAAACCATTGACGAGATGGTCAGACGTATCAACGAAGCACAGATGATCATGCTCCCCGGCGGATTCTCCGGCGGGGACGAGCCTGACGGTTCGGGCAAGTTCATTGCCACCACTTTCAGAAACCCGCGTGTAGCCGAAGCGGTCAATAGCCTGCTCAAAAACCGTGACGGTCTGATGCTCGGCATCTGCAACGGCTTCCAGGCACTCATCAAGCTCGGATTGGTTCCCTACGGTGAAATTACCGACCTTAAGGAAACAGACCCCACCCTCACCTTCAACACCGTTGGCAGACATATTTCCCGTATGGCATATACCAGAGTAACCTCTGTGAAGTCGCCATGGTTCTCTATGGTCAATGCCGGCGATATCCATGCCGTGCCGATCTCACACGGTGAAGGCAGATTTGTCGCCAATGATGAGGTGCTCCGCAAGCTTATTGCCAACGGTCAGATCGCTACACAATACGTTGACCCCACAGGTGCACAGGCTTCCGATATCGAATACAACCCCAACGGTTCTGTATGCGCGATCGAAGGCATCACCAGCCCTGACGGACGTGTTCTCGGCAAGATGGGTCACTCCGAACGCAAGGGCGACAACCTCTATTTCAACGTTCCCTTTGAGAAAGACCAGAAAATCTTTGAGAGTGGTGTTGCTTACTTCAAGTAAATCAGCAATCAGCAATAATGTAGCTGTTTATCATTTCATATGAGAACCCCACATAGAAGAGCGTATCTTCTATGTGGGGTTCTTCCGCTTTCAATCGGACGTTATGTATATTATCAGCACTATGGAAGATGAATTTCATAATCTGCTTTTCATAAAGCCAGATTATGATATGTCATTTGCAAAAAACTACCGTAGAAGACCATTCCTTCTACGGTAGTTTTTTATTGACAGAAAATCAACTGCACATTGCTAATTATTTGAGTACGCTGATGAGGACACCGGCGGCAACAGCAGAGCCGATAACACCTGCTACGTTAGGGCCCATAGCGTGCATGAGGAGGAAGTTGGCGGGGTTTTCTTCCTGACCGACCTTCTGAGAGATACGGGCAGCCATAGGAACAGCAGATACACCTGCCGAACCGATGAGGGGGTTGACCTTGCCCTTGGTAGCCCAGCACATGATTTTGCCGAAGAGTACGCCGCAGGCTGTACCCAGACAAAACGCGATAAGACCGAGTGCAATAATGCCCAGTGTCTTGAAGTTGAGGAAGAGTGTACCGCTTGCTGTTGCACCAACGGTAATGCCAAGGAAGATGGTAACGATGTTCATAAGCTCATTCTGAGCGGTTTTGGAGATTCTCTCAACAACGCCGCTCTCCTTGAAGAGGTTGCCGAGCATGAGCATACCAACCAGCGGCGCAGCATCGGGCAGGAGCAGTGCGACGAGTACGACAACAACGATGGGGAAAAGCACCTTTTCAAGCTTTGATACGGGGCGAAGCTGACCCATAACGATGGAACGCTCTTTTTTGGTGGTGAGCAGCTTCATGATGGGCGGCTGAATGATCGGTACAAGAGCCATGTAGGAATATGCCGCGACAGCGATAGGACCGAGCATTTCGGGAGCAAGCTGAGAGGTAACGAAAATTGCGGTAGGACCGTCTGCACCGCCAATGATGGCGATCGAGCCGGCTTCATGGGGAGCAAAACCCAGCAGGATAGCACCGATAAAGGTCAGGAAGATGCCGATCTGAGCGGCAGCACCCAGGATAAAGCTTTTGGGATTCGCGATGAGGGGACCGAAGTCGGTCATTGCGCCGATACCGAGGAAGATGAGCGGCGGGAAAATACCGAGGTGTACGCCCTGATAGAGGTAGTAGAACAGTCCGCCGTTGGCGGTGACGTTATAGTAGATGACTTCATAGAACTGAGAACCGTCCTTGAGAGTCACCAGATGATAAAGAGTGGGGTCAAAGCCTGCCGTTTTAAGCTGTTCAAGGGTCATGAGCTGTGATGATGTGGTGTAGGAGGCGGGGTCAAGACCCTGCGCGATGACCTGTTCATAGGTCATCATCTGGTTGACGGGATTTGCCATAATGCCGGGGAAGATGTTGACAAGCATCATACCAAAGGCGATCGGCAGCAGCAGGAGCGGTTCATACTGCTTTTTGATAGCGAGGAACATCAGCACGAACGAGATGAGAATCATAACGTAGTTTTCCCAGCTCAGGGAGGTGAGTCCCGAAGATTGGAACAGTCCGACAATAATAGAGCCGAGCTGATTGAAAATGTCCATTGAAATCCTTCCTTCCGTTAAATTCTGAGCGGGTCAAAACGGTCGTGTGTTTTGTGCAACACCCGCATTACCCCAAGAGGAACGAGCAGAACGCGAACGTCTGACGGCTTTGATCTTATGGGGCTTATTGCCATAGACCGCATCAACTGCCGCAGCAATGACGGCAATGATTTCTCCGGGTATTTCATCATTGTTTGCAGGCAGTACCTCGGGGACGGCAGCTTCGGGAGAAGCCGCAGCGGGGGCAGCCTGTTCAATTTTCTTTGCTTTTCTCTTTTCTGACGATTTTTGCGCCGCCTGAATGATCTTGCCATAAACCGTGATAACAATGATGAGTAGGATCAGCACTAAAAACACGATCGTAAAGCCTGCCAACAGCAGCGTGAGTGCAAGAGTGAGGTTATCCATATTCCATTCCCACCTTTGATTTTTTGAGTATAAATATATTTATTATCCGATCAAAGCGCAGACAGCATCGCCCATCTGCACAGTAGATACCTTTGTTGTACCCTCGGTGTAGATATCGGGGGTTCTGGTGGTTTTGAGTACCTCGGCAACAGCGGCTTCGATCGCATCGGCAGCTTCCGGTTCATCGAGGGAATAGCGCAGCATCATGGCAACAGAAAGAATGGTTGCAAGCGGATTGGCAATGCCCTTGCCGGCAATGTCGGGAGCAGAACCGTGAATCGGCTCATACATACCGAGCTTGGTGCTGTTCAGGCTTGCCGATGCAAGCATTCCGATAGAACCGCTGATCATAGATGCTTCGTCAGAGAGGATATCGCCGAAGATATTGGAGGTGACGATCACGTCAAACTGCTTGGGATTTCTTACAAGCTGCATAGCACAGTTGTCAACATAAAGATGATTCAGCTCCACCTCCGGATATTCCGCAGAGAGCCTGATCATGGTTTCGCGCCACAGGCGGGAGGATTCAAGCACATTTGCCTTATCCACGCTGGTAAGCTTTTTATTGCGCTTCATAGCCATATCAAAGGCGACTCTGCCGATCCTTTCGATCTCGGCAACATTGTATTTCTCCGTATCATAAGCAGCAGGAATACCATTGTCGTCTGTTCTGCCTCTTTGTCCGAAGTAGATGCCGCCTGTGAGTTCTCTGACGATCATAATGTCCATTGCATCGCCGATAATATCGCTTCTCAGGGGAGAAGCGTCACGCAGCGGTTCAAAGATGACGGCGGGACGGAGGTTGGCAAACAGTCCGAGCGCACCTCTGATCCCGAGCAGACCGGCTTCGGGGCGGTTGCTGCCGGGCTGTGTGTCCCATTTGGGGCCGCCTACCGCACCGAGCAGAACAGAGTCGGAGGCAAGACACTTGTCGATGGTTTCCTGAGGGAGCGGAACTCCGGCGGCATCGATCGCACAGCCGCCGAGCAGTGCTTCTGTATATGTAACCGTGAAGTTGAATTTTGCGGCGGTCTTATCAAGCACCTTTACAGCTTCATTGACGATCTCGGGACCGATACCGTCACCCTTGAGCAGCGTAATGTTATAATTTTTCATAGCGTAATTTCTCCTTTTTCAAAAATATATTACACTTTTTTTCCAATATAAATTATAGTTAAAATCTGCCCGATAGTCAAGACCGCGCCGCAAGAAAATTCGTCTTTTTGACAAGAACCGGTATTTGTGTGAACCTGCGTTCCGATAAAGAAAAGATGTCCGCAGCTATCAACCGGCTGCGGGCATCTTCCTATATACTATTACAATACACACTCTCCCAGTACCTTGCCGATGGGGTCACGAATCACAATATCGGCTTTGGCATCGTAGGGGGTTTCGGACTTGTTGAGCAGTACGATTTTGCTGCCGTTAAAGAAACGCAGAAATCCCGCAGCGGGATATACATTGAGGGAGGTTCCGCCGATGATCAGCACGTCGGCTTTTTGAATCGCTTCCACAGCGTTATCCGTGGTTTCATCGTCCAGCGGCTCCTCATAGAGTACAACGTCCGGCTTGATAATGCCGCCGCAGGTACATCTGGGGATATCCGAGGTTTCGGTGACGGCAGAGAGCGGATAAAACTTCCTGCATTTTGTGCAGTAATTCCGTAGTACGGAACCGTGCAGCTCATAAACGGTTTTGCTGCCCGCCGCCTGATGCAGTCCGTCGATATTCTGGGTGATGACTGCTTTGAGCTTGCCCCGCTCCTCGAGCTTTGCAAGGGCGATGTGCGCCTTGTTGGGCTTGGCATCGGGACACAGCATTTTATCCCGATAGAAGTCATAGAAATCTTTGGTGTGGGACATGAAAAACGAGTGGCTGAGAATGATTTCGGGCGGGTATTTATACTTCTGATTATACAGCCCGTCAACACTTCTGAAATCGGGGATCCCGCTTTCGGTGGATACACCCGCACCCCCGAAAAACACAATATTGCAGCCCTCCGACAGTACTTTCTTTAACGCTTCATACATGATGATATGCACCTCCGATAGATCGATCAGTAAAATGACTTTGTTTTTATAAGTATAGCACAAGAATGTATTCCGTGCAATGTGCATAAAAGAAAAAATGGTTTGGAATTAAAATTATCCTTGCTGCCCATACAAAATCTATTGAATTTTGTGCGTTGATTGTGTTATAATGCTCTTGAATAAGGGCTTTGCCCTACTGAATGGAGGAGATTTCAATGGTCAATATGAAAAGAACAGGCGCAGTAATGTTTGCAGCGGCACTGGCTTTGTCATTTGCAGGCTGCTCAGGCGAAACCACCACTTCAACCACTTCAACCGCTTCCACCAATAATACAGCATCTCAGGCTTCTGTTGCTTCAACAGAGGAGAGTGCTGCTTCGGAGGCAGAATCGGACAATACTGTATCAACAGAAAGCTCAACAGAAAGCTCAACAGAATCCTCAGAGGAAGGTTCGACTGAATCCTCGGACGAAACTCCGACAGAATCCTCGGACGAAACCTCCGACACTGCGGCAGGTGAACTCACGGATTACGTATACTTCGACAACAGCCAGACAAAGTGGGAACACGTCTATGCTTACTGGTGGAATGATGATTATCACCTCATCACCAACAAGCTCACCGGTGAAGCTTATCCTGCCAACGCTACCGACGAGAGCGGAAACGCTATACAGGATCTCGGCACATCATGGCCGGGTGTACAGATGGAAAGAATCGATGGTACAGCTACCTATCGCTGTGTAATGCCTGTTGAGGCTACGAAGATCATCTTCAGCACCGGCGTAAGTGACGATGATATCCGTGCCGGTGTGATCGGCTACCAGACAGCCGACCTCAGTTTTGGCAACGACTTTGGCGGTCAGATCTACATTATTGATACATCTGTTGACCCGCAGAAGGGCAGAGGTATCGAAAAAACCAAATACAAGTATAACGAGGGCGAGTGGGCTGCTTACGGCGGCGCACTTACCACCGGCTGATATACTTGATCGCTTTATTATCAATGACAGCGCACCCGTGCATCAATGTGCGGGTGCGCTGTGCTGTTGTTGGCACTATTCAGAACCGATAGGGAAAGCTCTCTGATGACAGAAAAAAGCCGTAAACCCACCGTATACAGACGGCGGGTTTACGGTTTTTATTTTGGGGAATGTCGGTTATGATTCAAGCGGGTTGTTGTAGGTAATCTTATCTCTGTCAGCTATGCTGAACAGTGTTGTACCGCCGTTGATGTTTTCAAAGGTACCGCCTGTTACATTGATGGTGATCTTTGCCAGATCTGCGTCAGAGTTATTTTGCGGATTGATCTCATACAGCGGTATATAACCCTGTATTGTACCACCTGAAATATTGACCTCTATCGGCAGTTTTGTGGTGTGCTGAGAAACACCTACACCTGCACCCTGCGTAGTAGTACCGCTGCTGTTTGGTTCAAATGATGTAGGTACTGCCGTAGCTATAATTGTTGCACCATCTTCAACATTCAGTTTGCCTGCACGTACCTCAATACCTGTCAGGCTCTTTACAGTAGCACCGCTCTTGATATTGACTGTAGCATAGCCGTTCACAGCAATACCGATATCTTTTCTCGCGATATTCTCGCCGCCGTAAATATTGCCATAAACATTAACAACAATATTGGCGGTTTGCGGGACTGTTCCGTGAATAAAAATACAGCCTTCTGTTTCTCCGTAAATATCAGCCACACCGCTGTGAGAACCATTTGAGTTATCAGCTACCAAAACCGCACAGCCGTTGTTGGATACGATCTTTGCATCTTCTGCAATTACCAGACGAGCGTCGCCATAGTTGTTAGGTGCAAACTGAATTCCTTCTTTGTTCGAGTGCAGCACACCGTTTTGAATCGTTACGTCTGCATTATCAACATAAAAACGCTCACCGTTCATATCCAATGTATGACCGCCAAGATCGATCGTGAACTTTTTGTTGGTATTTGCTCTGATTGTTTCGGAGTCTGTATTTGTGACATCACCATCCAGTACGATCATACCACCGTTTTCAACGTCCAGAAGTGCCTGCTTGAATTCTGAAATATTAGTTACCTTTATCGGAGCAGCCTTCAGATAAGCCGCTACAGCAGCTTCTGCCTCTGTGGGCGCGGTTGTCGGGTCAGCGGGGTCTGTGGGGTCTGTAAACGGCTTTGCCTGAATGGCAAGTGCTTTGAATGTCAGTGCAACGTCTGTCAGCAGGTTGCCGTCTTCATCCAGCATATCCTCGTTGATCAGGTTCTCATCATAGGAAACCTTATCGCCTTTCAGTACTTTCAGTGTTGTGCCGTTTGCATCAGCGGCGGCAGGAACTTTCCTGTAGTATACATCGTCATAGCCGTCAAGCTTTGTCCAGATCGTGTCATCGATCTCATAGTTGACAAGGCCGTGGGTATTATCGGTCACAGTCAGGAATACAAATGATTCGATCGTGTTCTTGACCGTAACAGTCGGGTCTTTGTCCTGTTCCGTGCCGGGAATGATGTCATAGGGGTCATGGGGGGATTCGGAGATCTCCACCTTTACCTGTTCGGTTTTGAACTCATTGACAACATCTTCCGTTTGTGATTGAAGATACGCGAATGTGCCGCCGCCGACAACAATGCTTGCCGCCATAGAACCGGCAATCGCCGCTGTCATCAGTTTTTTTCTTTTGTTTGTCATAACAAATTACCTCCTGTTTTTTGTTGCTAAAGTGATAGCATTTATCATCAGGCACGACAGTGCCCAAAGCAGCGCAAACCAGATTACGAGAGCCGGATCACCTGTTCCGGGATTGTCCGATACATCGTGTGGGGATTCTTCAACAGGCTGTGAAGAAGAACCGGTCGGCTCGGAAACCTGTGTCGGTGCAGAACTCTGTGTCGGTATAGAACTTTGCGTGGGGACAGAGCTTTGCGTGGGAACAGAGCTTTGCGTGGGAACAGAGCTTTGCGTGGG
>CACYDW010000095.1 GCA_902773325.1 uncultured Ruminococcus sp.
GAGGGTGGATTCGAACCACCGAAGCCGAAGCAACAGATTTACAGTCTGCCCCATTTGACCGCTCTGGAACTCTCCCGGATATAAAGCCTGCATGACACAGACTTATTTTATGGAGCTGGTGGACGGACTTGAACCCCCGACCTGCTGATTACAAATCAGCTGCTCTACCAACTGAGCTACACCAGCTTATCTTCTTTCGTCAGCCTTTTTTGTTTTGTTCCTGACGACTTGTTTATAATACCATAATCATTCTTATTTGTCAACACCTTTTTAAAAAATTATTTTGCAAAATTTTACGCCTTTTTTACTCCATTCCGAAGCGATTCCTTTGCCGGAGAAGTCCATGCTTTCAAGCCGGTAATCTCCCGGATACAATTCTTTGCTATATACAAATGTATATAGAGTGCGGGGCAGTTGTTCCTTTCCCGGAAAATGATTCCCATGTCTTTACCCCTTGTCAAATGCACCTGCAAAACAACATTCCTGCAAACATGGTGCATGAAATCAGCACAGAAACAGCAATTCAGACACCCGGAATCCGTACCACACCGCATTTATGAATTTTTTCGTATCAAATCCTGCAAGAATTTTAAAATACCCCTTGATTATTATTTTTGAATGTGTTAGAATGGTTAACGCAGTCGGAAAAAAGCATTTCTGACAGCCGGATGATGCCGAGGTGCATTTGTCCGGTGAGAAATTTATTGATCTATTTATATTTATCTATTTAAGGAGTGACATCTATGTCATACGTTAGTGAAGTACTTGAAAAGGTCATTGAAAAAAACCCCGCACAGCCCGAATTCGTTCAGGCTGTCAAGGAGGTTCTCGAATCACTCGAGCCTGTTATTGAGGCTAACCCCAAATACCAGCAGGAAGCGATTCTCGAAAGAATCGTAGAGCCTGAAAGACAGCTCATGTTCAGAGTTCCGTGGGTAGACGATAACGGTAAGGTTCAGGTCAACCGCGGTTTCCGTATTCAGTTCAACAGTGCTATCGGTCCCTACAAGGGCGGTCTGCGTCTGCACCCCTCTGTAAACCTCGGTATCATCAAGTTCCTCGGCTTTGAGCAGATCTTCAAGAACTCCCTCACCGGTCTGCCGATCGGCGGCGGCAAGGGCGGCTCTGACTTCGACCCCAAGGGCAAGAGCGACAGAGAGGTTATGGCTTTCTGCCAGAGCTTCATGACAGAGCTTTTCAGACACATCGGTCACGACACTGACGTTCCCGCAGGCGATATCGGCACAGGTGCAAGAGAGATCGGCTACCTCTTTGGTCAGTACAAAAGACTGAGAAACCAGTATGAGGGTGTTCTCACCGGCAAGGGTCTTACCTACGGCGGCTCACTTGCCCGTACAGAGGCTACCGGCTACGGTCTTCTCTACATGACAAACGAACTCCTTAAGGATCACAATATCGAAATTGCAGGCAAGACTGTCTGCATCTCCGGCGCAGGCAACGTTGCTATCTATGCCGCTGAAAAGGCTACACAGCTCGGTGCAAAGGTCGTTACACTCTCTGATTCAACAGGCTGGATCTATGACGCTGAGGGCATCGACCTCGCTGCTGTCAAGGAGATCAAGGAGGTCAAGAGAGCTCGTCTGACCGAGTATAAGAGTTATCGTCCCAACTCCGAATACACCGAGGGCAAGTTCTTCTGGACAATCCCCTGCGACATCGCTCTTCCCTGTGCTACACAGAACGAGCTTGATGTTGAGGGTGCACAGAACCTCATCAAGAACGGTACAACCGCTGTTTGCGAGGGTGCAAATATGCCTACCACTCTTGAGGCAACCAAGCTGCTCCAGCAGAACGGTATCCTGTTTGTTCCCGGCAAGGCTGCAAACGCAGGCGGCGTTGCTACCTCTGCTCTGGAAATGTCACAGAACAGCATGCGCCTTTCATGGACATTTGAAGAGGTTGACAAGAAGCTTGAGGGTATCATGGTCAACATCTACCACAACATTGCTAATGCTGCCGAGAAGTACGGCTACAAGGATAACTTTGTTGTCGGCGCAAACATTGCAGGCTTCGTAAAGGTTGCAGACACCATGATCGCTCAGGGTGTGGTTTGATCCTTTTTACCCATTTTTGTTCTTATAATCCTATATAAATCCGGCGGTACTGAATCTTGTTTTCAGTACCGCCGGTTCTTTATTATGCCCACGGGTCGGAGGATTCCGGTTTGCGTATGTCAGCAAGCAGGAACTGCTCCCAGAGATACCATTTTCCGTCCTTTGTGTTTCTGAGCTGAACGGGGCGCGGACTGTCTGCACCGCCGGAGGTCAGAAACAGCTTTGCATAGCCCTGTGACTGGTAAGTATAGGGGTTTTCGCTGACATAGATGGTATACGGTTCAGAGGGCTTATAGTCATTCTGAGGAGTTGCACCTGCAAAATAGGAGCGCGGCACATAATCCTTATCTCTGAACCGGTCCGCAATAAACTGCTTCTCATAATTGCTCATTTCCCTCGGACCGCTGATATATTGCAGCATTGCAAGCGAAAGGTTCTGATTCTGTGGATAAAAGCAAAGAGCCAGAACGGTCAGTGCGGCGGTATCGGCGGGAGCAGTAAGTGCCGCCTGCGGCAGCGCCTTGAATTCCTCCAGTGTTTCGGGCAACCTCTGAAATGTTACGGCATAGGTTTTATTGCCGTCTGTCTGCGGTGCAGCAGTACTGCTGATATTGTCAAATAATCCCATGGTATCATACTCCTTTGCGTGTTGGTTCAGCATTTCTCTGACAGAATTATTATAACATACAGATATGCTGAAAAACAGACGTAATACTGCAACAATACACGGCAGCTTTTTTGTGGTATCAGTCAACAGACACGGTTATCAGCGTACGGAAATCGATTCTACCGGACCCCTTTCCTAAAAAACGGACTTTTCACCCGAAGCTCATAAAACAAAAACAGTACAGCGTCAAGCCGAAGTGTATCTTAGCGTCGGTTTTTGCATCTTACATCAGATTTTGTTGAAATAAAAAATGACCTCATGTATAATCCAATCATAGCAAAAAACAAAAACACAAAACAAAAAAACGAAAGGTTGATGAACATGGGAACAACATTTTTGATTCTGTTTGCCGCTGCGGAGATCGCTTTAGTGGTCATGACGTTTACAAAATTCGGTGAAAAAGCCGCATGGCTGAAAAATCGGGTCATCGTCCGCGCTATTGAAACAGCACTTTTACTCGGCTTGGTACTCCTGCCTGTAGTACATCTGAAATGGCGCTTTATCGCCGCATTGGCTGTTGTGGCGATCCGCTTCATCTTTGCGGGTATTTCATGGCTCATCGGGCATAAAAAAATAAACGGCATGAAGAAAAAAGCATGGTCTGTTGTGAACTGTGTTCTTTCAACCATACTTGTTGCCGTTTCACTGATGCCTGCATTTATCTTCGCCAATTACAACGGACTTCCCACAACGGGCAATTACACGGTCGCTCAGGTATCGTCCATTCTCGTTGATGAAAGCAGAACGGATACCTACGAGAATGACGGCTCTTTCAGGGAGATTCCTGCACATTTCTTTTATCCTGAGGGAGCGAGCGGTGAATTCCCGCTTGTAGTCTTCTCACACGGCGCATTCGGATACTATCAGAGTAATTTCTCGACCTATGCCGAGCTTGCAAGCAACGGTTATGTGGTTGTAGCTCTTGACCACCCGCATCATGCATTTTTCACAAAGGATACAAGCGGAAAAACCATCATCGTTGACAGCCAATTCATCAATGACGCGGCTATGATTCAGAACATGGATATTGTCAGTGCCGAGGATATCTTCAACATCACCAACGAATGGATGAATTTAAGATGTGACGATATCAGCTTTGTGATAGATTCCATAGAAGCTGCCCGATCAGACGATCAGCTTAGTAGTGCATGGCATTCCGAAAACAATGAGCTTGTAATGAATGTGATCAAAAGCATTGATACAGACCATATCGGCTGCATGGGTCATTCTCTGGGCGGTGCGGCAAGCATTGAGCTTGGCAGAACCAGAAATGATATTGACGCAGTAATTGATCTTGACGGAACTGCTCTCGGTGAAGTTGAGGGCTTCAAAAACGGAAAAGGCTTCGCTGATGAAACTGTTTATCCTGTTCCGGTACTTGTAATCGGAAGAAAAACAGATTATAATAATGAGGAAGAGTTACAGAAGCTTGACGTTTACAATAATCTCACGGAGCATCTTGTCGAGAATGCTGCTGACGGCAAAATCGCTATTTTCTCGGGTGTCGGACACATGGATTTCACTGACCTCCCGCTTTTCTCACCCTTCCTTTCAAAAATGCTCGGCGGACAGGATATTGACAACGAAGCGATGATGAACACATTAAACGGCATAGTTCTTGACTGGTTCAACTACTACCTGAAGAATGAAGGAGAGCTTCAAATAAAAGCTGAGTATTGACTATGCAGATCAAAATAACAAAAACAGACCGCAGTAAACCCGAATATGTAGAGATTCATTGTTACACCGTCAATGATGACGTACAGGAGATAGCAGCCTTTGTCAAATCACGGCAAGGGCTGCTTACCGGCATATCCGATGAAAGACAATATGAGATCGCCGTTTCGGATATATTCTATATTGAATCGGTGGACAACAGGGGCTTTATCTATACAAAGGACAAGGTCTATGAAACACGTCAAAAGCTGTATGAATTGGAAGAGCTGCTGAAAACCAAGCATTTCATCAGGGTTTCCAAATCGGTTCTGCTGAATCTGATGAAGGTCAGCTCCATCAAGCCGGCACTCAACAGCCGTTTTACTGCTGTACTGTTTTCCGGTGAACAGGTCGTTATCTCAAGAAAATATGTTCCCGAACTAAAAAAGGCATTGAAAGGATAAGGTCAATGGAATTGAGGAAATTTTTTCTGATGCACATACAAATATATTGTGTTCTGGTAACGCTGATATTCGCTGTCAGTATGGTCTTTGGCATGATATATGCTCCCGAAGAAAATATAAAATATTATCAGTTGGCAGGACCGTTTATCATGGCAGCACTTTGTGTTTTACCTTCATTCATAACCTATTTCAAAAGCGAACCGACTCTTAAACAATATATCATCAGGCACATTATTCAGCTTACTGTAATAGAAGCAATTGTATTGCTGATGGTTCAGCCGCCGGATGATATGGAACAGACATTCTTCCGTCTGTTCCTTGGCAGCATTGTTTTGGTTGTTTATATGCTTATCAAATTGGCGGTATGGCTGCAAAAATATCTTCAATCCAGGCAGCTTGCCGATCAGCTCCGGAAATTCCAGTCCGCAGTCATTCAAAATGAGGAGTAAAGCTGAAAAAGATCACATAAAAAAGCCTGTCCGCAGGATTGTCTGCGTGACAGGCTTTTCTTTATTGGTCACAGATAAAAGAACGGGATATAGGGTGAAAGGGGGATCGCAATAATTCCGCCGATAATGCCAAGCAGAACACCCGCCAGAACATCAGAGGGATAATGCACCAGCATATACATGCGCGAAAAGGCGATCAGTCCCGCCATGATCATAAACGGCACACCCCACCATGGGCACATGATCATGACTACCGTTGACACTGCAAACGAGGTGGACGAATGACTTGACGGAAAAGAATAATGCGGGGGATTTTTGATCAGAAGATAATCCTTGAACTTGACGTGACACGGACGCTTCCTTCTGACAATATGTTTAATGGTGACCTCTCCGCTGAACCACACCATGATCATGGCAAACAGCATCGTATAACCTGTCAGCCGCCATCTGTTGGAAAGAAAAAACGGTATAGATGAGGCAAACCATACTAATCCGCCGTTGCCGAGAATGGTGAGAATAATCATCATCTTATTAGCAGTGGGAGTTCTGTTATCAAGCAGCTTGAATAGTATTTTCTCGTCCCAGTTCTGTATACGAGCACGCATTTTTATTCACCCTTTTATTTTTTCCGAAATATCGGGAATCAAAGCTATTATAACACATATTTCTGTACTTTTCAAATTTTTTGGAAATTATTTTCTGATATTTTTACTGCTATTGATATTGTTATGATACCATGCCGTTGTTCTCTGCCTTCTGCTTCTTGATCCTGAACATTTTTCTCAGAAAGAAGCTCCAGAATTTCGGATTATCAACCACAACGATTTTCATAAGCAAGTACCTCCTTCGGGTCAGCAGCAGCGGCGTGAGCAGATCAGTGACACCACCGACAAAATAACAGCGGTCACTACCACCAGCCAGCTTTGCGGCAAAACAAGCGACACTAACAGTCCCAGACTAAACGCAAGGATATTTCCGTTTCTGAGGGCTTTCCTCATGGTATTCAGGCTCACCTCCGTTTTCATCTTACGTTATCATACTATGCAGATACTCAGATTCTGACACAACTGTACACAGAGCTTCTCCGAGATTTTCCCGCGTCACCATCAGCAGGGCACTCCCGCGGTGTACATAAACCTCCGCTTTGCCGGAAGTAAACTCGTTGCTGATTCCCAGCGGAAATTCCGACCGCAGTACGCCCCGCTCCAGTTCATACTGAAAGCCCCGCAGCGTCACCTCACATTCTTCGCAGCCAAACGGAAAAACCGAGAATTTCACACCCGACATATCCTCTCTGCGCCCGGAATTTTCCTTATCTTCCGGTACACTGTCGGATTCACGGGCAAAAGTCCCCTGATCGCCGGACAAGAGCTTTCCTGTCGGGTCAAAGTACAGCACGCTGCCCTCAACTGCCGCCCGAATCTCCGTATATGCGTCCTTCATCACGGCAGAGCAGCCTCTTTGTGCCAGATAAAGCAGCACACAAAAATTCGCATAGGTGTGGTCACACCTTCCGCCGGTCATACCGAGCAGTACAAATTCACCGTATCCCCTGTCGATGCACGTTCTGACACAGTACATCGTGTCGGTATCGTCCTTTTCGCGCGGCAATTGAATCACCTCACAGACTGACGGAAGCTGATCAGCATCAGGCTGTATACAGGAATCAAAATCGCCGATCACAAGCTGCGGGACAATACCCGCAGCCGCAGACGCCTGACAGCCGCCGTCTGCACACACAACAAAGTCACCGCTTTTGATATTTTCTCTGATGATATCCGGGCTGATCAACGGTGAAGCACCGATGATCACGCATTTTTTTCTGCTCATGGCTTCTTTCCTCCAGACACTCCGAAAACAGGCGGCGGAATAATTTCCCGCCGCCTGTCCGGTTATGATTTACTGCTGTAATCCTTTGGCTTTTTAGATAACTCCTCGATCATGGCTTTATAGCTTTCGTGACGTGACTTGGCAATCTCGCCCCGCTTCACCGCTTCGATCACAGCACACCCCTTTTCACAGGTATGCGAACAGCCGACAAACCTACAGGCTGTCAGATACTGCTCCATCTCCGGAAAACAGAACGGCAGATTTTCACGGCTCACGATTTCATACCGTTCTATATCCACCGCCGAAAATCCCGGCGTATCGGCAACATATCCGCCGCCAAGCTTATACAGCTCACTATGGCGGGTGGTATGTCTGCCCCTGCCCAGCTTTTTACTGATCTCACCCGTTTCGATGGACAGCTCCGGAAAAACGGAATTCAGCAATGAGGACTTTCCTACTCCCGTGTTTCCCGTAAATGCCGATATTTTCCCATGAATCAGCTTTAGCAGCTCCTGCTTGCCCTCCTGTGTTTCGATGCTGTAGGAGATAGCGCGAAGTCCTGCCTGCCGATACAGGCGCAGCAGCTCTTCACAGCTTCCGAGATCGGATTTTGTCAGAACGATCACAGGCTCAATGCCCTTGTCAGCCGCCACCGCCGTGATCTTGTCGATCACATACAGATTCGGAGCAGGGTCACAAACCGATGCGGTGATAAACAGCCTGTCAAGGTTTGCAAGCGGCGGTCGGACAATATAATTCCGGCGGGGTGCAATTTCCTCCACCGTCGCCGTACCGTCAGAAGCCACACTGATTTCGGCAGTATCTCCTACTGCCGGCTTGATATTCCTTTTGCGGAAAATGCCTCTTGCACGGCATTCATATAAAGCATCGGCGGCTTCTACATAGTAGAAGCCACTGATTGCCTTTATAATAAGTCCTGTTAATGTTTCCATGAAATAATCCCGTTATTCCTCGTTTTCTTCCTCGCTGCTTTCATCCTCGCTGTTTTCTCCGGCATTCTGAACGACCTCATCCATCTCGGACTTTGCGCGGGAAACAAGGTCATCGATCTCAGCAGCGGACTGTGCCCCGCGGATACTGTTGGAATAAGCAGAAACGATATACTCAATATGCTCTGCATCTGCATCAGACAGATCATCTGTGTTGACATAGACCTGAAGTGATGTGATCGCATTGCTGATCATCGTGTCAAGATCAACCTCTGAATTGCCGGACTCCGGCTCGATCTTATCAAGCTCTGCCTTTGTTTCCTCTACAAGGGCATCAATATCCTCCTGACTTGTTGCCTCATAGATCTTTGCATAATATTCTGAGAGGACTGCTGTGATGGCATGCTGATTTTCCTCCGAATAATCATCGAGCTGAATATAATCACGCAGCTCCTGAATAGCTGTTTCCATATATTCGCTCAGATCTTCATTGGGTGCGCCCTCTTTGATCTTGTAGTTGGTATTGATATAGCTTCTGGTTACCGTCTGGTTCTTGAAGTCAAAGGACAGTACCTCATAGCGGACGCCGTCTACCATAATGGTAACTTCCTTCTTATCCTTGACAGCTCCCTCCGGCTCTATTTCAAGCTCCATCTTATAGCCTGTTGCCGGTGAACCGGTTTCCTCGAGGAACTTCTTGCCGTCTACATAAACCGTTACGGTGATCTCGGCATATTCCTCTGTGGGCAGGTCGACCTGATATTCAAGCGAATTGATGATCTTGCTGCCGTCACTGACGCGAATGGAGATCAGAGAACCCTTGGTCAGCTTATTACCGGGCAGCGGATCGGTGCTGATAACCTTGCCTGCTTCAACAGCACTGGCAACTGTTTCTTTTTGTGTTGTGAAGCCGAGTGCTTCAAGGTTTGCCTTGGCAGTGTCGTAGCTCTTGCCCGATACATCGGGAACCTCTACCTGCTCCGGAACAGGACCGTCACTGACGATCAGTGTGATCGTTGTGCCGATCTCCTGTTCTGTGCCCTCCTGCGGTGCACAGTCAATGATATATCCCTTTGGAACCTCCGTGCTGTTGACACGCTGCACATCATAGTTCAGATATTTTGTTTTGAGCTTGTCAATAGCTTCCTGCTCCAGATAGTTTTTCAGCTTGGGAACCTCGGTAATGGTGCTTGTACTGTTGACAGTCAGCTTTACGACTGCGTTTTCCTTGATCTGCTTGGTACCGGCCTCCGGCTCCTGCGAGAGCACCACATTCAGCGGCTGAGAGTCATCATATTTCGCGGTGATCTCAAATTCAAACTTATAGTTTCTGTCCTTCTTGACCTCATCGATCATGTGACCTACAAAATTCGGCACATCTACGCTGGGGATCTCGTTGGACTTGACTGCCGACTGCCACAGATTGAGCACCAACACGGCAATTGCCACGATAACCAGCAGCGTGATACTGATGGTCAGCCATTTCACGGCTGTTTTGGTACGTGAGATCACGATATCGTCGTCATCATCATCGTCATTACTGTCATAATTGTCATTATAAGCCGGTTCCGGCACAGCCGTTCTGACGCTGCTGATGGAGTCTACATATTTTGTAGGCGCTTTGTCATCGAAGTATTTGTATCCAAAGGTAACGGAGGGGTCACGTCGGAAGGTTTCGATGGCCTCCAGCATTTCGCCGGCACCTGCAAAGCGCTGTGCAGGATCCTTTCTCATAGCCTTGAGGGTTATTTCTTCAAGTCCTGCGGGAATCTTTTCATTCAGCTCGCGGGGGGGCGTGGGTTCATTCTGCACCTGCATCAATGCAACGGATACGGCGGTATCTCCGTCAAACGGAAGCTTTCCGGTAAGCATTTCATAGAGCATCACACCGACAGAATAGATATCAGCCTTGCCGTCTGCCACCTTGCCCTTGACCTGTTCGGGAGCAATGTAATGTACTGAGCCGATAGTTTTGTCCGTTTTGGTATGCGATTCACTGTAAGCCAGCTTGGCAATGCCGAAATCCATGACCTTGATAGAACCGTCCTGCAAAAGCATGATATTCTGGGGCTTGATATCTCTGTGAATGATACCCTTTTCGTGTGCATGCTGCAGAGCCTGCAAAATCTGTACAGTAAAATGTACAGCCTCTTTCCACGGGACAACCTTCTGCTGTCCGATATATTCCTTCAGGGTAATACCGTCAACATATTCCATGACGATATACTGAATCCTCTCGCCGAAACTTACGTCATAAACCTTTACGATATTGTTATGAGAAAGCACTGCGATCGCCTTGGATTCATTTTTGAACCGTCTGATGAAATCCTCATTGCCGAGATACTCGTCCTTGAGGATCTTGATTGCAACCGTCTTATCGTCTATGCTGTCATAAGCCTTATAGACCGTTGCCATGCCACCGATGCCGATCAGCTCCTGAATCTCATAGCGTTTGTCCAGTTTTTTGCCTGTGTATTTATCCATACCCAAATCTCCTTTTAGATTGTACTGCCTTTTGCACATCACATTTCAATGACCGCTACGGTAATGTTGTCATTACCGCCGCACTCTTTTGCCTTTTCGATCAGCCTGTCCGGAAGCTCCTCTGCCGATGCACCTTGTGTCATTTCCAGCAGCGTACGGTCATCAAAATAATTGGACAGACCGTCCGTGCAGACCAGAAGGATATCATCTTCACCGAAGGGTGCGGTGTTGACGTCTGTTTCAAGCGTCGGCTGCGTTCCCAGTGCCCGTGTGATAATGTGCCTGCTGTAGTGCTGTGAAGCCTCCTCGGGGGTGATTTTGCCGGAATCGATCAGCTCCTGTACAATGGAATGATCCTTTGTAAGCCGCCTGATTCCGCCGCCGCTGATGAGATAGGCACGGCTGTCGCCCGCATGAACCACATAGCACACGCCGCCCTTCACAACAGCGCATACAACGGTCGTTCCCATGCCGAGCAGTGACCAGTCGTTCTGTGCGGTCTGATACACTCTGGTATTGGCTTCTGTGATCGCCGACCGTATCAGACCGACAAGCTCATCAGGCTCAAGCTCCATGCGGTAACCCTCAACGAGCACCCATTTCACGACATCGCAGGCAAGCTGACTGGCTACCTCGCCGCCGTTTGCTCCGCCCATTCCGTCACAGACCACCGCCCACACAGCACCGTCCATAAACGTTCCCGCAGTGCAGCAGTCCTCGTTGCCCTCACGCACAAGTCCGACATCACTTTTTGTAAAGACTCTCATTCCGGGTTTTCCCCCTTTGTTTCCGGACTCTGCGAAGCTCTCCGGAGCTGTCCGCAGGAAGCATTGATGTCACTGCCGAGTGTGCGTCTTACCGTAGCAGTCACCCCATGCTGTCCGAGTATTTTGATAAAGCTTTGTATCCTGTCTTTTTTGCTTTTGATATATCCTGTGCCGTCCACGGCATTGACGGGAATCAGATTGACATGGCTGATAATCCCGCGCAGCCGCTTTGCAAGCTCGGCGGCACACTGGTCGCTGTCGTTAATGCCGTCGATCATGGCATATTCAAACGATATTCTTCTGCCTGTGACGTCCGTATAGTAGCGGCAGGCCTCAAGCAGTTGTCCGATGTTATATTTTCTGTTGACCGGCATGGTGCGGCTTCGTATTTCATCATTGGGTGCATGAAGTGAAACCGAAAGCGTCAATTGAAGCTTCAATTCGGCAAGCTCATAGATTTTCGGCACGATACCGCAGGTGGAAAGCGATATATGCCGCATACCGATATTCATGCCGTCTTCGCTGCTCACCAGCCGCAGAAAGCGCAGTACGTTGTCGTAGTTATCGAGCGGTTCACCCATGCCCATCAGAACGACATTGGAGATTCTGATCGCGTTGTCCTGCTGCTCCGCCTGAAGCTGGGCAAGCATTTCCGATGCCGTAAGATTTCTGGAAAACCCGCTCTGCCCCGTAGCGCAGAAGGTACAGCCCATCTTACACCCTGCCTGTGTGGAGATACAGCTCGTATAGCCGTGGTGATATTTCATCAGAACGGATTCCACCATTTCTCCGTCACGGAAAGAAAACAAGTATTTCTTAGTATCATCATAATCCGAAACCAGTTTTTTTTCAATAGCCGCAGACGATATATAGTACCTATCCACAAGCTTTTTACGAAGTGCCTTTGAAATATTGGTCATTTCGTCAAAGGATTTTACCCCCGTATGCAGCCATTGATAGATCTGTCTTGCACGGTAGGCAGGTTCACCCATCGCACGAAGCTCTTCGGCAAGTTCTTCTTCATACATTGATTTGATATCGGAGGTCAAATATCTCACTTCCTTCTGAATAAGCTTATAAAGAAACCGTCGGTGCGGTGCTTATGCGGAAACAGCGTCAGTTCGCTGTCACGCTCATCAACTGCCCGTTCCAGACCGTATGGCAGCGTGATCGGGCAGGCTTCAAAGTCATCATGTTCATCAAGGAATCTTCGCGCATTCCTGTTATTTTCCGCAGGATTCAGCGTACACGTAGAATAAAGCAGCAATCCGCCGCTTTTAACGAACGCAGCCGCGCTGCACAGAATCTCATATTGAAGCTGCGGCAGCGTATCGATGCCCGTATCGGTTTTATAGCGCAGCTCCGGCTTACGCCGGATGATCCCAAGACCCGAACACGGTACATCACACAGCACTCTGTCCGCCAAAGGCAGACTTTCACCGTCTGCTGCACACAGCTTTGAGGAATCGCCCTCATGTGTCCGTATAATACCGATACCAAGCCGCTTCGCACCGCTGCTGATCAGACCCAGCCGCGCCGCATACAGATCACAGGCTATGATCTGTCCTTTGTTGTGCATGAGTTCTGCCGCTGTGAAGCTCTTGCCCCCCGGTGCGGCACAGACATCGAGCAGTGTTTGTCCTTCCTGCGGATTCAGCAGCTCACAGCAAAGCTGCGAAGCACTGTCCTGTATATGGAACCAGCCATTTCGGTATGCTGTCAGACCTTCAACCGCTCCCGTGTGTTTCAGCAGCAGATCATTTTCCGAAAATCCCGACGATTCCGCGATAACACCTTCTGCCAAAAGTCCGTCGGCAAGCTCCTGCGGTGTTGTTCTCAGTACATTCACGCGGGCATGGAGCGGCGGTCTGCCGTCAAGTGCGCCGAGCAAGCCAAGGGTTATTTCTTCGCCGTAGCTTTCGCGCCACAGCTTCACAATGCTTTCGGGACAGGAATATTTCACAGAATAGTATTTGTTCTTCCCCTTGCTTTTTTTCGGCAGCCGGAGTTCGCCGTCCCTTGCAGCCTGCCGCAGCACCGCATTGACAAGTCCTGCGCTCCTGCCGCAGCCCATCTCCCGACACAGCTTTACACTCTCATTCACTGCCGCCTGCTCCGGTACACGCTCCATCACAAACAGTTGATACAGTCCCATTCGCAGAACTGTCAGAACCTCCGCTTCAAGCTCTTCTGTGCGCCGTCTTGCCAACAGCGCAATATTATAGTCCAGCAGCAGCTTCTTTTCGCATACACCATAAAACAGTCCCGTCGCAAAGCTTTTCTCCCTCGCCGACAGTCCGCTCTCCTTCAATATCTCATCCAGCGCAATATTAGAATACGCGCCATCTCTCTCTACCCTCATCAAAGCTCTGTACGCCGTTCTTCTCGCCACTTTTTCACTCCCTGCCCCGCAGCTTAATGTTGGGGCTCTGCTATTGGGGCTCTGCCCCAACCCCCGCAAGGGCTGCTCGATTCTCGTCTGTCACCTCGGTCGGTGCTTCTGCTGCGCAGAGGTGTCCACCGGACACCCGCAGCTTTTTACTATGCAAGTAAACTAAAAAGAAAAATAACTTCTTCTATGAGGAAAAATCAGAATAGAAAATCATTATTCAAAATCATTATTCAATACTCATTATTTCTATTTTTCCCCTGAACCCAGAATTCATAAAAAACTCTTTATGTCAATGAATTATAGTAGGCAACAAAAATATTCTTACCTGGAGTGATGTCCGAAGGGGTGTGGGGGCGACCGGAAAGCCCACACAGTCAGCCTATGATTGATCAAAGTATAAAAAATAATGTCGTTTACTATATAATTAGTCACTATAAAATTGCTCACTGTTCAAATCTGATATTCTGCTGTCCTCTGAGACCATTGACAAACGCAGATGCCGGCATTTTCTTTTTGCCCTCCGGCTGGATTTCAACGATCTCGATCGCTCCGCTGCCGCAGGCTACGATCAGCGGATGCAGCGACAGTACCTCTCCGGGGGTACCCGTACCCTCCGCAAGCAGGGTACGGCATATTTTTACGCGTTTACCGTCCAATATTGCCGAGGACCAGTTCAGTCCTCTCACCTGATTGTGGATTTCTTTTGCGGATTTATGAAAATCAATGCGGTACATATCCTTTGTCAGCATAGAGGCATAGCAGCTCTTGGAATCGTCCTGCTTTTCGCGGGACAGTGTTCCCTCCCGTGCGCGGTGTACGACCTCCACGATAAGCTTTGCTCCCGCTTCGGAAAGCCTGTCGTGCAGCTCGTCTGCCGTTTCGTTTTCACCGATGGAAAGCTCTGTTTTCAGAAGCATATCGCCCGTGTCCAGACCAACGTCCATCAGCATAGCGGTAACACCCGTTCGGGTTCTGCCGTCAAGGAGCACGCTCTGAATCGGCGATGCGCCGCGGTATTCGGGAAGCAGTGACGCGTGAACATTCACACAGCCGTGAACCGGCAGCTCCAGAATATCCTTGGGCAGTATTTTGCCGTATGCCACAACTACGATCATTTCGGGTGCAAGCCTTCTGAGCAACTCAAGTGCCGTACCGTCTTTCAGTGTAGCAGGCTGATATACCTGAATATGGTTTTGTTCCGCACAGACCTTGACAGGCGGCGGGGTCAGGCTGTAGCCCCTGCCCTTCGGCTTATCGGGCTGTGTAAATACTGCTGTGATCTCATTGCCGTCATTGATCAGTGCCTGCAAACACGGCACTGCAAAATCCGGCGTACCCATAAACACGATTTTCATGGTATCTGCTCCCTTATCATACATCTTTGTGATCAGTCCTTCAGCTCCGAGGGGTCGATCTTTTTAATGACATATTCCTTGAAAAGAATTCCGTCAAGATGGTCGTTTTCGTGACAGATCGCCTTTGCAAGCAGTCCCTCGGCATTCAGCGTAAACTGATCGCCCCAGCGGTTCTGTGCATCGACTGTAACATACATCGGGCGGCGGGTAATGCCGAATTCTCCCGGACAGGACAAACAGCCCTCGGGGGATTCCTGTACACCGCTTGTGTGTGTGATCTTCGGATTGATGAATTCGATTTTGCCTTCTCCGATATCGATCACAAAAACGCGTCTTAAAATGCCTACCTGCGGACCTGCCAGACCAACGCCGTCACCATCCAGCATGGTTTCATACATATCATCAAGCAGGATCCCGAGCTTATCGTCAAACTTTTCTACGGGGCGGCATACCTTTGTCAGTATGGGGTCGCCCTCCTTTACAATATTGCGGATCGCCATTTTTATTCCTCCCAATATGATTTCTCATATCTTTACAACACAAAAAACTGCTTTGTGCGGCGGCTTCTCTGTGATGAAGCCGACTGTCATACCGTTTCGGGGTCAATATCTGCATAGGCAGTAACGTCCGAAAACTCCCGGTTTTTTCCGATATCCGCAAGAAGCCGCGAAAGCATTTCACGGAAGCGGCGGGTATTCCTGCATTTGATGATCAGCCGGAAACGGTATTGATTGTTGATCTTTTTTACCAGCGCGGGCGATGGACCCAATACTCGCATGGGAAGCTCCGGATATTCCGCACCCGCAAGCAATGCCAGTGATGCGGCAAAAGCTTCCGACGCCCGCTTAGTCTGTTCGATATCCTGTCCCACAAAGGCAACAAGGCATATATCTGCAAAAGGCGGATACAGCATAGACCGCCTTAAATGAATCTCATTGTGATAGAACTCTTCGTAATTCTGAGCGGCTGCAAGCGATATGATCGGATTTTCAGGCTCGTAGGTCTGAATAACGGCGCGTCCGGCAAGTCCGCCCCTGCCCGACCGTCCCACAACCTGTGTCAGCAGAGAGAAGGTGCGTTCATAGCTCCTGAAATCATCACCGTGAAGCATCTGGTCTGCCGAAAGTACACCTACAAGGGTCACGTTTTCAAAATCCAGTCCTTTGGCGACCATTTGCGTTCCGAGCATGATGTCATATTCGCCGCTCTTGAAAGCAGACAGCTTTTTTTCATAAGAAAAGCGCTGCATAGTACTGTCCGTATCAAGGCGCAGGATTTTTGCATCGGGAAAGAATTCTCCCAGCTCCTGCTCTGCCCTCTGCGTACCCGAACCCGAGAAGCGCAGCTTCGATGAATGACATACCGGACATTCACGGGGTGACGGCATGGAATAGCCGCAGTAATGACACATCAGCCGGTTATTGTCACTGTGATATGTCAGTGAGATCGAGCAGTTCGGACAGGATATGACCTCCTTGCACACTCTGCATGAAACAAACGTATTATGTCCGCGTCTGTTGAGCAGCAGAATAGCCTGATGTCCTTCCGAAAGGCTGTCCTCCATTGCTTCGAGCAGCACAGAACTGTAGCCGGAGGTATTGCCCTGCTGCATCTCCAGATTCATATCGGCTGTGATCACGTGCGGAAGCTGTGCTTTGCCGTATCGTGCACCGAGGGTATGCAGCGAATATCTGCCGTTCTGTGCGTGATAAAAGCTTTCTACCGATGGTGTTGCCGATGACAGCACCAGTAATGCTTTGTGGTATCCGCAGCGGAATTTTGCAAGATCGCGGGCATGAAAGCGCGGTGAAGCCGAGGATTTATAGGTATACTCCTGTTCTTCATCCATGACGATCAGCCCGATATTATGGAGCGGCGCAAAGATCGCCGAACGTGTACCGACAGCTATGGTCGCCTCGCCGTTTTTCACGCGCTTCCATTCCTCCAGCCGCTTTGACAGGGACAATCCGCTGTGAAACACCGCTACCCTGCTGCCGTATCGCGCCGTAAATTTTTCAAGAAGCTGCGGCGTCAGGGCTATTTCGGGCACCATGCAGATCACGCCCTTATTTTCAAGGCTTGCCTTATCGATCAGCTTCATAAAGACAGAGGTCTTTCCGCTGCCCGTAACACCGTAGAGCAGCGCAACAGACGGTTCTGTGCTGCTGTATTTTGTCAGCAGTTCCTGATAGGCGGTATTCTGTTCGGGGGTCAGCGTAATGATGTCAGCCGTCTGCGGGGGTGATTCCTGCACGGCGGGCTTTGGCGGTTCTGCGTCATAATAGCGGCAGATTCCCCGCTTGACAAGGTTATCTACCACAGCGGCGGACACACCCGTAAAGTAGCAGATCTCCCTGCGCGACACATCACCCGCATTGCTCAGCACCTGAATGACCTCTGCCTGCGCGTGAGTATATTTTTTGTCCGGAACATCATCATTCAGGGCTACCATCTTCACGGTAATATCCTGCAAACGTTTTTTTGCCGTTTCGCTGCGTACCAGAATCCCCTTTTTATACAGCCTGACAAGAACCGCATCATCGGAAAGCCCCAGTGCTTTGATCAGCCTGTCCTGCCGCACGGGTGTTTTCCGCGAGGCAAGATACTGCGCTGTCTGAAGCTCTGTGTCGGTAAGACCGGCATTATGAAAAGATGCCCCCTGTGAGAGTGCATAATTATACATCACACGTATGGACAACCCCGCAGGCAGCATGGCACAGCAGGCGTCATAGAGGGTACAAAAGCATCTGTCCTTCATGACCTGCGCCATACGAAGCATTTCTTCTGTCATTACCGGTTCTTTGTCCAGCAGCTCCGAAATGCTTTTGAGTCCCTCGGTGCTTTCCGCCGTATGCAGCTCCATGACCATTCCCTGACGCACAGACCCTTTGCCAAAGCTGACCATCACGCGGCAGCCCGCCTGTACAGAAGGTTTCAAGTCATCAGGTACTGCATAATCATAGAGCTTATCAAAGTGGTATACCGTTTTATCTACGGCAACTCCTGCGATCAGCTGCTCAGTCATCTATATCCGGCTCTAAAATGATGTACTTGTGCTCCTTGAATTCATCTACAGCAACCAGCACGGGCTTGTCGCAGACCTTGCCCCTGTCCTGCTGCATATCATCGGTAATTTCTCTTGCCCGCTTGGCTACTGCGATGGCAAGCGCATACTTACTGGTTTTTCCTGCAAAGATATCGTCAACCGACGGTTGTGTATATTTCTCGTAGGTCATATTTGTTTCCTCCATAAGTAAATTTTCTTTTTTCTTACTTCTTCTGCTTTTCTTTTTCAAATATTTCTATAATGCTGCCCACACAGTTTTCTACTGTGTCGTTCACAACAACATAGTTATATCTGTCGGTGAGCTTCATTTCCTCTTTGGCAGTTGCCAGTCTGCCGAGGATCTGCTCCTCTGTTTCCGTTCCCCTGCCCCGAAGCCGTCTTTCCAGTTCCTCCTCAGAGGGCGGCAGTATAAAGATACCGATACATTCGGGAATCAGCTTTTTCATCTTTTCATAGCCCTGAACCTCAATCTCAAAGATGATATCCTTTCCCTCTGATGTCCACTGCTCCACAGGTGCTTTGGGGGTTCCGTAGTAATTGCCCTGATATTCGGCATACTCGATAAAGCCATCTTCGGCAATCTTCTGCTCAAATTCCTCTCTGCTCACAAAATGGTAGGTCTTGCCCGGAATGTCATTGGAACGCGGTGCTCTTGTTGTCATAGAAATGGATAATTCTATATTATCATGCTTCACCAGCTGTTCCACCACAGTTCCCTTGCCGGTTCCGGCGGGGGCAGAGATAATGTAGTAGTTAGACCTGCTCATGCTTTCCTTCCTCCTCACTGCTTTCACCCGACTTCACTCTGTTTGCTACCGTTTCGGGCTGTATGGCAGACAGTACCACATGGTCGCTGTCTGTAATAATGACTGCCTTTGTCTTTCTGCCGCAGGTGGCATCGATCAGCATTCCCCTGTCACGCGAGGTCTGTATCATTCGCTTCACCGGCGCGGCATCGGGACTGACGATTGCGATGATTCTCGACGACGAGATCATATTTCCGTATCCTATATTGATAAGCTGCATAGGTTTCCTCCTTGCTGCCGGTTTCACTGCTGCAGAGCCGGCTGCAAAACAAAGCTTTATTCAATGTTCTGTATCTGTTCGCGGATCTTCTCGATCTCTGCCTTGATGTCCACCACCTTATGGGCAAGTACAGCATCATTCGCCTTTGAGCCAATGGTATTGGCTTCACGGTTCATTTCCTGCACGAGAAAATCGATCTTTCTGCCGACAGGTATGGTTTTATTCAGCTCCGCTTCAAGCTGCGAAAAGTGGCTTCTCAGGCGCACGGTTTCCTCGGCAACAGCCGTTTTATCGGCGAAGATCGCCGCTTCGGTCAGGATACGCTGCGGGTCGATGGTCGTATCTGCCAGTACCTCGCGCAGTCTTTCATACAGTCTTGTGCGGTATTCCTCCACTGTTTCGGGAGAGCGTTTCTCTATTTCCTCAACAATAGAAATGATCTTTCTGCCGCGTGAAAGCACGTCCTCCCGCAGCTTTTCACCCTCACGTTCGCGCATCGTGATAAAATCGGCAAGAGCCTGCTCGCCCGCTTTATTCACCAGTGCTTTCAGGCTGTCCTCGTTTTCGGGTGTTTTCGTCACGGTAAAGATATCGCTGTATTTTGACAGCACCGATACCGAAAGATCGTCCTTCAGTCCATAGGTATCGCAAAGCTCTCTGAGCGCCTTTACATAGCCTGCTGCCAGAGAATGATTGAGCTTTACATCGGACGGCACATGATCGTCCGCTTCCACTGATACAAAAATATCGACCTTTCCTCTGCTCACATAGCGCGATACAAGATCCTTGATGCTTTCTTCAAGGAAGCCGCAGCCTCTGGGCAGACGGCACTGCAGCTCCAGATACCTGTGATTGACCGATTTGATCTCAAAGACGGTATATCTGCCGTCGATCACACCCTCAAACCTGCCGTATCCCGTCATACTTCTTATCATTTTATCATCTCAAATCCGTTTGTATTCCACTCCGACAGCCTGCCGCGTTTTCCGGTGCTTCTGACAGCCTTTTCCCGCACAGCACACATCGAAGTGCTGATGTCAACTGATGGTAACTTATTATACCGCCATACTCTTTGCCTTGTCAATCGTTTCGGGGGTGTTTTGTAACCATATTGTAACCTTTGCTGCGGTATCCACTCTCACGACACAAAAAACACCGCCGTGACGGATTCTTCCGACACAGCGGCGCAGGGTCATATATTTCTGTTATGCTTCAATCTGCTCTACCTGATAGACCTCAAAGATATCGCCCTCTTTGATGTCGCTGAACTTCTCCAGCGTAATACCGCATTCAAAGCCCTGTGCGACCTCCTTGACGGAATCCTTGAAGCGCTGGAGCGATGCAATATGATCATCTGCAATGATAATACCGTCACGTACCACACGTACCTGTGCACCTCTTACGGCTTTGCCCGAAAGCACATACGAGCCGGAAACCAGACCGACATTGGTGATCTTATAGGTCTGACGAACCTCTACCTTGCCAAGCTGGACCTCTCTGAACTTCGGTGCAAGCATACCCTTCATCGCTGCCTGAATCTCTTCGATACAAGCATAGATGATTCTGTACAGACGCAGATCAACACCGTCACGCTTTGCATTTTCCTCTGCAACAGGGTCGGGACGTACATTGAAGCCTACAATGATCGCATTGGAGGCAGATGCCAGCATGACATCGGATTCTCTGATCGCGCCGACAGCACTGTGAATGACGTTAACTCTGATCTCCTCATTGCTGAGCTTTTCGAGCGACTGTCTGACAGCCTCGACAGAGCCTTGTACGTCTGCCTTGACGATCAGCTTCAGTTCCTTCATATTGTCAAGCTTGATCTGGTCGAAGAGGTTATCGAGTGTAACCGTTGTGCGCGAATTGAAGCGTTCCTCCTTGGCGGCATTCTTTCTCTGTTCAACAAGCTCTCTTGCGAGTCTTTCGTCAGATACCGCATTGAAGATATCGCCGCCTGAGGGTACATCGTCCAGTCCCGTGATCTCCACCGGAACAGACGGACCTGCGCTTTTGACCTTCGCACCCTTGTCGTTCGTCATCGCTCTTACTCTGCCCACGCTTGTACCGGCAACAATGATATCGCCTATATTGAGTGTACCGTTCTGTACCAGTACGGTAGCGATAGGGCCTCTGCCCTTGTCAAGCCTTGCCTCAATAACCGTACCCTTGGCAGCTCTGTCGGGATTGGCTTTCAGCTCCTTCATGTCGGCAACAAGCAGTACCATTTCAAGAAGATCGTCAATACCCTCTTTGGTATGCGCCGATACAGGGATAACAGGTGTATCGCCGCCCCATTCCTCGGGAACGATATCATACTCAGTGAGCTGCTGCTTGACGCTTTCAACATTGGCACCCGGCTTATCGATCTTGTTGACTGCAACGATGATCGACACACCCGCTGCCTTTGCGTGGTTGATCGCTTCGATCGTCTGGGGCATGATGCCGTCATCTGCGGCAACCACCAGAATCGCAATATCCGTTACCTGTGCACCTCTGGCGCGCATGGTGGTAAATGCTTCGTGACCGGGGGTATCAAGGAATGTGATCTCCCTGTCGTTGATCTCTACGCGGTATGCACCGATATGCTGCGTAATGCCGCCCGCCTCGGTCGCTGTAACGTGAGCATGACGGATCGCATCGAGCAGGGACGTTTTTCCGTGGTCAACGTGACCCATAACAACAACGACCGGTGCACGGGAAACAAGGTTCTCATCGTCATCATCGCTGTCATCAATAATGCGCTCCTCAATGGTTTCGATGGTTTCCTTCTCGACCTTTGCGTGGAATTCCATTGCAACAAGAGAAGCCGTATCAAAGTCGATCGTATCATTGACGGCTGCCATCACGCCAAGACCCATCAGCTTCATGATAACCTCGGCTGCTCTTGCCTTCAGACGGAGTGCCAGCTCATTGACGGTGATCTCATCGGGAATCTGTACCGTAATAGGCTTTGCCTTTCTCTCACGTTCGATACGGTTGAGCCGTTCCTTTTCGGTTTCCTTGCGTGAGTGGTGGGGCTTGCCCTTCTGCTGGGAACGCTGATTGATCTTCTGCTTGGATACCGTATTGACATTGTGCATTTTTTCACTTGCCAGACGGTCATACTTTTCGTTATATCTCTCAACGTCCACATTGCGCGCACGGGTATCGATGACCCTTACGCCGTAATTGCTCTCGGTAACGCTCTCGCTCTGCTTAGTCTGACCAGGCTGCTTCGTATCCTTTTTGGCGGGCTGCTGTTTGCCGCTCTGAGCACCGCGCTCACCCTTTTTATCGGCTTTATCGTTTGCAGAACGGCTGCTGCGGCTGCTATCCTGACCGTTTTTGCCGTCCTTCTGCGAACGGTCTGTCTGCCTGCCTTCACGGCGGCCGGATCTGCCGTCCTTCTCACTCTTATCGCCTTTGTTTTTCTTTGCATTGTTCTGCATCTCTTGACGCTCACCTGCAGCGGGCTTCTGTTCCTTCGGTTCTTCGGTTTCTGCGGAATTTACCGTTGCTTCACTATCAGCAGATACGGTTTCATCAGCGATTTCAGCACTCTGCTCCTGCTGATTACGCATCGCAAAATAGCTGTCAAAGGACGGCACAGACTGTTTCTGTGTGTAATACTCAAAGATGACGTTCAATTCGTCCTCTGTCAGCACCTGTGCAGGCTTCTTGACAACGTCCATGGTTTCCTTCAGTACATCTGCAATGTCCTTGTTGGTTACGTTAAGGTCTTTTGCGACCTCACTCAATTTGATTTTTATCATACAATTCCTCCCCGATCATGAATCAGTGAACGCAGCAGACGGTTGTGTCTGCTTCTTCATGTATTGTGAATCATCTTTTCAATACTGTCTGCAAAGCCCCGGTCATTAACGGCGATGATACCTACATTCTTTCCCACCGCTGCACCAAGCTCTGCCATAGTTCTATCTAAAACGATTGATTTTGTGTTTGTCCGCTCTGCCTCTTGCAATACGGACTTCCTTGAGTTTCCGGACAGATCCGCCGCAAGCAGCAGCAGGTTTGTCCTGCCCTTTTTCATCGTGTCTGCTGCCGGGTCAAAGCCGAGCGACAATCGTCCCGCGCGTCTTGCGATTCCCAATAACGACAACAGCTTATCATTCATTCCGCTTTTCACTCTCCATCATACGAGCCTGCCCTATAGAATCGGTACACTTTATGATGAAAGTGCCTGTTCAAGGGCGTCATATACTTCATCGGGTATTTTGCAGGAAAATGCCCTCTCTAATCTTCTTGCCTTTCTTGCCAGACGCAGACATTCGGGATCATGACAAACATAAGCCCCTCTGCCCGGCTTTTTGCCCGTGAGATCAACAGAAATCTCTCCCCCCGATATGACCGTTCCGTTTTCATCGGTAACATCCGGTGCTTTCACTACCCTCACAAGCTGTTTTTTCTCTTTCATCTCGTTACAGCCCGTACACTTTCTCATCGGTATTTTCTTCTGATGCATTCTGTTCCCTCACTTTCCCGAATACCGGAGTTTCCGCCTTGGAGCCTGATCACAGTTCCTCATCCGCTCCAACGGGTTCGGTACTTTGTTCTTGTACGACAGCTTCCACCGGAGTATCTGCGATGGCGGTCGTTTCATCGGCTGCCGGCAGGGCTTCCTCGTCACTGCTTTCAGAAGCGGCGGTTGGTTCCTCCGGCTTGTCCTCCTCGTCCTCACCATAGAAGCCGCTTTCCGGACGGATATCTATTTTCCAGCCTGTCAACTTGGCTGCCAGACGGACATTCTGACCCTTGTTGCCGATGGCAAGCGACAACTGACTGTCGGGTACGGTCGCACGGCAGACCTTCTCACCATCAGGGCTGACCTCTACCTTTACAACATTGGCAGGTGACAGCGCCGCCGTAACAAACTTTTCGGGATCATCACTGTATTCTACGATATCGATTTTCTCTCCGCCGAGTGTGTCCACGATGGTACCCACTCTCTGACCTCTCGGTCCGATACACGCTCCGACTGCGTCAACGTTTTCATCGCGGCTCAGAACAGCAATTTTCGTTCTGGAGCCTGCTTCTCTCGATATGGATTTTACTTCTACAACACCGTCAAAGATCTCGGGCACTTCACTCTCAAACAGTCTTTTGACAAAGTCGGGAGGTGTTCTTGAAATGATCGCCCTCGGTTCCTTGCCGCCGGTCTTGACATCTACTATATATACCTTGATGCTGCTGCCGATCTCTATGACCTCACCGGGCACCTGCTCGACCTTGGGCAATATGGCAATGGACTTGCCAAAACGCAGCGTAACATTTCCTGTTTTGGGGTCGACCTGCTCGACCTGAGCGGTTACAAGCTCCTTGAGCTTACTCTGGTATTCTGCGATTGCCTGACCCTTTTCTCCGTCACGGATACCCTGCCTGATCATATTACGTGCCGTCTGAACAACGATCCTGCCGAAGCTCTTCGGGTCAAGAAATACGCCGACCTTATCGCCGGTCACAACCGCAGGCGTGATCTTTCTTGCTTCTTCAAGCTGTATTTCCCGTCCACTGTCTGTAACCTCGTCGACAACGGTTTTATTGATATATACCTCAAAGATGCCCGTATCCGGCTCCATCTTGATCAGCACGTCATCGTTGCCGTTATATGTATTCTTACATGCGGTCACAATCGCCTTCTGAATCTGGCTTACCATAAAGTCAACGGGGATTCCCCTTTCCTTTTCGATAGCCGCAAGTGATTCAAACAGCTCTGTATTCACATTGCTTTTTACCGGTTTATCCGTTTTCTTCTTAGCCATTCCATCAACCTCCGTATTTCATCTTTTCAGCCATTCCGCTTTGAGCCTTTCCGGCTTCGGAATATTGCTTACAGATTAAAATCGTCTAACTTAATATATACTGTATCTTTTTTATTTATGACCTCCTGCTCACCGTCCGGAAGTGCCAGTGTTACGCTGTCCTTGTCATGAGCAATGAGTACGCCATTACAGTCACGTTCTCCGCTGCTGTCGGGTCTGATGCGCCTGACCATAACGGGCGCACCCAGAAAGGCATCAAAATGTGCGGGCTTTATCAGTTCTCTTTCTATGCCCGGTGAAGATACCTCCAGACAGTAGTTCTGCTCGATCGGGTCAAGCTCATCAAGCGGAGCATCTATCGCCCTTGTTACATTCTCACAGTCCTCGATCGTAACACCGCTGTCCTTATCTATAAAGATTCTGAGATACCACCCCGCGCCCTCCTTCACAAAGCGCACGTCCCACAGGCTCAATCCCATGCTTTCTATGATCGGTTCGACCAGCTCTGCAACGATCTCAGCCGTATTGCCCTTACTCTTATGATTTTTCGACATAGCTCCCCCTTTTGCTGCGCGGATACCGCAGCCGCTGCGGCGGCACTGTCTGCCATATTTGTTATCAAGTGCCGCTTAATGATAAAAGAGCGGGTCGCCCCACTCTTTTGTCAATCATATATCCTACTTTGCCTATTGTAACACATTCTTTTTCATTATGCAAGCGATTAAAATACAAGCTCAAAAAAAAATTTAAAATTTTTTTTCAAAATTCGACCTTTTGAGGTCGAAAAAAATGCTTTTTCAGGGTTATTTATGAAGGGGGTTTTAAAATGGCTGTCAATCAAACAAAATCAAAAGCCGAAAAACAATCAAAACAAGCAAAACAAGCAAAACAAGCAAAAGCACTCACCGCCAGAGCAAGGCTGTTCTGCGCCTACTACATTCTTTGCGGAAACGCTTCCGAAGCGGCGGCACGAGCCGGATACAAAAATCCGCTGAGGGACGGCGCGGTACTGCTGATGAACAAAAGCGTCCGTCAGGAGCTTGACAGACAGTATGAAATGAAATCGGAGCTTGTCAGGCGGCAGGCACGGGCAGGATATGAGCGTCTGGCATTCGGCAGTGTGGCTGATGCCGTCAGGCTGCTGTTTGAAGCAGAGCCGCAGGAGCTGGAGCAGTATGACCTGTTCAATGTGGCGGAGATCAAAAAGCCAAAGGAGGGTTCGATGGAGATCAAATTCTTTGACCGCATCAGAGCACTGGAAAAGCTGGAGGCCTGCGGCGCCCCGGAGAAACAGCCCGCATCGGACTTTTACAGTGCGATTATCGGCGGCATTCATGACAGAGAACAGGAGGCGGGCAGCGTGAGCAATGAGGATAGTGTATGAAATTCCAATCATTTTCGCCGAAGCAGCTCGATGTATTGAGTTGGTGGTCGCCTAACCGTAGGACTGCCGGATGTGACGGCATCATCTGCGACGGTGCGGTGAGAAGCGGCAAAACACTGTGTATGAGCGTATCGTTTATTGCATGGGCAATGTATGCGTTCAGCGGCGGCAGCTTTGCCGTATGCGGGAAAACGATCCGTTCCGTCAAAAGGAATGTTGCCGTACCGCTGCTGAATGTGTTGGGTGAACTGGGATTTGAGGTGCGGGAGAAGCTTTCCTCCAATATGTTCGAGGTGGAATATAAGGGCAGAAAAAACACGATTTATCTGTTCGGCGGACGCGACGAAGGCTCGGCAGCACTGATTCAGGGCATGACACTATGCGGTGTACTGTTTGATGAAGCGGCTCTTATGCCCCGTTCGTTTGTGGAACAGGCAGTTGCAAGATGTTCGGTAGACGGTTCCAAGCTCTGGTTCAACTGCAATCCGGAATATCCGCAGCATTGGTTCTGTCGGGAGTGGGTAAAAAAAGCCAAGGAAAAAAACATCTGCTATATCCATTTTGTCATGGAGGATAATCCTTCTCTGTCGCAAAAAATGCTTGACCGCTACAAAACGCTGTATTCCGGAACCTTCTATGACCGGTTCGTGCTGGGAAAATGGACAGCGACCGAAGGACTGATCTATCCGTTTATGTCTGATGACAAAATGCTGTATGACGTACCGCAGGGCACATTTGAGGATTATGCCGTATCCTGCGATTACGGCACGGTCAATCCGGCTTCGTTCGGTCTGTGGGGCTTGCAGGACGGCATCTGGTACAGAATCAAGGAGTACTATTACAGTTCCAGACGGGAAGGTATGCCGAGAACAGACGAGGAGCATTACAGAGGGCTGTGTGAGCTGATCGGTGACAGGCAGGTTTCAAAAATTGTAGTCGACCCATCGGCAGCAAGCTTTATTGAGGTTATCAGGCGGCACGGTACCTATACCGTAGTGCCCGCTAAAAACAGCGTTCTGGACGGAATCAGGCTGACAAGCACCGCTCTGAAGGAGGGACGAATACGCATTTGCAGAAGCTGCGGCGACTGTATCAACGAACTGGGGCTTTATCGCTGGGAGGGCAGCGGCAAAGACGCACCTCTCAAAGAAAACGATCATGCAATGGACGATATGCGGTATTTTGTGACATCGGTTTTAGACGCTGATGAGGGCTTCTTTGCCTTTGCCTCTGAGCGCTGACCCGCCTCATACCGTTCAATAGGCAGTGTACAGCGGCTTTTCGTTATGCTTTTCATAGCAGAAAACATTTTTCTGTTTCACTTACTTGCATAGCAAAAAGCTGCGGGGTTCAGGGGGCTCAAGCTCCCTGGTGGGGTCCAGGGGTAAAGCCCCTGGTGGGGTTTGGGGGAACCCCAACAAAAAGGAGGTAGTAATGGCATTATTCGGAAGAAAAAAAGAGCAGGAAGTGACGGTGCAGACGGCGGCGCGCAATTTGCAGGCAGCATTCGGGCTGTCACTGATGAAAGACAGCGGAGGACGGTTGTGTGAGAGGAAGCTTTATAAGGCATTGAAGGATACTGTACCTCTAATAGACGGTGCGCTGAAAAAGATCGTCAGGCTGGTGGGGGGATTCCGTATCCGGTGTGCCGACAAGGAACTGGAGCAGGAAATCAATGCCTTTCTCGGCTCGGTGCGGGTGAATGCCTGCGGTACGGGTGCGGAAAGCTTTTTGTCGGCTTATTTGGAGGAACTGCTGACATACGGTACGGCTGTGGGCGAGATCGTGACCGACAGCGCAGCAAAAAATATTGCGGCGCTGTATAACGCTTCACTCGATGATGTGGAGCTTTCGGCAGGCAGCAGTCCCTTTGACCTGAAAATCACGGTACGCGGTGAGAGCGGTGAGAGAACAGAGGTACGCTATCCCGCATTGGTACTGTGCAGCGTGCTGATGCCGGAATCCGGCTGTATTTACGGTACATCTGTGCTGAAGGGACTTCCTCTGATGGGCGATATCCTGATGAAGATCTATCATGCGGTCGGAACTAACTGGGACAGAGTGGGCAATGTACGCTTTGCAGTTTCCTATCACCCTGCCGACAGCGAAAGGAGCTTTTCTAAGGATCGCGCAAAACAGATCGCATCGGAATGGAGCAAGGCAATGACCAGCCCTGAGCCAAGGGATTTCGTTACCGTGGGCGACGTCAGCATCAAGGTGATCGGTGCTGAAAACCAGATTCCGGACAGTGAAGTGCCTGTGCGCCAGATTCTGGAACAAATACTGGCAAAGTTGGGAATCCCGCCGTTTATGCTGGGATTATCATGGTCGTCTACAGAAAGAATGTCATCACAGCAGGCGGATATCCTTACCAGTGAACTGGAGTATTACAGACGGATACTCAACGGCACCATTCGCAGAATCTGCGATGTATGGCTGCGGCTCAGAGGTACAAAGGCGGATTATGAAGTTGTCTGGGATAACATCAATCTGCAGGACGAGGTAGAGCTTGCAAGAGCACGTCTGTATAACGCACAGGCAGAACAACTGGAGGTGAAAGAAGCTTGACAGAAGCAATTCAGAAGAACAAAACAGTTTGTACGGAGGATCACAGCGGCTGTCCTGAGGAAGGTGAGCTTGCACTGATCAACAGATACACCCGAAGGAGCTTTTCCGCAGAGGACGTGTATGTGTTTCCGCTGGTGCTTTGTGACAACGAGATAGACAGGGATTTTGAGCGGTTCTCTGACGCGTCACTGGAAAAAATGGCAGAGCTGTTTGTGGGTGTGACGGGTATAGCCGATCATAACCCCACCAGCAGCAACCAGACTGCAAGAATCTTCTCCTGCCATACCGAAACCGTTGACGGCAGATTCAACCGTCTGGGAGAGCCCTACAAGCGTCTGTGTGCGAGAGCCTATCTGCCGAGAAGCGAAAACAGCAGTGACTGGATTCTTGCACTGGACAGCGGCATTAAAAAAGAGGTCAGCGTAGGGTGTGCCGTCAGGAAGCGTATCTGCTCGATATGCGGCAGGGACACAGCAGAGTGCAGTCACATCAAGGGCAGAGAATACGGCGGCAAGCTGTGTTATGCGCTGCTTGATGAGGTGACGGACGCTTATGAATGGTCGTTCGTTGCCGTCCCCGCGCAGAAAAACGCGGGAGTTACCAAAGCATACAGCAGCACACCAACATCCGATGACCGGAATACACCATACAAAAGGAGTCAAAAGACAATCAATATGGACATTGAAAAGAAACTGACAAGCGGTCAGGAGCAAAGCTTCTCCGCCGATGAAATGATGCAGATCACGCAGAAGATCGCCTCTTTGGAGGAAAGAGCCAGGGAGGGCGACTTCTACAAGGCAAAAGCAGCCTCCGAGATCAGAAGGCTGGCAGCGGCGGCATTCCCGAGCCTTGATGAAGGAGTGCTGAGTGCCATGATGAAAGGCCTTTCTGCCCGCGAACTCGATGAGCTTCGCAAGGCATTTGAAAGCAAGGCGGAGGAGGTATTTCCGATGAAGCCCCAGCTTTATCGGGAAAGCAGCAAAAACAAGGGCGACAACACGCTTTATCAATAACCGACAGGTGTAGCCTTGCAGAACCGTTCGGCACGGGCGCATAAAGGCGAGCTGTATCGGCGGCGGCTTTGCCGCCGTATTCCCTCTGCCGGTACAGCGGGGCAGGCGGGGCTGACGCTGTTCTGCAATGGAAGCACCATTCTCCGGAATGGACAAGCAGTGTTGATGCCGTTTCCCGCAGCTTCGTCATCATTCCTGCTTCACGGAACACAGAGCCATGTCATAGCTTACATAACAAGCGCGATCATCATTTATTTTGAATTGCAATTCTTGCTTCCGTACAGCATTGATGTTGTCGGCAAGCAAAGCAGCAATCTTCAGCAGGCGCAGTAAGGTGAAACCAATGACAAGCGGCACAGGAATGATACAGGGCTGTTTTGCGAAACAATTTTCCATGAGATCTTAGGAATCTATCTACTACAACAAGGAGGACATAACAGATGAATGTATCTTTTAACGGTTATAACGAGGGTATCGTTACCTTCGAGGCAGAAAGCAGTGTAGAGGCAGGTACGCTGGTGGCAATGTCTGCCAACGGAAAGGTCAAGGCGGCAACAAGTGAATTCTGCGGTATCTGTATCGCGGCAAGATGCGGCTACGCTTCGGTGCAGCTTGCAGGCTATGCGAGAGTGCCGTATTCCGGTACGCTGAGTGTAGGCTATAAGAAATTAGCCGTTTCAAGCGGCAAGGCTGCCGTAGACAACAGCAACGGCAGAGATATTCTTGTCGTGGACGTTGACAGCACCGCCGGCACAGCAGGCATTATTCTTTGATCGTCATCGTGTAATAAAAGGAGGATTCTGAATATGGCATTTTATGATTCAATCAAGCTGGAAAAGGGAATGTATCACACCGAAAGAACACTCACCGAAATATTGGAAGAGCTTGACCCCTCCGAAAGCTACAAGGGCAGTGAGCTGGAGGGGCTGGACGCTTATCAGCGTCAGCTCAAGCGTTTTGACATCAGAACCGGCGGAGCACACTCCGACACCGTAAGCAAGTTCTTTGAAACCACCGACTCTGCGGCACTCTTCCCCGAATATGTGTCAAGAGCAGTCAGACAGGGCATGGAAAACGCAGACTGTCTGAAAAACATTATCGCAGCAAAAACCGTCATCAAGGGCATGGACTACCGTTCGGTGAGATCAGAGCCTTCTGCTGACGACAAGTCCCTGAAGCCCGTTGCGGAGGGTGCAGTTCTGCCGCAGACCAACGTTAAAACCGGTGAAAACCTTGTGAAGCTGATAAAAAGAGGCAGAATGCTCGTGGCTTCCTATGAAGCTATCAAATATCAGCGCCTGGATCTCTTTACTGTAACACTCCGACAGATCGGTGCATATATAGCAAGAGAACAGCTTAATGACGCCGTTGATGTGCTCATCAACGGTGACGGCAACAGCAACGCTGCTCAGGTCATCTCTGCTGACACCGCCAATACTGTGACCTACAATGATCTTCTCAAGCTCTGGGCAGGCCTTTCTCCCTACGAGCTGAACACGATGCTGGCACCTACTGCCGTCATGCAGAAGCTTCTGGCTCTTACGGAAATGAAGGACGCTATTGCCGGACTGAATTTTCAGGGCACAGGTAAAATGATCACTCCTATGGGTGCAGGACTTTTGCATATTCCCGCTATGACCGGCAGCAGAATTATCGGTCTTGACAAAAACTGCGCGCTTGAAATGGTACAGTCGGGCGGCGTGGTGATGGATACTGATAAGCTCATCGACAGACAGCTCGAAAGAGCAGCCATCAGCTGTATGGCAGGCTTTGCAAAAATATTTGCAGATGCTGCAAAGGTTCTTTCTATCTGAGGAGGCTTGATTGGGTGAACAGAGATAATATTCTGAATATCTTCGCCCGTCTTACTCAACTGGATCCCGATGAAGTAATGCCCTACAGCTTTTTGTGTGATTCGGCAAGGCGATATGTTGCGTCACACATCAAGGAGGGTGCTGATGTGAGCGGCTACAGCGGCGGCATGGAATTTGCCGCCGCTGCCCTTGCTTTTTACAGATTCCTTTTGTGGGGGCTCTGTGGGGACAGCAACATCAGAATCGGAGAAGTACAGCTTGAGTTCAGCGAGCGGGAAATATTGAAGTCAGCACAGCAGCTTTGCAGGGAGGCTTTTGACGACCTGCATGATATTCTTATCACTGATGATTTTGTGTTTGAAAGGATCTGAACATGAATAAAAGATTGGAACGGGGACTGCGCCTTGCAGGTGCGCCCATCGAGGTCAGGATCGGGGACGAGATCAGGCGGGGATACGGCATCATTTATCCCGTAAGGGATTACCAGAAGCCGGGCGACGGCATCAATCATGACCCCGAGGGCAGAACAGACAGTGTACGCTATGCCCTGTTTTGTGATAGTGCACTGCTCGGCGGTGCGGAATACGGCACAGAGGTGCGATGCGCAGAAAACCGATATCTGCTCATACGCAGTGACGACTACTGTGCTCGTTCCTGCGGGTATGTGAAAGCATTGATGAGAAAATGCACAGTAAGGGAGGAGGAGCTTTGACGGAGGATTATATCGATCATTTGCTTGCCGATATCCGATACAGCGAGGTATTCGCAGATATGAAGGTGGTCAGGGCAAACAGCTTTAACGAGCTTCAGATTCCGTGTGAAAAGCCGGTGGTATCGTTAGCGTACGAGATCAGTGATGGCTGGGAATATCTCATCGGTGCGGATGATACGGTGATGGGTCAGCCGAAGCTGACCGTTACCGTTATTACAGATGAACGCAGCGGCTCTGCCTACTGTGAGCAGACTGCACGATGTGTATGTATGGAGCTGCTGCGGCTCGATAAGCGGGGAGATTATACTTCGGTTGCTGTTGAGCGGTGCAGGTATGACAGAAACACCTTTGCTTACAGAAGCGTGATCACATTCGGTCTGAGAGAGTGCATTAACAGCCGCAAAAGCGGCTGACGGAAGGGAGTGCTTTTTTGGGAGAGCTATGGAGTGTCTGCGGGAGAGATGTTGCCATTATCATCAACGGAACAGATTTCCTGCAGGCGGAACGTGCCGAGCTGCGAAAAACAAGTGAGCTGCACGGCATAAGAGCCTGCTTTTGCAGTGACGATGCCGCACGTGTGAGGGGAAGGAGCGAGTATAAGCTGAACCTGAGGGGACTGCGGCTGAAAGCACCGTTTGAAAACCTCAACATCTATGACCTCGATGATTTTGAGGTCAGGATCAGAATTGATGATACATGGTTTGAACTGAGCGGGTGTATGTGGGATGATTTTACCGCCACAGCCGATCAGACAAAATTCAGGGAATACATCAGCATCACTGCACTCACCATGCACACAACACGAAACGAACAGACAGGAGGTATCCATGAGGGAACTTGAAAATAAACCGTCAGCCGCTCATCCGGCGGATGGTCAGGATATTTTTGTACTGGACGAATTATCGGAGCTGCTTGCAAGGGATATGCTCCGCTATGACAGAAGGCTCGATGCAGAGGAGGAAGTCCGTGAATACTAAAGGAAAAATGAGCTTCAAGGATTTTATCTTTCCTGTTAACCCCTCTTTTGTCAGAGTACTGCACAGCAGGGCTGCGGCAGTATGCAGAATCCCCTACCACAAAAACAGGGTACACGATATGGGGGTTCAGACCAGAGTCATCAGCGGCAGCGGCGAATTCTTCGGCAGGAACTGTGAATCGGATTTCTGCCGGCTGAAAGCGATCTTTGAACAGGGCGGGGCGGGTATGCTCTATATCCCGTCCCAGAAGCCTGTCTATGCCCTGTTTGACACACTGGAGCTGGACAGCGCGGAACTGGACGGAGTGATCAAATACAGCTTCCGCTTTATCGAATGTCCTGAGCAGGAGCACCGGACGAAGGATTATATGCTCGGCAACGGGGAAAACTGTATGTGGGATCTTGCGTTTCTGTGCGGCACACCGATAGAAGAACTGATGGCGCTGAATCCCGATATCAGCCGGCCGGATACGGCAATTACAGCCGGAAAGAAGGTGCGGATTTGCTGAAATATCGTCTGACAGACATTAACGGCAGGCTTACAGACCTGAAAAATCCGATTCAGGTAAGCTTTTCCTCCTCTGTCGGCGCACCGGCAGACAGTCTGAGGGCAGTTTTTGCCGTGGCGGGAGCGATACCGGAAATTGTGAGTATCGAAGTACTGAGCGGAACGGAAAGGGTGTTCTTCGGGTATATTGATACACAATGCGATGAAACCTCCGTAAGCGGTAAAATACTCACTGTTGAAGCACGAAGTCTTGCCGCAGTACTGCTCGACAATGAAGCCTGTCCGGCAACCTATTGCATGGCAACCATGAGTTTCCTGATGGACAGGCATTTCAGGGAATACGGCTTTGAGGAATATATCGGGCAGGACAAAGCAGTCAACGGTGAACTGATCATTGCCAAGGGTATGAGCGAATGGGGTGTTCTTCAGCAATACTGCAAAGCAGTGCGAGCGGGTATACCGCGCATCGGTTCTGACGGTGTGATCGATATTTCGGGCAGTCCGCTTGATGAAGAGGTGATGGTCAGCCGTGCACAGTGTATCTCTGAAAAACACCGTCTGAGCCGTAAGGAACTGATTTCGCAGCTTCGGGTGAGAACCTATAGTGACGGCGGCTATGACATGATGTATGAAAGCGGTCTTGCAAGCCGCACCAAAACGGTCAGGCGGCGATATGTCAATGCGTTTGACAGCATGATCAGCCCCGCCGAGGAAGCCGGAGAGCTTCTCAGAAAAGCAGATGGATGCTATGAATCTGTGGTGCTTGTTTGTGACGGGTGTATTTTGTGCACTCCGGGGGCAAAGCTCCGAATAGAAAACGACAGACATACATACAAGGTCACCGAAATCGGTTATCTGTTGAATGCAGACGGCGAAAAAACAACGTTGCAGCTTGCAATGTGGGAAGGGAAACAGGAATGAAGATCAGCAGAATGTTTGTTAACAACAGAGAGGAAACTCCTTGTAAATCTGCAAAAATCCGCTACAGTGCCGACAGGCGGGTAGCGGTTACAGGCAGTGAGGGTACGGGTCAGTATACATTGGTATCGCCCGGAGGAATCATGTATGTGCCGCAGGGCAATGAGGACGCCGTGGTGATCTCTACGGACGGCGGCAGAGTTTGTCTGGGTGTGAAGATCCCGGCAAATGACTATCATTTAAGCCCCGGTGAGCTGGCGCTTTATTCGGCGGGCGGTGCATCGATCATACTGAAAAATAACGGTTCCGTTATCATTAACGGTCATACCATGACATTCGATGAATCATGAGAAGAGAGGGATATAAACGGATACAGCTATCAACATCAACGGAGATATTGAAAGGGATATGAACGGACTCCCCCGTCTGATCGAGGGCGATGAGGAGATCGCTCAGCAGATGTATATTCTGCTTTCGGCAAAAAAAGGCGGCTTTATATATGACAGGTCGCTCGGAAGTGAACTATATGCCGTTGACATGAACCGTGACGACTGCATTGAACAGCTTGAAGCGAAGGCGCGGCAGGCTCTTGCCGGATTGAGAGGTGCTGAGGTCGTGGGTATCATGACAGACAGCGGGAATGTGACCATTACGGTTGAATCAGGCGGAAAGCTGTTTGAAATACCGGTGAGAATCGGTCAGGGAGGATAAAAATGGCAATTACTTACGATGAAATACTGGAAACTATGGAAAACAAGTATTATGAGCTTTCGGGGAACACCGCCGAACGTGCCGGAGATATCGGCATTCGTCTGAAGCTGCTGGCAGGAGAGCTGTATGCACTGTCATCAAATATCGATTGGCTCAGGCAGCAGATGTTCCCCGATACGGCAATGGGTGAATGTCTTGATCTGCACGCGAAACAGTGCGGACTTTCAAGACGTGCGGGCAGCAAGGCAAGGGGCAATCTCGTTTTCAGGCTGGATAATCCGATAGAATATGACGTGACGATCCCGGCAGGAACAGTCTGTTCTACCGCAGACGGCTCTCTGCGGTATATTACCACCCGTTCGGCAACCATTCAGCGCGGCATGACGCTTGCTGTGCTGGAATGTCTTGCCGAAAAAACGGGAGAGGAATACAATCTCGGTGCCGGCAAGGTCAAAACCATTGTGACCTATTTTTCCGCCGGAATCAGTATCGGCAATTCCTCGTCATTTTCAGGGGGTACAAATGACGAAGATGATGAATCCCTGCGGAACAGGATCTTCTATGCCATGAGCAATCCTGCCAACGGCGCCAATGCCGAATTCTACAGGAGTATCGCCGTCAGTACAGAAGGCATACAATCGGCTGAGGTCTATCCCGTATCAGGTCAGGCAATGGTGTGTGTCTGTCTTGGCGGAAAAGGTGCACTGCCGTCTGATGATGCTGTCAGTCAGGTCAGAGATAAGCTGCAGCTATACAAAAATGCCGGTGTGAACGTATCGGCATTCAAGGCAACCGCCGTGAACGTCAATGTAAGCGTTCAGATCACGGCGGAGGACGAATTCTATGAAGCCCAGACACAAACGGCAGTCCACAGCAGAATACAGGACTTCTTCAATGCGCTTTCCGTCGGCGAAAACGTTACCGCCGCCGCACTCGGAAAAGCGATCATGGAGGTTGACGGCGTAGAAAATTACGCTTTCAGCGGAATGTCCGATGTGAGCGTCAGCCACACGCAGCTTGCCCTGCTCGGTCAGCTTACGGTAACCATGGTCTGATGCGGAGGTGCAGAAATGACGGCTTATGAAAATATGAAAACGAAGTTAGAAGCAACGGGGCTTTACAGCATTACCGAGGGCAGTCTGATCCATGCTGAGATCATGGCTTATGCAGCCGGACTGGACTATTTTTATAACGCTCTCGGTGAACTCCTTCGGGAGTGCTTTGCTGCCACTGCGGAGGATTACGGGCTGACGATCAGAGAATCCATGATCCGGAAGTACAATCTTGACACAACCATCGCGGGCAGGAGAAAAAGTATTATTGCGGCAATGTCCATGAAGGGCGGCATATTCGATGACTCTGCTCTGAGAAAAATACTGAGCTTATTCAATCTTACCGCACACTTCGGTCTGAATCAGGAAGGCGACACCATGATCTGTTCATGCAGCAATGCTCTCAGCACCGCAGAATATAACCTTCTCACCCGACAGATATCACAGCTTATGCCCAGTTGGCTCGACTTTGAACTCTCCATCTCATAGTGGACGGTACTTCCGGTCACAGTTCCGACTCGTTATCCGTCTGTTCTGCCAAGGTTTTTTGAAATACCGAAGCATTTACCGACTTTTTGCCTGTATTTTCAACAAAGTGAGCAGTTCGAATATTGACAATTATACGCTGAAAGGTGTATAATAAATTCGTATTTTTTGAAAATTCAGGAGGAACAAATATGTCGAAAATTCCGTTTATTACCAAAGAACAGGCAGAGCAAATTGCGGCGGAATATCCCACCCCGTTCCATATATATGACGAAAAAGGAATCCGTGAGAACGCAAGAAATCTGAAAAAGGCTTTTGCATGGAACAAGGGCTTCAAGGAGTTTTTTGCCGTTAAAGCAACTCCGAACCCCTCCATTCTCAAGATCCTCAAAGAAGAGGGCTGCGGCACTGACTGCTCCTCTTATTCCGAACTGCTGATGAGCAAGCGCTGCGGCTTCAAAAGCGGCGAGATCATGTTTTCCTCCAACGATACTCCGGAAGAGGAATTCATCTTCGCAAAAGAGCTTGGTGCGATCATCAATCTTGACGATATTACCCATATCGATATCCTCGACAAATGCTGCGGCATTCCCGAAACCATCTGCTGCCGGTTTAATCCCGGCGGAAAGTTCTCCATCTCCACCACCATTATGGACAATCCTGGCGATGCAAAATACGGCATGACAAGGGAACAGATCAAGGAGGCTTTCCTGCGTCTGAAGGAACTCGGCGCAAAAAATTTCGGAATCCACTCGTTCCTTGCAAGCAATACCGTGTCAAATGAGTATTATCCCACACTTGCCGAGATCCTGTTCAAGCTTGCAGCAGAACTGGAAGAGGAAACAGGTGTACATATCAGCTTCATCAACCTCTCGGGCGGTGTCGGCGTTCCTTATACTCCCGACAAAGAGCCCAACGATATCTTTGTCATCGGAGAGGGTGTCAGAAAAGCCTTTGAAGAGATCCTCGTTCCCGCAGGCATGGGCGATGTCAGCATCTATACCGAGCTTGGCAGATATATGCTCGCGCCCTACGGTCATCTGGTTACCAGAGCAATCCGCGAAAAGCATATCTACAAGGAATACATCGGCACGGACGCTTGTGCCGTTAATCTCATGCGTCCCGCTATGTACGGCGCATACCATCATATCACCGTATTGGGCAAGGAAAACGAGCCTTGTGACCACACCTATGATATTACCGGTTCGCTTTGTGAAAACAACGATAAGTTCGCTATTGACCGCAAGCTCCCCAAAATTGATATGGGCGACCTCCTTGTCATTCACGATGCAGGTGCACACGGCTTAGCTATGGGCTACAACTACAACGGCAAGCTCAAATCTGCCGAGCTGCTGCTCCGTGAGGACGGCTCTGTTGTGGAGATTCGCCGTCCCGAAACCGTTGACGACTACTTTGCAACCCTTGAAGGCTACTGGGACATCATTCTCTGATCATATTCTGCCCTGCTTACAGAGCGGATACATGACCGCCGCACCGCTGATTTTCAGCAATGCGGCGGTATTTTTCTGCAATAAGGCAAAAGCTTTTTGATGCGAATTCCGCTGTCAGATATTCCTGATAAACGTACATTCCATAGGCAGCGATAAAAACGAATATCTGAACGGCATGACCCGCAGTCCCGACCGGCTGATCTCCCTGTGCAGTCCCGCAGGGTCTGACGGTGCACCGATTTGTACGGTTCTTCGTTCCGGATAGAACATTCCTTATCACCCCATGTTTAGTATGCAGTCCGTACAGGCAGATTATTCGGACATCAGCCGTACAGCATATTTTTTCCGGAAAAAACATATATTTGCAGCGGAAACACAGGCAAATCGTTTTGGGAGAATATGCAGAGTATTCAGATTTTGATCAAGGGGGAGTACCATTGTTTTCTATCGGAATGAGCCTGAAAAAAATTTTCAGAAAAAAATGGCTGATTTTCATGGTTCCTGCGACAATTGCACTTATCACTATTGTAATATTATGGATCTCCGCTGGAAGCAAAAATACAGCGGTCTATAACGGAAAAACATACAGTACCATTGTCAGTTCCCCCGAGGATTTTCAAAGAATCGCAGAATTCTTTAATCTTGAAATTTCCTCCTCTCCTCAGGCAGAACAGCAGGTCGTTATTCCGTTGACCTTTAATGACATTTACCAACAGTATAATGCCCTTCAAGAGAAAATTGGTCTTGACCTCTCTCCCTATCGAGGCAAAACCTGCACGAAATATACCTTTGTCCTCCCCTCTCTCCCTTCACAGACTGAACGTATTCTCACATTGCTCGTGTATGACCACCATCTCATCGGCGGGGACATCTGCGGCATGGAATACGGCAGTACAGTGACATCTATCTCATAAAAGTAATATTGCAATCTCCTATCATTTACTGTCACGCTCTTATGATTTGTACCATGACGCTGATTATAGTATTATTATAACCTTGACATCAATTTTTAACTATGCTATGATAGTTTTTGAAGTCAGAAACACATTATATTGTAATTAAACGTCATTATAATGTTAATAATTGTATCATAATACTAATAAGCGCAGGAGTTCCGTACTGTGCCGCTCTGACTGCTTTCTGACCCTATGCGTCAGAACTGCCCCACTGTACGGTGCATCTTTTTGTACGACTATCTGACATGACACAAATGTAAAGGAGATTGAATATGCTGCTGGACAGATACTTGCCGAGAACCGACTTTGATTCCTACGAGGATTTCAAACAGAATTATAAGGTCAATATTCCCGAAAACTTCAACTTCGGCTTCGATATTGTTGATGAATGGGCAAAGCAGGAGCCTGACAAAAAAGCTCTTGTGTGGTGTGATGACCATGACCACGAGATCACCTTCACCCATCAGGATATCAGCTGTCTGTCCAATCAGACTGCCAATTATTTCAGAAGCATCGGCATCGGAAAGGGCGATACCGTTCTGCTGATCCTCCGCAGAAGATGGGAATACTGGGTTTGTGCTGTGGCACTCCATAAGCTCGGTGCTGTATTGATTCCCGGCAGCCTTCAGCTTACCAAAAAGGATATTGTCTATCGCGCCAATTCCGCAAAGGTCAAGGCAGTCGTGTGTGTCAATGACAGCTTTGTGCTGAGTCAGGTGGAGCTTTCACTGCCTGAATGTCCCACCATCGAACACCACATTGTTGTTGGTGAAAAACAGGAGGGCTGGGAATTCCTCGAAGATGAGATCGCAAACTATTCCAATGAATTTCCCCGTCCGGAGGGTGAGGAAGCAACCAACAGCAAGGATATCATGATCGTTTATTTCACCTCCGGTACGACCGGTATGCCCAAAATGGTTCAGCACAATTTCACCTATCCCCTCGGTCATATCGTGACCGCAAAATATTGGCACAAGGTTCAGGAAAACAAGCTCCACATGAGTGTCAGTGACTCCGGCTGGGCAAAATTCGGCTGGGGAAAGATCTACGGTCAGTGGATATGCGGTGCAGTGATATTCGCTTATGATATGGATAAATTTGTCCCTGCTAAGCTGCTGGAAAAAATGGCGCATTATAAGCTCACAACCTTCTGTGCACCGCCCACCATGTATCGCTTTATGCTTCTGGAGGACGTTGCCGCCTACGACCTCTCTTCCATTCAGCACTGGACTACCGCCGGTGAACCTCTTAACCCCGAGGTCAATAACAAATGGAAGCGGTTTACGGGTCATAACATCTATCAGGCATTCGGTCAGACAGAGGGTACTCCCCTGCTTGCCGATTTCGGCTGGACTCCCCTCAAAACCGGTGCAACTGGCAAGCCCTCACCGCTCTATAACATCAAGCTGCTCGACAAGGACGGCAATGAAGTGCCCGTCAACACCGAAGGCTCGATCTGTGTCATAGACGTGAGGCATAATCCTCCCACAGGACTTTTCACCGGTTATTATCTGAACCCCGAAATGACAGAGGAGCTTCTCTACGGTAAGTACTATAACACAGGCGATATGGCATGGAAGGACGAGGACGGCGACTACTGGTTTGTCGGCAGAAATGATGACGTCATCAAGTGTTCCGGCTATCGCATAGGACCCTTTGAGGTTGAAAGTGCCATGCTGGAGCATGACGCTGTTGTGGAATGTGCTATTACCGGTGCGCCCGATCCCATCAGAGGTCAGGTCGTCAAGGCAACCGTTGTGCTCAAACGCGGCTACACACCGTCAGACGAGCTGATCAAGGAATTGCAGAACCACGTCAAGAAATCTACCGCGCCTTATAAGTATCCTCGTATTATCGAATTCGTTGATGAACTGCCGAAAACGATCGGCGGAAAAATCAAACGCGCAGAGATCCGCCATAACGATGAAGGTCAGACCTGATCGCACCCGATCACTTCATTCTCCGCATGCAAAAGCAATGCCGCGCCACCCGAAACAGTGGCGCGGCACTTTTATATTTTTTATGAAAACACAGATTTCTTTCAGACCACAGCATCTGTATCAGTCATCCTTCCAGACGCTGTAATTGGATTTCTGGTTTTTCTTGACATCATAGAGTCTGGTGTCGGCATGCTTGAGGGCAATATTGACTGCCTCCTGATTATAGCTGTCAGCAGAAGCTATACCGATGGAGCAGGAAACGCGGTGATTCTCGGGAATTTCAATTTTCTGTCCGCGGACCGCCTTCTCAATTTCGGGGATAAAGTTATTGCAGCGCTCGATCTCGGAATAAATCTTTTTCGCCGCCTTTATACCGTCCTCGATGCTTCTCTCCGGCATCACGATCAGAAATTCATCGCCGCCGTAACGGACGCAGTAATCATTCTCACCCGCAATTCGTTCAAACAGCCTTGAAAACGCGATCAGAATAGCATCTCCCACGGCATGCCCGAAGGTATCGTTGCAGAATTTGAAATTATCAAGGTCAATATACAGAATGGTAAGACCGATATCCTCTTTTTTGCCGTTCTCCACCAGCTTCGCATAATCATCAATATTCTTGGAGAAGCCCTGTCTGTTATACAGACCGGTAAGCAGGTCTGTAACGGCACTCTGCTGGAGCTTGCGGTTCATCTGATTGATCTCATCTCTTGCTTTGATGCGGTAAATGGTATCTGTCATCTGTTTGAGAGCAAACTTGAAGATCGTCAGATCATTCCGGTCAAGGAAAATAATATTGCCGGTCATGTTTTCATGCAGGTCGATAGATGCCATCATAAAGCCGGTCAGCTCATCACCCTCCGAAAGCGGCACACAGGCAAACGACAATACACGGTTGATCCCATACACAGACAGAATCAGCGAATACTCATAAAACTCTCTTTCAAATCTCGAAGCAACAAATTCCTTTTTATGGCGTGTAAAGTAATCCGCAAGCTTTTCGAGGGTATCATCGTCTATCTGATGATTGCCGCTGTTATACTGCATGACGGGCTTCTGAGCCACCATTTCAACATAGATAATACTGTCGATGTTATAGTTATTCTGCAGCATGACCATGGAATTGTCGATGATATCATGCCTTGTATTATTTTCCTTGTTGAGCAGTTCCTGCCATGCGACAAGAAAATCCAGACCCTTGGTTCTTTCGGCAAGCATCATTTGCATTTCTGCTAACTGTGCAAGCTCCTCGATCTGATATTTGTCTACGCTGGTAAGGGGCAGCTCCATATATTTTGTCAATACCGGCTGATTATGCAGCCTGGCAAAGAGAATCTCCTCCTTATGCTTATAGCCGCGCTGATTACAGAATTCTATACACCTTTCGAGAATCTCTACCGCTTTGTCGTGCTCATTCTGCAACTCATACAGATCGGCCTGTTCAACAGCAAACAGCTCGTATGCAAAGAATTGCAGACCCTCTGTACGCATCAGATGGAAAAAGGCTTTATCGAAGCATTCCTGTGCACTTTCAATGCTGTCCGATTTTTCCAGCAAGCCCTTTACAAAGTAGTAGAAGAACATATCATCGTCCCAGAGAAAATAGGACGGCTCTCCATCGGGGTAGATCAGGTGATACAGCACCCGCTCCATCTTGTTCAGATAGAAGTGGGCATTATATTCGATACCCATTTTATAGCTGCAATATACGACCATTCCATAGATCTTGGAGATATTGCAGATCTTCATTCTGTTCTCCTTGATCGATTTCAGAAGCTTCAGGCAATAGATCAGATAGTTATAGGCTTTTTCAAAGTTATCGGCAAGAATGGCGTTGGTAGCCATATTATAAAGTGTTTCGGCAACATAATAGGCATCCTTCTGATTAAAGAAAAGGTTGAGTGCCTTGTTGAAATACTCATTGGCCCGAAGAAATTGCTCACTTACAATACGGTTAAAGCCCAGACCGTTATAGACCGCAGCCTCTTCACCGATATCCTTTTGCTGTTCAATGATCTCAAGACATTTTTTATAGTAATAATCCACAAAGCCGAAACAGCCGTAGCCCTGTGCCATAAATACATTCTTGCGCCATGCGGAAATGATCAGGCGATCGTTTTTAAGCATTTTGGCAAGTGCCATTGCCTTCTGGAACATTTCCTGTTCCTCGCAGCGGTGGGTTTCGTCATCGTCAATAAAATTTTCCTTGCGGTTGCCGCAGCCGAAAAACAGTATGTGGGCAAGATGGTTATAATTCTGATACTTGATCGCCTCTTTGATGAATTCATCAAGCTCTTCTCCCTCAAGGTTTTTATCCCAGCGGTAGAAATTATTCCAACCCTCCAGCTCACACACATAGTAAATCAGCCTTGCCTTGAACTGCTGGGTTTCCGAATGGTTCTTTAATGCGATCTCCATGCACTTTCGGCAGTTTTTACGTGCAAGATTCTGCTGACCGCCGTTGATTTCTGCCAATGTCAGCATATAGTAATACTGAAAGTCATATTTTGCGTTCGGATATTTCAGATTGACATGCTTGAGCTTATCGCACATCATCAGCGCCGTTGTATTATTCCGATCATAGATGGAAGCGAGAGCATACAGTATATAGAACTTCGCCCTGCTTTTCGCACTCAGGCTGACCTTTTCAATGATCAGCTTATTATAGATGATCTTCAGATAATACATAGCCTGCTTGACGGCCACCGTCTGGATCATATTATTGATCAGGGAGAGATAATTCTTGAAGCTGGCAACATTGGGTTCAAAGCTCTCCGGAAGAGCGTTCTCCGTCTGAATATCCTGAATATTCCAGTCCAGCATATAGTTGAAGTCCTCGATCTCATGCACCAGCGCACTCCATTTTGACATCGTATAGGCAGGACCCACATAAGCCTCATTATAATTGGCAAGCAAAGAGATACAGTCGTATTTTTTCTGAATAAATTTCAGCAGGAAATTCAGGGTAGAATTCTCGGCAAGATGCAGCCTGTTGAGTACCAGCAGAAGCGTATGCTCATTGGAAATAAAGGAAAAGATCTTTGCCAGTGAATCCGCAAACTGCTTCTGCTCATAATCTACTTCAATAACGATGATATCCTCCGTGCGGTGACATTCGCCCGTCATGATATAGCTTTCGATTGCAGAGCGGCTGAGATAATATACATCTGCCTTCTCCAGAAATTCTCCCACAGGCATATTATAATAAAACTTGAAATAAAGCTGCTTGATCCAGCCCAGAAACGGCTCGTATGCCTCCTGCATTCTGCTGGCAGAAAACTCATGATACAGCATAACGATGTCACTGCTGCTCTTATCAATTGCTTTCTGAATCGCCTCCACAGGAACACTCAGGGTATTATAGTGTTTGACAAACAGAATACTGCTGTGCTTTTGCTCCAATCCGTGAATAATCGAATCCACGATTTTTCTGGTATATAATTGTGAACAGCTTTCCATAAGACCTGCCCTCCGGAATGTCAGCCATCGGGTCGATCGGCCAACATGCTTTTTCGTGCTAAAATTGAATCCATATAGTATATCTTATCACACATACACCGTATTTTTTTGACTATTCTATGAAGAAATTATGTACAATTTATGAAGTATACCTCATTTGCAAAAGTAACCGGAAATAAACTCATCATTTTGATTTTTCTATATTGGGAGAATCTGTGCCTGCCGACGGCAGATCGGGCATATCTGCCCTGCGGTAGCTCCTTCGCGCTACGGGATATCTGATGAGAAATTTCAGGCTGAAAAATGCCAGCCGCAGCAGATTGAAAAACAGCTTTATACGGCTCTGTCTTGTCACATAGCCGCGCCTGCTTTTCGGGTCATAGTGCAGCACACGCTTATGGCGGTAAAAATTGACGGGTCTGCATTTTGCAAGATCACACACAAAGAGCTTTTCTGTATCCTTCGGATAAAACACGGACGGGATCAGCGCACCATTGAGCGTCATCATCTGTTTTTTGAGATCCTCGTCCTGAATAGATGCATACAGGTATTTATCATCATCGAACCGTACACCCTGCTTTTCAAGCTCCTTGTCGGGAAGCAGCTTCGGACACCGCTTCATAAGCTGCTTGTTGAGTTCTTCGGCATCGGTTTTCATAAAACGGTCGTAGCCCCTGAGAAAGTCATTGTATGCCCTGAAAATAAGTCCCGCTATGAAATACCGCTGGAACACGCACTGCTTCATGACGCTCAGGTACAGCTTGCGGAGCTGATATTTCGCATCAGGCTCCTCGTTATGGATCGCAGTCATGATCAGCTCGTTGCGCTTGATGTAGTATTCCTGATATCCCGCATACTTATCCTCAAAGTCCTCATGCCACACGGCTATTCCGTTGATCACGGCAATTTCGTCGGCACAGCGCAGGCAGTATTCGATATCATCGGA
>CACYDW010000096.1 GCA_902773325.1 uncultured Ruminococcus sp.
CAATAGGAGATGAACTTTGTTCTTTCTGCCATGGCACCGGAAACGATCGTCGCCGCCGTTGCACAAAATACAAGATTGAATACAAAGCTTGACCAAGGAAAGTTATTGAAGTCCGTGAAGATCTGTAAATCCGGAACACCGATCAGCCCGAACAGATAGTTTTCCGACATCATCAGACCGAACCCGAGGAAAATGAACATGATCGTACCGATACAGAAATCCATCAGGTTTTTCATGATGATATTGCCGGCATTCTTGGCTCTTGTAAAGCCTGTTTCCACCATCGCGAAGCCGCACTGCATAAAGAATACCAATGCTGCGCCGATGAGATACCATATTGCTATGGTAAAGGCATTGGACTGTTCCACAGCCTGAGAAACTGCTGTTTGTAGGTTAGTGTCCATAAAAAATCCCTCCTGAAATAAAACGGCGTGTATCTGTCCGATCACAGAGCTGCTTGTAACAGATCATCGGATAAAGATACACGCCATTGTGTATATATTGTGTATATAATGTTATGGGATCATCGATCCCGCTTTCCGATTTTCAAATCCCACATGGATTCATACTCCGAAAAGGAGCTCACCGTAAGACGGATAAGGCCAGAACTGCGCGGAGGTTTTCTGTTCCATCGCGTCACCTAAGGTTCTCAGCTCACCCATCAGTCTGAACACGGTTTCACGACAATACATTGCCTGCTCAAGACTGTCGCTGATGCTGTTGATCTTTGCGGCGGCTTCTTTAAGCTCTGCGGTTTTCTTGACAAAGCTTTCAAGTGTGCCGGAAAGCCCGGAAACAAGCTCTGTTTCCGCATAGACAGATACTGCTGAGGAAAGTGCTTTCTTTGCAAGAGCCGCATCTGTCATTTCCTTTACGAAGGAGATAACGGCAGGTGTGATGTTCTTTTCCGCCATATCAACCATTGTCAGTGCTTCGATTCTGATCTGCTTGCTGTAGCTGTCAAGCTCGATCTCGTAGCGTGAATGGATCTCTGCTTCCGAAAGGATACCGTTTTTCTCAAACAGATCAACATTCTTCTTGTCTATGATATGAGCCATTGCCTCGGGCAGAGAGCGGAAATTGCAAAGTCCTCTCTTTTCTGCCTCTGCCACCCATTCATCGGAATAATTATCGCCGTTGAAAATGATATTCTGATGTTCGGTGAAGGTCTTTTTGACAAGTGCCCTGATCGCTGCATCAAGATCATCGGCAGCCTTCAGCTCCTCATAGAACTCTGAAAGCTCCTCTGCCACCATTGTATTCAGCATATAGTTCGGACATGCAATATTGAGCGATGAACCGAGTGCCCTGAATTCAAACTTGTTTCCTGTGAATGCAAAGGGAGATGTACGGTTTCTGTCGGAGGAATCCTTCTGGAAATCGGCAAGTACATTGACCTTTGTCATCATATCAGTACCGCTGCGGCGTTTGTATTCTGTGCCGTTCACGATGGAATCCACCAGTGCGCCGAGATCGTCGCCGAGATACATGGAAATGATCGCCGGAGGTGCTTCGTTGGCACCGAGTCTGTGGTCGTTGCCGGCTGATGCTACCGTGAGCCGGAGCAGATCCTGATATTCGTGTACCGCCTTGACAATAGCCGCAAGGAAAAGCTGGAACTGGAGATTGCTTTCGGGGGTCTTGCCGGGGTCAAGAAGGTTTTCGCCTGTATTGGTGGAGATAGACCAGTTGTTGTGCTTGCCTGAGCCGTTGACTCCCGCAAAGGGCTTTTCGTGAAGCAGGCATACAAGACCGTGCTTTTCGGCCACCTTCTTCATGACCTCCATAGTCAGCTCGTTATGGTCGGTGGCAATATTGGAGGTTTCAAAGATGGGGGCTAATTCATGCTGTGAGGGTGCGACCTCGTTATGCTTGGTCTTTGCGAAAACTCCCAGCTTCCAAAGCTCTTCGTCAAGGTCATTCATAAATGCCGATACTCTTGTCTTGATAGAACCGAAATAATGATCCTCAAGCTCCTGTCCCTTTGGAGCGGGTGCGCCGAACAGTGTTCTTCCGGTATAGATCAGGTCGGGACGCTTGTCATACATGTTTTTGTCGATGAGAAAATATTCCTGCTCGGGACCTACCGTGGTGGTTACTCTTGTCACATCGTTCTTGCCTAAGAGGTGAAGAACATCTGTTGCAACTGTGCTCAGCCGTTCCATAGAGCGGAGAAGCGGTGTTTTCTTGTCGAGTACTTCGCCTGTGTAGGAGCAGAAGGCTGTGGGAATATATAATGTTTTATCACGGACAAATGCCGGAGATGTGGGATCCCATGTTGTATAGCCTCTTGCCTCAAAGGTAGCGCGGATACCGCCGGAGGGGAAGCTTGATGCGTCAGGCTCTCCCTTGATCAGCTCCTTGCCGGAGAACTCCATTATAATACCGCCGCCCTCTGTCGGGAAAATAAA
>CACYDW010000097.1 GCA_902773325.1 uncultured Ruminococcus sp.
CGGTGAAGGAGATTCCGGTGAAGGAGATTCCGGTGAAGGAGATTCCGGTGAAGGAGATTCCGGTGAAGGGGATTCCGATGACGATACGGACGATCAGAACAATGGTGATGATAACGAATAATGACAATTCCGCCTTGTAAAAAGCAACAGACTTTTCAACATGGATTTTGTCATATTTACCAAAAAAATCAGACAAAAGGCACATTTGATTGAAGCAGAATAATAAATATATGGAAAAATTCATCTGGTGTATTGAAATTTTGACGGAAAAGTGGTAAATTATAAATAGCATAAAATCAGTAGGGGAATGTGACGCATGAGCGAAACTTCACGGACTGTTTATTTTGAAGGGAGAAAGACAATGCCTTACGAATTTGAAAGCGAAATGGAAACAGTGGTAAATATTAAAGTAGTCGGAGTAGGCGGCGGCGGCGGTAACGCTATCGACCGCATGGTTGAGTATGTTTCGGGAGTTGAGTTTATTGCGATCAATACCGATAAGCAGGCTCTGAACCGCTCCAAGGCTTCACAGAAAATACAGATCGGCGAAAAGCTTACTCACGGTAAGGGCGCAGGCTCTAAGCCGGAGGTTGGCCAGAAGGCAGCAGAGGAGAGCAAAGGCCAGATTTCCGAGCTGCTCAAGGATACCGACATGGTATTTATTACTGCCGGTATGGGCGGCGGTACAGGTACAGGTGCAGCACCTGTTGTTGCAGAGGTCGCTAAGGAGATGGGAATTCTTACCGTAGGTATTGTTACCACCCCCTTCCTCTTTGAGGGTAAGCGCCGTATGGAGCAGGCTGAATCAGGTATCGCGAACCTCAAGCAGCACGTGGATTCACTCATCGTTATTCCTAATGAAAGACTGAAAAATATCAGCGAGGAGAGAATTACCCTCCAGAACGCTTTCTTTGCGGCAGACGATGTACTCCGTCAGGGCGTTCAGAGTATCACAGACCTCATCGTGATCCCCGGTCTTGTAAACCTCGACTTCGCAGACGTAACCTCCGTTATGAGAGATGCAGGCTATGCACTTATGGGTGTAGGTGTTGCCTCCGGTAAGGACAAGGCAAGAGTTGCTGCACAGAGCGCTATTTCCAGCCCGCTGCTCGGCACATCCATTCAGGGTGCAAAGGGTCTGATCGTCAATATCAAGGCTTCACCCGATATCGGACTGGACGAGATTCAGGAGGCATCTACCATGATCTCCGATCAGGCAGATGAGAACGCAACCATTATCTGGGGTGCTGCTCTTGATGACCAGATGGAGGATTCTCTGAGCGTTATCGTTATCGCAACAGGCTTTCCCACATCAGATCACTTCAATCCTCCGGTAGGCAGCAAGTTCGACAAGAAGCCCGGTTCACCGTTCCAGTATGCCGGCACAATGCAGAGAACGGATACACGTTTTACCAATCCTCCGGTAAGACAGCCTGAGAAGCCGAAAGCACCTTCACAGCCGACATATCCTTCTTATCAGCAGCCCACGGGCTACGGACGTCCCGTACAGGAGCAGCCTGCTGCACCGGTTTATCCTAATGCCAATACATCAGCACCCTCAAGACCCTCATCAAGGCCCGCTCAGCCCTCCGGCAGCAGCGATTCTGATGATTCCTATGTAGATATTATTTCTATCTTTGATAATAACTGATTTCAGAAAGCCTGCCGATTTTTCGACAGGCTTTTTGTTGGAGTGCGGACACAGGGAACAGACAAAGGAAGGAAATGGTAGCATGAAAACAAAGCACGTGATTGATCTGAAGGATATGTCGCCTGATGAACTGATACAGCTCATCAAGCTTGCCAACATGATCAAGGAAAACCCCGCAGATTATGCCGATGCATGCAAGGGGAAAATACTTGCCACACTCTTTTATGAGCCGTCAACGAGAACGCAGATGTCGTTCAAGACGGCTATGCTGCGGCTGGGCGGCAGCGTGATCGGCTTTGATAACCCCCAGAATTCCTCGGTTTCCAAGGGAGAGAGCCTGAAAGACACCATTACCGTTGTAGGCGGCTATGCCGATATTATTGCCATACGTCACCCGCTGGAGGGAGCAGCAAAGGTTGCCTCGATGTATTCGGCAGCTCCCGTGATCAATGCCGGTGACGGCGGACATCTTCATCCGACCCAGACCCTTACCGACGTTGTAACACTCTATAACGAAAAGGGAACGCTTTCCAATATGTGTATCGGGCTGTGCGGCGATCTGAAAAACGGCAGAACAGTACATTCGCTCATCAAAACACTGTCCTGCTTTGAAGGCAACCGTTTTGTTCTGATTTCCACACCGGAGCTGACGGTCCCGCAGTACATTAAAGATGTGATGATAGCCTCCGGCAGTCGTTTTACCGAGGTGACAAGTCTGGCGGAAGCAATGCCGATGCTGGATGTGCTGTATATGACACGTATCCAGCGTGAACGGTTTGCCAATCAGGAGGAGTACGAGAAGGAAAAGGGAGTGTTTGTGCTTGACCGTGAAAAGCTGCTTGCCGCAAGGCGCGACCTCAGTATTCTTCACCCGCTGCCGCGTGTAGATGAGATCGCGGAGGATGTTGACTATGACAGCAGGGCAAAGTACTTTATCCAGACCATTTACGGAATGTATGCAAGAATGGCGCTGATCGTCACCATGCTCCGTCATCCGGACAAAACTCCGATGCCCCGCAAATTCGATACCCATTATGTCAGGTGCAGCAATCCCCGCTGTATTACCTGTACAGAGCCATATCTTCCCAGACTCTTCCATAAGGCGGGCGGAGATATGCTGCTTTGCAAATACTGTGAGGGCAGAACTCTTATATGAAACGATGATCTGTTAACGGAGGTGGTAAGCAATGGCAATGCCAAATGACCCGATCATGCTGCTGTCCTATGTCAATACCAAGCTGCGCGATGAATACAACTCTCTCGAGGAGCTTTGCAAGTCGCTGGGCGCAGATGAAAATGAGCTGAAAGCTAAAATTTTTTCGGTTGGCTATGAATATGACCGTGCATTGAACAGGTTCGTATAAGGAACGAGCAGATGAAACATAAGCTTTTTGAAAGATGCTCTGTCATTGCGGCAGGGTTTCTTTTTTGCCGGAAGGTATACACTCCGCAAATGTGCCCATACTCCTATCACACAGACAAAATGATCCGGTGAAAGGGGTATTGCCATGAAGCTTTGGCTGAAAGCACTGTGCTGCGGTGTTGTAATCAGCAGCTTATTGTCCATGACAGGGTTCTGCGGTGCGTGTGAGGGGATAGAGAACGAGGTATTCAGGCTGCATATCCTCGCCAATTCCGACAGTGACGAAGATCAGTCGCTGAAGCTGAAGGTGCGCGACGGTATCATTGCATATACCGGCAGTCTGCTGGAGGGCTGTACCGGAAAGGAAGAAGCGATGTGCTGTGCAGAGCAGCATATAGAGGATATCCGCCAATGTGCACAGCAGATCGTATATGACTGCGGCTATGAATATGACGTAAACGTTTACAGCACAGAAATGTACTTCAATACCAGAAAATATGATGAAATTACATTGCCTGCCGGAAAATATGACGCGCTGCGGATCGTCATTGGCAGCGGAGAGGGTCATAACTGGTGGTGCATGATTTATCCGTCACTGTGTCTGCCGTCTGCGGGAGGGGAGAAGCTTGACGAGGTGCTGAACGCGGGCGAATATGACGTTGTAAAGGACAGCAGCAAATATGAAGTGCGCTTTTTTGTCGTGGAATTGATCGAAGGCTTCGCTTCGCTCTTTTCCTGACAGGTATTTGCCTGCGGTTATGGGGTCTGATCTATGACGTTTGTCGTCATTATAGATTGGTGTTTGACTTATTGGCAGTTTGGATTTATAATACAGATATGCTGATTGGAAAAGCCATACAGAGGAATGAATTTCTCCGCCCCTTTGCCGGGAGTGAAAAATGAATCGTTCAGTATCCTCTCCCGAAATGGTTTATTCAACAAAAAAGGGGTTTTTTATATGGGCAAAACGGTACACGAAGCACCGAGAATTGATGAGAGCAAAATCAAAAGATATCACCCGTCTATCGGAACCGGTCTGTCATCCGAACAAATCGAACAACGGTTTGATGACGGTCTTTATAACCACGATACACAGATTCCGACGAAAAGCATCAGGCGCATCTTTTACGATAATATTGTAACGCTGTTTAACGTGCTGAATGTTCTTCTGGGACTGGCTGTCTTTCTTGTGGGTTCGTATAAGAATATGCTGTTTTTAGGCGTCATGTTTTTCAATACCACGATCGGGATCTTTCAGGAGGTTCGCGCAAAGCTGACAATAGATAAGCTGTCTATCGTGTCGGCTTCTAAGGTGACTGCGATACGTGACGGAGAACAATGCAAGGTCGCGGTGAATGATATAGTGTTGGACGATATCGTTGAGTTTACGCAGGGAAATCAGATCCCCGTGGACTGCATTGTGCTTTCGGGCGAATGTGAGGTCAATGAATCACTGCTGACGGGTGAATCAGATGCCATACATAAGTTCGAGGGAGATATGCTGCTTTCGGGCAGTTATATCGTCAGCGGCAGATGCTTTGCAAGAGTAGAACACGTAGGCGCGGATAATTATGCCGCAAAGATCTCTGCCGAAGCAAAGTATATCAAAAAGGTCAACTCCGAAATTCTCTATACGCTGCAAAAGATCATCAGGGTACTTACGGCGATCATTCTGCCGCTTTCCATCATACTGTTTTTAAGGCAGTATAGTGTTCAGTTGAATATGCCTGCGGTAGAGAATATGCTGAGTAATGTATCTCCCGAGCTGCAGCAGGCAGTCGTCAATACGGTTGCCTCTGTGATCGGCATGATTCCCGAAGGACTTGTTCTGCTCACCAGTACGGTGCTTGCAGTAAGCGTTATCAGGCTTTCGAGATATAAGGTGCTGGTGCAGGAGCTGTACTGCATTGAAACCCTTGCGCGCGTAGATGTGCTGTGTCTTGACAAAACAGGTACGATCACCGAGGGCTGCATGGAGGTTGCCGATACCGTTGTGTATGACGACAGCATGACCAAGGATAAAATCGCTTCCGTGATGTGCGGTATCACCGCTGCACTCAACGATACCAATGCGACCTTTAATGCCCTCAAGGAGAGATTCCACGACACAAGCGATATGACAGCCGATAAAACCGTTCCCTTCGCCTCTGAAAGAAAATGGTCGGGCGCACATTTCAAGGGACACGGCTCTTATGTGATGGGCGCACCTGAATTCATTCTGAAAGAGATTCCCACTGACCTGAAAAAGCTGCTCAACAGCTATGCGAAGAATTACCGCGCACTGATACTGGCACATTCCTCCACGAATTTCAGCGGTACGGAGCTGCCGGAGGGTTTGCACGTGCTCGGCATCATTCTCCTGAATGACAAGATCCGCAAAGAGGCACCCGACACCCTCCGCTACTTTGCCGAACAGAATGTTGAGGTCAAAATTATCTCGGGTGATAATCCCGTAACCGTATCGGATGTTGCAAGACGTGCAGGGGTCCGGCATTATGAGCAGTATGTAGATGCCACCACCCTTACCACCGATGAACAGCTCACCGAAGCCATACAGAAATACACTGTTTTTGGCAGAGTGACCCCAGCACAGAAGAAAAAATTTGTTGTTGCGCTTAAATCAAAGGGACATACCGTTGCTATGACAGGTGACGGTGTAAATGACGTACTGGCACTCAAGGAAGCGGATTGCAGCATAGCCATGGCAGCGGGCAGTGATGCCGCAAGAAATGTTTCTCAGCTTGTTTTGCTGGATTCCAATTTTGCATCGATGCCGCGTGTTGTGGCAGAGGGCAGACGAACCATCAACAATATCCAGCGGTCATCGATTCTGTTTATTGTGAAGTCCATTTTTTCAACGCTGTTGGCAGTTTTGTTCCTGTTCATAGCGGTGCAGTACCCCTATCAGCCGATTCAGCTCACACTGGTAAATATGTTTACCATTGGTATTCCTTCGTTTATTCTGGCACTCGAACCCAACAAGGAACGCATTAAAGGCATTTTTATTCTGAATATTCTCAAGCAGTCCATTCCTGCGGGTCTGACGACTGTGCTGAATGTCATTCTTTCCATGGCGGCTATGAAAATCTTTGCTCTGTCGCCCATAGAGTATTCCACTCTGGCGGTATGTCTTACGGCTGCGGCAGAGTTTATGATCCTTTTTGAGGTTTCCATGCCGTTCAATAAGCTTCGTGCAGGGCTGTTTGCCGTTATGCTCGGCGGTTTCACAGTTGGTGTACTATGTTTCAGGAACTTCTTCGGCATTAACTTTTTTAACTTTTCTGCCTTTACGCTCAAGCTTTTCCTCATCATGTTTATTCTCATACTCATCAGTCTTGGCACTTATATTCTTCTTACATACCTCACACGCAGACTCTGGGTCAGGGTCGATAAAAAATTTGAAGGTAAGACCTTCCGCCCCGACCGCTGACCGTATTTGCCTGTATCTCAGAAACACCTGAAAAAGCCCCGTATGGACTCTGTATCCACAGAATCCATACGGGGTTCGTTTCTGCCGATGGCGGGACTTGAACCCGCACAACTTTCGTTACTTGATTTTGAGTCAAGCGTGTCTGCCATTCCACCACATCGGCGTAACTTCCGCAGATTTTCTACGACTTTATTATTATATATCCCTTTCACCAATTTGTCAACACCAAACACAAGTGAAAATTCGATACATCTATAGCGCGGCATTACTTTGTGGAGCTTCTTAATGAAAAAACGGCAGCTTGAAGCCCTTGGGCTTATAATAAAGCGGACAGTTGCAAACGAGTATGGTATCTTCACCGATGAGCTGTATATTCTCCCACTTGATAACGATATCCTCACAGCGTCCCAACAGTCCGAAAAACCGTGGTCTGCCGTAGATAATGATCGCAACCAGCCTTGCATTTTCGGTGTTCACTTCCACATCATCCACAAACCCGACTCTGCACCCGTTCTTGCTGTTTATTACTTCCTTATGACGCAATTCTGCAATACGACAGCAATTCAAAAGAAACACCTCCGTGACTATATATGCACGGAGGTGTCTGATAATGTCTGAAAAACCCTGTGAATCAGAGCGGATTTCTGCAATATTGCTGATTACGAACGAACAAGTCCCACGTATGCAAATCTGCCGTCACTGAATTCTACCCAGCCGAACGAATACTTCTTTCCGCCTGAGGTATAGAATATCACAAGATCAACTTTGTTGTCATTATGGGTAACGACTATTTCCCCTTCTGAAAAAGTACCGTTATATGTTACAATATCTGAATTGACAGGGGCGTAACCATCGCCATAATCAGCTTCATATTCTGTTATTGACACGGCAGCAGTAGCCTTGCTTGCGTCAATACTGAATAAAGCCAGTTCGTTTACGCTCTGTTCGCCTGTTTCAGAGTCAAGAACGATGATCTTTGCTTTCCAAGCACCGTTGATCTCTGAGGTATCATAGATGGCGGAGGCATCTTCCGGAATATTGCCTGCTATGATTTCATCAAGCCATGTGAACTCATTATCTGTGGGACGATTGGGATTGCTCGGTGTCGAGCTCTGGGGCGTGGACTCAGGCTCCAGCCTTGATGACGGATTGGGACCTGTCGGTTCGGAAGTATCCGGCTCCGGTCTTGATGTTCCGGGTCTTGACGGATCGGATACAGTCGGTTCGGATGCAGTCGGCTCGGACGTAGACGGTCTCAGACCGGATGGCTGGGGAATAGACCGTTGTTCGGGCAGTGAGATCGTCGGAAGAGAGCTTTCCGGTTCTGACGTTTCCGATTCACTGGGTGTTGCGCTTTCCGGTACAGAGCTTTCCGGCTCGGAGCTGTCCTCCTGTGATTCACTGTTCAATGACGGTCTGGTGCGCTGCGAGGTTTCATCCGATTCAACGGTAGAAGCTCCTGCGTTGGCAGAGGTATCATTTTTCTGTACAAGGAATCCCGGTGCGACAAAGAGCAGAACCAAAGCAACGGCAATCACTACGACCGCTGCCAGAAGGATAAATATCCATGCAAAGCTCTTTTTCTTCGGGGGCTTTGCAGACGGGTCATTCATGTTATAGCCGGCAGCAGGTGCAGTCCGATTATAAGCCTGCGGATAGTTTGTTGCGGGGGCAGGCGTCGGCTGCGGCTGTTCGGACGGAGAAATAATGGTCGTTTTGCTGACCTCTGTGTCCTGCGGATTGTTTGAAGGTGATATGATTACTGTTTTTCCGATGTCAGAATCCTGCGGCTGAACCACCGGAGGTGCAGGTATGTCCACTGTCTTGCCGATATCGGACTTCGGCATAGTCGGCTTGGGAGCGGGCTGAGATAGATCCGGCACGGAAACGGGCTTCGGAGCACTCGGCGGGGGAACAGCAACCGTCTTGCCGATATCGGATTCCGGCATAGTCGGCTTGGGAGCGGGCTGAGATAAATCCGGCACGGACACAGGCATCGGAGCACTCGGCGGGGGAACAGCAACCGTCTTGCCGATGTCGGACTC
>CACYDW010000098.1 GCA_902773325.1 uncultured Ruminococcus sp.
ATTGAGTGCTGCCGAACGCAGCATCTGATATTCCTTATCTGAAAGAGTGACGGCAGGTGCAATAACGATACTGTCGCCTGTATGTACACCGACGGGGTCAAAGTTTTCCATGGAGCAGACCGTGATAACATTGCCTGCCTTATCACGCATGACCTCGAACTCGATCTCCTTCCAGCCTGCAATGCACTTTTCTACCAATACCTGTGTGATCGGCGAAAGCTCCAGACCGTTGGAGGTAATCTCACGCAGCTCTACTTCATTATTGACGATACCGCCGCCTGTGCCGCCGAGTGTGAAGGCAGGACGAATGATCACGGGATAACCGATCTCATTCGCAAAATCCACTGCGGATTCCACATCATTGACGACCGTTGACGGAATGACAGGCTGACCGATGGACTCCATCGTATCCTTGAACATCTGTCTGTCCTCTGCCTTGTCGATGGTTTCGGGATTAGCGCCGAGCAGCTTGACACCGTGCTTTTTGAGGAAGCCTTCCTTTGCAAGCTGCATCGAAAGCGTCAGACCTGTCTGACCGCCGAGGGTAGACAGTACGGAATCGGGCTTCTCCTTGAGAATGATCCTCTTGACGGTTTCAAGGGTCAGCGGTTCAATATAGACCTTATCCGCCATCGCCTTATCGGTCATAATGGTAGCGGGGTTGGAGTTCACGAGGATAACCTCAAGCCCCTCTTCCTTGAGGGCACGGCATGCCTGTGTGCCCGCATAGTCAAATTCGGCAGCCTGTCCGATGACGATCGGGCCTGAGCCGATCACAAGAACGCGTTTAATACTGTTATCCTTAGGCATTGTTCTGATCCTCCTGCATCATGGCAATAAATTTATCGAAAAGGAACGAGGTATCGAGAGGACCTCCGCATGCCTCCGGGTGGAACTGCACCGTAAAGGCAGGCATATCGGTATAGGTAACACCCTCACACGTTCCATCATTTGCATTGACAAAGCTTTCGCGGGCATTAGCCGGCAGAGAATCCGCTACGACCGCATAGCCGTGGTTCTGACTGGTGATATAGACGCGTCCGGTCTGCGTATCTGTTGCAGGCTGGTTGGCACCGCGGTGTCCGTATTTGAGTTTCTCGGTCGTTGCACCCTGAGAGAGTGCCAAAAGCTGGTGTCCGAGGCAGATACCAAAGGTCGGGATCTTCTCCCTGCACAAGATCCGGAGCTGCTCGATGATCTCTGTATTTTCCTGCGGGTCGCCGGGACCGTTGGAAAGCATGATACCGTCCGGATCCATAGCAATGATCTCTGCGGCAGTGGTATGTCCCGGCACAACGGTGACATTGCAGCCGCGCTTGACCAGCTCACGGCAGATATTGTATTTTGCGCCGAAATCCATCAGCACAACGTTATATTTGCCGTCCTCCGCCTTATGAAGCTCGGGCTGTCCGATCGTGACCGACTTGACGGCATTGACGATCTTATAGCTGCCAAGTGACGGCGCGTCCGCTTTGTCCGGCTCGGTATAGGTGATCTTAGCATTCATGACACCGTATTCTCTGACGGTTTTGGTAAGGCAGCGGGTATCAATGCCATAAATGCCGGGAATGTCGTTTTCCTTTAAAAAAGTGTCAAGCACACCGTCACACCGGAAGTTGGACGGCTGTTGACACCACTCTCTTACGATATAAGCCTTCAAAGCAGGCTTTCTGCTTTCAAAATCAGACGGAATGACCCCGTAATTGCCGATCAGCGGAAAAGTCTGGCACACAAGCTGACCATAATAGCTGGGATCGGTGAGCGTTTCGAGATAGCCTGTCATCGCTGTTGTGAATACAAGTTCCCCCACCGTTTCCTTTTCTGCGCCGAAGGCACAGCCTTCATACACATCTCCGTTTTCTAACATTAAATAAGCTTTCTTTTCCATTTTAATGTTTTCCGTCCCTTCTATATTTGAATTTGAAGCAACAACCAATCATAAGACAGCCGTCAGTTTTCGTAGGTACTGAGCAGCCGCTTTGCGACCTCCAGTTTGGTGATTCTGAGATCCATGGCCTGTTTTTCAAGATATCTGTGAGCCTGCGGTTCCGTCATGGAAAGATATTCCATGAGAATGGATTTGGCACGGCTGACAATACGTGCTTCATCGATTTTCTGTTTCAGTCTGATGTTCTCATTCTCCACACCATAGAACCGATGCTGCACAGCGTCAAGCAAATGCAGGGCTTTATAAAAAAACTGCTGGTTAATGGGCTTCGACAGCACAAACACACCATACTGTGCAACTCGCTGCTCGATCTGTGTTTCCATTTCTGCCTTTACAAGCAGAAGCACACCTGTATGGCGGTCTTTGGTAATATCCGCCGCCAGAGCTTCACCGGATTCATCACGCAGCGGTGCATTGATGATCACGAGATCATAGCTGTGTGATGCAATTCTGCGCCTGCCGTCAGAAGCACTGCCGGAGGTATCGATCAGGCTGATCTGTACGGTATGCAGCATTTGCGAAAGCAGCACCGCACCCTTTTCACTTGAAGATATGATCAATACGCTTTCCAAAGGCAAAACACCTTTCTCTTCATTTTAACAAATTTCCACTTTATTTTCAAGCCGAACAACAAAGAAAATGATGATAAAACTAAGGGGGAATTACCGTATTTTTTGTAAACAAAGTCCAATCCGGAATTCCGGTCATCATATCCGTTTTATACAAACATAAAATTCACCGCGTTCAGTTCATCAAGATATTCCGGATTTCGTGAAATACGTCCGGCGGCTTCTGATTTCTTGCCGATATAGCCCTCATAGATCAACCCCGGCAGATATTTTTTCGCAAAACTGCCGTTTTTGGCACATTCTACTGCTTCCTCCAGACAAAGCGGCAGATATTCCGGCTTCTTTTCGCTGCCCGCCGGCGGACAAGGGGAAAGCTGTCTGCTGACACCGTCCAGTCCTGCATACAGCAGCAGTGCCAGTGCAAGATAGATGTTGCAGGACGAATCCGGACTGCGGAAATCCAGCCTTGCGCGCTCTGTGGTGAACTCGGGCAGTCTGAGAAGCGTGTTGCAGTCGCGATAGGACCAATCCACGGTATCGGGCGCTTTATATGCGCCGAAGCGCTGGTAGGAATTTGCCAGCGGATTAAAAAACAGCGTCAGTTCCCTTGCGTGCTCCATGATCCCCGCAATAAAGCTCTTTGCTGTTTCCGAAAGACCGTTTCCCGTATCCCGGAACAGGTTGCTCCCGCCGCTTCTGATGCCAAGATTGATATGCATTCCGCTGCCGTTCTGATCAGACAGCGGCTTCGGCATAAAGGAAGCATACAGTCCGTTGGAGGCTGCCGCAGTTTTGACCACCGTTTTGAAGGCGGTAAAATTATCGGCACAGGTGAGCAGCTCCGAATGCTTGAAATCGATCTCATTCTGTCCCGGACCGGATTCATGATGTGATGAAAGCGGTTCCAGCTCCATTTCCTCAAGGGTCAGACAAATCTGCCTTCTCACATTTTCTCCCTTATCCAGCGGGGCTACATCAAGGTAGCCCGCGTGGTCGTGGGGGATTCTGGTAGGACTGCCGTTTTCATCGGTTCTGAACAGATAAAATTCACACGCCAGTCCTGCCGTTGCTCTGATATCCGAACGGGCGGCATATTCCGCCGCTTTTTTCAGCACTCTTCTGACATCTCCCTCAAAGGGTGTTCCGTCGGGCAGTCTGATATCGCACAACAGCCTTACAACACCGCCGTTCTGCGGCCGCCATGGCATGACCTTGAGCGTCGCCGGATCCGGAAACAGCAGCAGCTCCGTACTCACGCTTTCCTCAAAGCCTTCAATTCCCTCTGTGGTAATGGACGCGCCATATTCAAACACGCGCTCCAGCTCATAAGACATGATGGAGATATTCTTCTGTACCCCAAAAATATCAAAGAAAACCAATCTGACGAATTTGACGTCATTTTCCTTTACAAACTGCAATACCTCTTTTACCGTATATCCCACTTTTGATCCTCTTTTCTTATGCGGACTTCCGATGCTGACACAGGAAGCCGTATTACTGCGTTTATATAATAGCAGATTTCTGTTGTTTTGTCCATATCTGTACCAAAGGTAAGCACAGAAATCCATTCAGAAAAATCAGGTCACATAAGCAGATACAGCAATGCGAGAACAAGACTGTTGTCGGTATTTTCGTCCATCAGCAGGAGAATCAGGCTCAGGATCAGCGTCTTTTCCTTATCCCTGAGCAATACCTCAAACACACCTCCTCCGTGCGTATCGTTATGGATATCCGGGGATTCTGAGGTACGGCGGCGGTGTTTTTCTCCCTCTGTCTGTTCAGAAGCAAACGAGGACTCTGCCGTCGGTCTGCGGCGGGGATACTCCGGCGGCATCGGCGGAGATCGGTATCCTGCCCCTGCCGCAGCGGTTGCCGGTTCTGCCTGTGCCGGTGACTGCCGGACACCCTCGGCGCGGGGACGGCTCTGATCGGATATCTGCTGTGTGACTGCCCTTGCTCTGCTTTGCATCTCCTGCGCTCTTCTCACCGCCTCCTGCTGCATTTTTCTCATCTCACTGTCTGTCAAAATGTTCACCGCCTTATCATAAAGGAATCCAATGACTGCCCTCACATACCGATTCATCTGCATACACGGAAATCAATTTTTAAAAAACCACAGTAAATATAGTAAACGACATTATTTTTTATACTTTCATAAATAATAGGCTGACTGTGGGGGCTTTCCGGTCGCCCCCACACCCCTTCGGTAAGAATATTTTTGTCGCCTGCTATAGCATTGCTTATTTATCCGCTTTATCAGACATGGGCGAAAAGTTCGTTTTTTTAGGAAGGGTTTCCCCCGAGAAAGCTGCCCGGCAAAATTGATTTCCCTGAAACGGCAAAAAAACGGGTTGTAAATCAACAAATTATGTCTTATAATGATAGTATGGATAAATTATGTGATATTCGTATCAACGGAGGGATCACTATGGTATATTCGGTAAAAAGCATGGGCTTTTACGGCATGGACGCCTATGAGATCACCATTGAAGCTGACGTTGCAATGGGTATGCCTGCGTTCGACCTGTCCGGACTTCCCGACGCTTCGGTAAAAGAGGCAAGGGAACGGGTGCGTTCGGCAATTGTCAACAACGGATTTGTATTTCCGCTCCGCAGGATCGTCATTAACCTTGCTCCCGCCAACGTCAAAAAGGCTGGCTCCTACTATGACCTTCCGATTCTGGTGGCACTGTTGCAGTCTACCGGAACGATCGGCGATGACCTGACAAGCTGTGCCTTTATCGGTGAGCTGTCCCTGAGCGGTGAAGTAAGGCCTGTCAACGGGATTCTTCCTATGACCATCAGAGCACGGGAGATTGGCATCAAGACCTTTTTTGTTCCTGCGGATAATGCCTTTGAAGCTTCGGTAGTAGATGGTATCACGGTGATACCCCTGAAAAACGTGAGGGAGTTAGTGGAGCACCTCAACCATATCCGCCCGATACCTGCTGCAAAGCATTTCCATATCACGGTGGAGGATCAACAATATGACATTGATTTCGCAGACGTAAAAGGACAGTACACCGTCAAAAGGGCTCTGGAGATCGCAGCAGCAGGCGGACACAATATTCTGCTCATCGGCAGCCCCGGTTCGGGCAAAAGCATGATGGCAAAACGTATGCCCACCATCTTGCCCGACATGACCTTTGAAGAAATGATCGAAACCACCAAAATTCATTCCGTGGCAGGTGTAATGCCCGCAAACGTACCGTTGATCACGCGCCGTCCATTCCGTGCGCCGCATCACACGATCTCTTCGGCGGGACTTTCGGGCGGCGGGAGCATACCGCGTCCGGGAGAAATTTCACTGGCTCACAACGGGGTGCTGTTTCTTGATGAACTGCCCGAATTCAACCGTCAGACACTTGAAATCCTCCGTCAGCCCATGGAGGACGGTGTCGTTACCATCTCGAGGGTCAGTGCGACACTCACCTACCCCTGCTCCGTCATGGTCGTTGCGGCAATGAATCCGTGTCCCTGCGGCTATTACGGACACCCTACCCGCGCATGTACCTGCAGTTCCAATGCGATCAGCCGGTATCTTTCACGGATATCGGGTCCTCTGCTCGACAGAATGGATATGCATATTGAAGTACCGCCTGTAGCGTTCACGCAGCTTGCACAGAATGACGAGGGCTGTGATACCTCCGGACAGATCAGACAGCGGGTCAACCGTGTAAGATCAGTCCAGAACGAACGCTTTGCCGGCACACATATCCACTGCAATGCTGCGATGACCCCCGCTATGGTCAGCAAATACTGCGTTTTTGATGACCGCGCCAGAGAATATCTTACAAGAATATATGATGCAATGGGCTTTTCCGCGCGCGCCTATTCCAAGGTGCTCAAGGTCGCAAGAACCATTGCAGACCTTGACGGCTCGGAGCTGATACAGAAAAAACACGTCTTAGAAGCTACAAGATTCAGAAACCTTGATATGAAATACTGGAAGAATTCCCCTAAAGTGCAAAACTGAGTATTCGCAATACGTTCAGAACAGATTGAAAAGATCGGTTCCGGAATTCTTCAGCAAAGGCAGAATTTTCATGATGCTCAGCAGACGGATCGCACCGTCCACACGTCTGGCGCGTTCCTCCTTCAGAAACGGCTTGACTGCACGGAGCAGACGGGTACTGTCATCCTCTGTCCCCACGGACTGAAACAGAGGTGCGAGCTTCATCACCGTTCCGAGCATATCGGGACTTAACGGATTCGATACATTCTGCATTCCGGCAAGACCTGTGTCGGACACACTGCCGCCCGATGGTGCGGTTCTGCCTTGCTCATCGGACGCAGTCGGGTCGGACGGTGCCGTATTTCCGCCGAGCAGTCCCGTAAGTCCCCTGATCTGCTCCATTGCTTCGGGATTGTTTAATATTTCACTGATCTTACGGGACATATCATCCATTGTTTACTTATCCCCCATCAGTTTTTTCAGAAGTGCCTGTGCCTGAGGTGTATTGAGCAGCTTTTCGGTTTCCTTCCGGTCTGCAAGAATACGCTCCACTTTCTTCTGCTGTTCAGGCGACAGGCTCTTAAAAAGCTTATCCACTTGATTCTGATCCATGATCTCACCACCCTTGTTATTTATATGAAGGGTGTATTTTCTATATTACAGGAGGACGGTATGAAAATACTTGTATTTTCAGATTCACACGGTGATATTTTTAACATGAAAGATGCGCTCAAGCGCCATAGAAAAGCCGAGGTCGTCATTTTCTGCGGCGACGGTCACAGTGATATTCAGGAGATTCAAAGGCAGTTTCCCGACAAGATGTATCTCTGTGTGAAGGGAAACTGTGACTGGTACTGTGACTTTCCGCTTCTGGCAACCATCAATCTCTGCGGAAAGAAGCTGCTCATCACGCACGGTCACGTGCAGAGTGTCAAGGATACCTTTTACCGGCTTCTCACCCTTGCAAAGCAGGAACAGGCAGACATCGCGGTTTTCGGGCATACCCACACCCGGCTCACCACCGTTGAGGACGGTATTCTCCTTGTCAATCCGGGTTCAATCGGCTGCCATGAAGAATATTCCACGATTGACATTGCCGAATCGGACGGTACGATCACCGTCAGCGAATACCCCTACAACCAGTACGGCGATGTGGTTGTCAGACCAATGCCGTCCTGACGTGTGTGTTTCACATTTAAAGAATCAAGCGGCAGAAATCCTTTTTCACGAGGATTTCCGCCGCTTATTCTTATTATAGTACAGAGTATCTGACCTTTTTTCTGTCGCTCATTCTGTCAAACTTGTCTTTATCATACATCTTCGGCGGTGTTTTCCTGCCGAAAATGTCCGTCTTTGCGGCAAACACTTTCCTTCCCGTCTGAAAATCGATCAGAAGCTCAAAGATTTCTTCCTCCTTCGGATGAAGCTGCATAAGCTGTACCTCTTTGCCGTCGTTTTGATAAAACACAGACACATACCATTCGTGAAGCTTTGCATTGTGACTGCCGTTGAACACAATTCCGTTCGGAAGCTCCCATTGAAAGTATTCCTCTCCGCTTCCGTATAATCTCCCCATCAGTCCCGGAACACTTTGCAGCACGCTGACAAGTACGGATACCTTTTCAAATGGAAAAAAAAACCGGAAAGCATTTTCATGGTTCGCTTCCAGTGCATCCAGAATCAGACAGATCTTAGAAGCTTCGTCGATCCTACCTCCGCTATTGATCCACTGAAAATCATCGATATCCGCATAAAATGCCTTTCCGCCAAGCTCACCGCCGAATCTGCCGTGCCGCTTGTCGGAAATAATATCCACGTACCATTTTGTACCTTTTATAGTAACCATATTCCAATACCCCCGTTCCGCATTACAGTATAATACCAATGCGAGCTGCCGCAAAAATCATTTTACGGCAGCTCAGCAGCTCATGCATTCTCAATGCAAGCAAGGTAGAATTTTTTCCACATAGCGTAGATTTTGGGTTCGCTGTAATAATCCGAAATATAGGCGGCATTCCCGATCTGCTCCCGATAAAACTCCTTGTCATCGGCAAACCGCCGTATCATGGAGGCAAAGCCCTCATTATCGCCCGCACAGACATATTTCTTGAAGAGAATTTCTTCATACAGCTCAATGTCACGCAGCAAAAACGGGGTATTGGTGCTGGCAGACTCCAAGATCGTCATCGGGAACAGCTCATTGTAGGACGGCATAAACAGCAGATCACAGGCATTGAAGATATCGTTCATTTCAGAGCGGGGTAGGATTCCCGTAAAGGTCACGTTCGCGGGAGGGTCGTCCACGATTTTTTTCAGGCGGTTATAGCCGTCCGTAACTGCACCGAAGGAAAATCCCCCTGCCCACACGAACTGAATATCCGGCAGCATTTCGGCTACCTTGACAAAATCCTCTACGCCCTTGCGCGTCTGCACCTGTCCGCAGCCCAATGCGATAAATTTATCGGCAGGAAAATTATACTTTTCTCTCGCAGCCCTTTTTTCTGCTTCGGACTTTTCATAGAAGCTCTTTTTAGAAACAAAGTTCGGAATATACGTGATCTTATCGCCGTCAAGACCGTATTTGATCATTTCCTTTTTGAAGGACGAATTGACTACCACCAAATGGTCGGCGCTGTTATAGAATTTCAGCACATATCGCTTGAAGAAGCGGAAAAAGGGCTTCGGTATTCTGATAGACCCGTCCAGAGTATCCGGCAGAAAGTGTACGTAGCACACAGAGGGCTTCTTGTGACTCCTGAGCTTGAAATAATTTGCAGGCTCTACCGTATGAACGTGTATCAGGTCACAGTTTTTCAGCCCTTTATTGATCTGTATCTCGAAGTCGTCCTTGCCGTAGGTTTCAAGCAGTCCCATCAGCTCCAGATAGGCACTGCCTACCCCCTGACCGTCAACGGACGTTGCAGACGACAGCATATTGATTCGCTTTTTTTCAGACATGGTATTCCTCCTGCCGGCGATTATTCGGTTTCTTCCTGTTCGTGACCGTTGATTACGTTCTCATAAAGGCTCTCAATGGAATCAAGGAACATATCATTACCGAACTTGCGCGACTTTTCAAGTGACTTCTGTGACATCTGCTCCTTTAGCGACGGATTATCCAGAATAGTCGTAACGTATCTTACAAAACCGTCACAGTTCGTATAGGTATAGCCGTTTTCACCCTGATCAACAACGTCCTTCAGGCACGGGTCATCGCGGCATACCAACGGCAAGCCGTTAGACATCGCTTCAAAATAGGTCAGCCCCTGTGTTTCAAAAACAGACGCACATACAAAGATATCTCCCAGACGATAATACTTCGCCACTACATCATGGTCGACCAGACCGGTGAAAATCACCTGCTTCTCCAGTCCCATTTTGCCGACATCATGCTCCAGCTTCTTTTTATGCGGACCATCGCCTACGATCAGCAGTGTAATTTCCGGATCCTCCTTAAGCAGTGCCGGCATAAAGCTGAGAATCTCGTCAATATTCTTTTCCTTGCTGATTCTGGATACCATGACCAGTATCTTGCCGTTATTTTTGACCCCAAGCTCTTTCAGCATAGATGCCTTTTCTTCGGGGGTCAGCTCGGCATACGTCACGCTGATACCATTGGGAATCACCGAGATCGGACAGTCGATCTTATACAGCTCTACTGTTTGTTTGGCTTTTTCTGAGGGTGTGATCAGAACCTTTGCGTTCTTATAGGCACTTCTGTAAAATGCCGATGCAAGCTTGCGCGGCAGTGTATCGTCCTTGTGGGATTTGAACACATAGGTGCTGTAATCAGTGTGGTAGGACATAACGACCGGTGCATCTGTGGTCTTTACTACCTTCATCACAAGCCATTTTGCCGAAAACTCTGTCTGAACATGAACGATGTCGGGCTTCCATTCCTTCAGTTCCTTGAGCAGATGGCTCTGGAACGCAAGACTGATTCTTGTTTCCGGATATACAAAGGAACTGAATGACGAAACATAATAATCGTCCTCGTCCTTGTAGGAATGTCTGGTATCCGATAAAGAAAGCACCTTTACCTCATGACCGCGGTTGCGGAGTTCAGCGGCTAAAAGTGCTACGGAATTAGCAACACCGTTCACCTGATGTCCGTATGTATCTGTTGCTATCAATATTTTCATAATCTGTCCTCCGGATTTATAGACATGGATATGCGTTGAAATCGTATTTGCCGACCTTGACAAAACAGCGTCATGCCTCCCGAGTGTATATGCTCAGGAGGCAACGGACTTATTCCTGTGGGTTCTTTGAGAAAATTCTGAGAATCGCCTTTCTGAGCAGGTCTATGGGAATGATCGACACTGCAAGGCAGAGAACAATAAGCCATTCATTGAGATTCAGACCATAACAGGCAAAGATCTCGCCGCCAAAGTAAGTCAGGATCATCTGAATCAGCGATACCACTCCCATGATCAGAAAATACTTTTTGTTTTCGCCGATATGCTCGAACAGGTTGAAACGCTCGGTTCTCACGTTGAGCGAATTGAAAACGGAAATAAAGATAAAGAAGCAGAAATATGCCGTTACAAGATAGGGATAATAGGGCATATTGTTCTTGGTGGTGCTTTCATTTCTGACAAAGCTCCACACGGGACTTTCCGTAAAGAGCTGTGCGGACAGCAGTGCGAAGCTGCAAAGGAAGATCCAGACCGTGCTGACTGCCAGACGGCTCTTCATAGCACCGCTGACAATGCTCTCATCTCTGCGCTTGGGTCTTTCCTTCATGTAGCGGTGGAGAGCAGGCTCTCCGCCGAGGGCAAGAGCTGCCAGCGTATCCATAACAAGGTTGACCCAGAGGATCTGCGTGATGGAAAGCGGGTTGGAAAGGTGCAGCAGCGGCATGACAAACGAGATCAGAACCGCTGATATATTGATGGCAAGCTGGAAGGAAATGAACTTTCTGATGTTGTTGAAGATCGTTCTGCCGTAAAGTATCGCCTTGGAAATAGAATTGAAGTTATCATCAAGGATCACAATGTCGCCTGCTTCCTTGGCAACCTCTGTGCCGCCGCCCATGGCAAAGCCGACATCGGCCTTTTTGAGTGCGGGAGAATCGTTAACACCGTCACCCGTCATACCGACAACTAAATTCAGCTCCTGCGAAAGCCTTACCAGACGGCTCTTATCGGTCGGCAGTGCTCTTGCAATAACGCGGATACGCGGAATGACCTCCTTGATCTCTTCGTCAGACATTTTTGCAAGCTCACCCGAGGTGAAAACAAGATCGTCCTCATTTTTCAGCAGACCGGCATCCTTAGCGATCGCAACGGCGGTTTCCTTTCTGTCGCCGGTGATCATAACGACCTGAATTCCCGCCCTGTTAACGTCCTTGATCGCGGTCACGGATTCCGGACGAACCTCATCGCGGATACCGAGCACACCTACGAGCGTCCAGTCGCCCTCGGGAAGTGAATCGTCCTTGAGTTCCCGATCGGAGATAGCGACTGCCAGCACACGGATTGCCCTGTTGGCAAGCTCATCAATTTTCTCGTTGAGCAGCTTATCGTCAAAGGCAACCTTTTCGCCCTTATCATTATAGTAATACTTACAGCTCTTCAAAAGCTTTTCAGGCGCACCCTTGATCAGCGTCAGGGTCTTTTTGCCTGTAACGGTGGTTGCGCTGTATTTATTGGTAGAATTGAACGGAACGGAATAACCGGCTTTGAGGTCGGTATAATGATCCTCTGCATCGGCAACAAATGCAAGTACGGCGCGCTCTGTGGGGTTGCCGCCGACAATTTTGGTCTTACCGTCCGACTTGGTAATAACCGCATTGGTATTGTGTCTTAATGCAAGAGAAAGCATATCGCCGATCTTACCGTGAATTTCTTTATAGTTCTTGGCCTCTCTTGCTTCGCCGTCAAGGAACAGCACGGCTTCCAGCTTACCCTTGGTGATCGTACCGGTTTTGTCGCTGAACAGGATATTCAGGCTGCCCGCTGTTTCAATTCCGTTGACCTTACGCACCAGAACGTTGTCATTGAGCATCTTCTTCATATTCATGGACGATACGATCGCGATCATCAGCGGCAGTCCCTCAGGCACTGCCATTACAATGATGACTACGGCAAACATAACTGCCTGCACAAAGTCCTTGAAAAGGTTGAGCCACAGATCAGGCTTAGCAAAATAGGCTGTCATGCCGCCTGCACCAAAGAATACCGCCTGTGCAAGATAAGCAAGAGCGATCGCAACACCGCCGATATAGCCGAATTTGCTGATCGCATTGGCAAGCTTGCTGAGCTTGACCTGTAAAGGCGACTGCCTGTCGTCATCAAGCTGCAATTCCTTTGCGATCTGACCGTAAACCGACTTATCGCCGACAGTCGTAGCCTGCATCACGGCGTTGCCGGTGCATATTACAGAACCGCGGAATACTTTATATTGATTCAGGAAATCGAGTGATTCATCGGTATCTTTATAGTCATCGGGAACAGCGATCTTTTCTGCTTCCTTGCTTTCGCCGTTGAGTACCGACTGGTCTACGGCGATATGACCGTCAACGATGATACCGTCTGCGGGAATCTTATCGCCGCTCTGGAGCAGGATACAGTCGTCCGTAACAATGTCATTGATCGGAATCTCGACGATATCGTTATTTCTGTAAACCTTGCATTTGATGAGCGACGCTTCCTGCTGGAGCTTGCGGAAAGCGTTTTCGTTGTTATATTCGGAGAAGGTCGACACAACGGTTGCAATAATAATGGCAGCCGCGATACCTACCGTTTCGTACCATTCCGTATCGCCGATATTGAAGCAATAGTGCATCACCACAAAAACAACATTCAGCAGCAGGGCGACCATGAGAATTTTGATCATAGGGTCACCGAAATTCGCAAGAAGCTTCTGCCAGAAGGACTCGCTTTTCTGTTCGGTGATACTGTTGTCACCATACTTTTCCTTGGAAATTTTTACCTGCTCATCAGTCAGACCAAAGTTTTTCATTTTCAATATCCGCCTTTTTTTCAGATTCAGGAATGACTCCGATTTTGATGTGATATACACACACCTTGCTGAATTCTTCCTATGTATATATTTTACAACGCTGTACTCTGAATTGTCAATATGAAAACAAGCTGCCGAAAAAATAATTGTTTCATTCCTGATCGTTCATCAGCATAGGGGCACACGGCGGCGGACAATCAGTTTCTTCTGATATGCGGTTTTCTGATTGTGCTCATGATCCTCCGGAACGTCTGCATCCACGGCGTCACCGCTTGCAGACTGCTGTCCGTCCGATTCCCGGCTTTGGGAACAGCCAGAAAAAAGGCAAGCACGATATCCCTCAGCTTCATGTCCGATCATCTCCCATACATTTATACTTTATAAGGATAGTAAACGACATTATTTTTTATACTTTGATAAATCATCGGCTGACTGTGGGGGCTTTCCGGTCGCCCCACACCCCTTCGGACATCAATCTGATTTGTCGCCTGCTATATTGTCGCCTACTATATTTGTATCAGCAAACGTTGAATCTTTGATGATATTATGATATTATGATATTGTGATATCGCCTGTATACGCAGCGAAAGGTTATCGGGTTTCTCTGTCGATGTACAAAAACCGGAACATTCTGACTATATGCAGAAAAAGACCGGATCGCACTTACACGACCCGGTCTTTGAAAACATTGCCTGACAAGTATGTAATCTGCCGAAGCTTTTACTTTTCTGATTCAGAATCGCTGACCAGCTTCTTGGCAAGATTCATAACCTCTTTCCTCTGCTTCGGAGTGAGGTTACGGACAACAAAGAGCAGCTCTACCTCATACTTTGTTGTAGCATGCGTACGGTACTTCAGACTATCCTCGTCCGCAGGACCCGAATGGATATCGGCAACTGCCTCCTCGAGTTCCTCTTCAACTCCCTTGAGCAGCTCTGTGTAGCTGATATTATACACCTTTGCAAGCTTGATAAGCGTATTGATATCCGGCTTTGTCTTACCTGTTTCATAGTAAGTGTAAGTGGAACGCTCGATTTTCAGACGATCAGCAACCTGCTGCTGTGTAAGGCCGCACTCATGTCGATAGTACTTCAGCCAGTAAGAAATCATGCTGTACATGGACATCTACCCCCGATTATTATAATTTTTTTATTTTTATCACAGTCCTTTTGACGGTCTGCGATTTCTTACAACTTGATTATACACTAAAAAAATCAATTTGTCACCATGTTTTAGAAAATTTCACAAATTGTTCATAATTTAACCGTTTACGCATACGATTAGCGTCGATCTGACACAATCCATTATATGATTATCACATTTTTCATATATTTGCTATCATCTGAGATCGTTCTGCTCTGTCGAATCGAATTCTATTGCCAATAATTTGCATCTTTTTCTTACTTTATTACCGCAGCAATCACTTTTACGCAAATAAAAGCTTCACGAAAATATTTTCCGTGATTTCATTTCAGTCACTCGGTGCTTTTTTCTGATTGTGTATGATTTCCATTTTTGCCCTTCAAAGAGTGATTTTCCTGCTACACCGTCAGGCAATATTCCAAAAGCACAGGATATCTCATGACCTTTACGGCTGTCCGCTGCACTATGAAAAAACCTGCCTTAAGAAGCAGCGTATCAGAAGAAGAACCCCTTGCCGCAGTAATTCCTTCATGCTTTTACGGGTTTCCCGACACATACATTACGAACAATAGTCCTCTATCAGCCGCAGCATTTCCTTTCGCGTCGCCGCATAGAGCCCCTTCTGAAGCTGCTGTCTGTCTGCCTGCGGGAGATCGTTGATATATGTGTCACTGATATACAACAGTTCCCCGCTGTCCTGATCGAATACCGCTACCCGTCTTTCATACGCCTTGATCATGTATCCGCCCCTGACAGACTCCTCCTCCCGGATACTGCTCTGCGTGCTGCTTTCCGGTACCAATGATACCTCATCGGGTCTTACCGCCTTCGACGGCGATGCAGGGATAAAATAGGAAATTACTATACATATAAATAGTATACTTCCCGTAATGGCTATCAGCTTTTTCATGAACCTCACCTCTGCTGTTATTTTTGGAGGATATACTGTATTTATTCATGGAAAATCAATTTTTTTTCGGCAAAATATAGATATTACCGGGGGTTCTTTTATTTTTTAAAAAAGATGTTCCATTTTTTTTATTTTATGGTATAATAGCATAGGTGTGTTGTAAAACTTAAAAGGAAAAATCTATTCCATTGTTTCAAAACTACAGGAGGCTGAAATCACTTATGAGAAAAACGGATATTAGCAAATACAACGACGATGCTCCCGGTTCGTCGTCTGTATCGGCAGGTGCTGTGATAAAGGAATTTTTTGCTTCCATCTGGCGCATTATCCTTACGGCACTGATCGCGGTCTGCATCACAGGTGTTGTTGTTGGTATCTCACTGCTGTTTTACATTATCAATATCGCAAATGAACCGCTCAACATCAACCTCACCAACATGAAGCTGAATCTGACAAGCACCGTGTATGTTATGAACAGCGAAACGGAAGAATTTGAGGAGTATCAGCAGCTTTTTTCCACTGAAAACCGCGTCTGGGTCGCTTATAAGGATATTCCCAAAAACATGATCAACGCTCAGGTGGCGATCGAGGACAAGCGCTATTTTGAGCACAGCGGTGTGGACTGGTACAGAACCGGCGGCGCAATCGTCGGCGTTGTGACCGGCGATTCCGCAGGCGGCGGCTCGACCATTACCCAGCAGCTCATCAAGAACATTACCGATGACAATGAGGTGAGCGTCAACCGAAAGCTCAGAGAGATTTTCCGCGCCCTCAAGCTCGAACAGGAATACTCCAAGGACGATATCCTTGAAGCCTATCTGAACATCGTCAATTACGGCGCAGGTACGCGCGGTGTTCAGTCTGCCGCTAACCTCTACTTCAATAAGGATATTCAGGATTGCAGCATCGCAGAGTGTGCCGCTATTGCCGGCATCACACAGAATCCTTACGCCTATGACCCGCTGATCTATCCCGAAAACAACAAAAAACGCCGTGAAACCGTCATTAAATATATGTTTGAACAAGGAAAGATCACCGGCGAGGAATTCACTAAGGCAATGGACGAATCCGAAACCATGACCTTTATCGGATACGTTATGGAAGAAGAAGAGGACGATCTGGACGACTGGAACTGGTATGACGACCGGCTGTTCAGAGATGTTGCCCATGATCTGGCGGCTTCGCTCAACATCACCGTTGACGCTGCTGAGGATATGATCTATAACGAGGGTCTGCAAATTTACAGTGCGGTGGATATGCAGGCACAGAACATTGCCGAAAAACAGGTAAGAGCCTGGAAAACACCGAACGACCCCACGCTGCAGGTCGGCTATGTCATGATGGATACGGACGGCAGAGTGCTTGCTACCGTCGGCGGCAGACAGGAAAAGGACGGTCGTCTGCTCTGGGATTTCGCTTCGCAGTCGGTTCTGCAGCCCGGCTCCACCATCAAACCGGTCGCCTCCTTTGCTCTTGCACTTGACGACGGACTTATCAATTATTCCACGCTCGTTTCCGACAGACCGGTTTCCGACTGGGATCTGGTTGACGGCAACCTCGTTCCCGGTCCGAACAACTGGTATAAATCGTATTACGGCGATATTACCGTTACAAGATCGCTGAATATTTCCTCCAATGCTGCGGCCGTAAGCGTCCTGAAAATGATCGGTATGGACAGAAGCTATTCCTTTCTTGTCAATTCGCTCGGCTTCAAGCACCTCGACCCCGATAACGACTCCCAGAACCTCTCCGGACTTTCGATCGGCGGTTTCTACGGCGGTGCGACCGTAGGTGAAATGGCTGCCTCCTATATGATCTTCTGTAACGGCGGCTATTATTATGATCCTTACACCTATTTCTATGTTACCGATAATGAGGGCAATGTCCTTCTTGACAACCGTGACAGGGGCAAGCCCGATCAGGTCATTTCTACGGAAACGGCTACCATTATGAACAGACTGCTCCATGATGTTGTCAACTCGGGCGGTGAAGCTCTCGGTTATCGCGCCGCTGTCAACGGCTGGGACATCATCGGCAAAACGGGTACCACCGACAGCAGCAACGATAACTGGTTTGTAGGCGCATCTCCCTACTGCGTGGCTGCTATATGGACAGGTCATGAAACACCGTCCCCCATCGAGGTCAATACGCAGGGCGAGGTACAATACCTCTGGAGCAATATCATGAAGGAATACCTCAGTTCCAAACCCAGCAAAACCTTCCAGCTTGGCGGTGCTGTGGAACAGCACAACTATCTGAAAGCAAACGGTATGATCACCCCCTATGAGGTCGGCGAAGAGATCGCAACAGGCTACTATACCGCTGATAATATGCCTGCTACTTCAAGCTATAATCCTTACAAGAAGTATGAGCCTGAAGATGACGATGACGACGACGATGATGATGACGACGATGACAACAACGATGATGATAATGATGACAACGACGACTCCGGTGACAACGACGACTCCGGCGACAACGACGATTCCGGCGACAATGACGATTCCGGCGACAATGACGATTCCGGCGACAATGACGATTCCGGCGACAACGACGATTCCGGCGACAATGACGATTCCGGTGACGGCGGTGATTCCGGTGACGGCGGCGATTCCGGTGACGGCGGCGATTCCGGTGACGGCGGCGATTCCGGTGACGGCGGCGATTCCGGTGACGG
>CACYDW010000099.1 GCA_902773325.1 uncultured Ruminococcus sp.
ATTATTCTGTTGCAGTTCTTCCACAGTTAAAAGAAAAATACAATGTAGTGATAGAATAAAACGGAGACAGTTATGATTTACAAGTACTATTGCGTAAATTGCGGCAACCGAATGAACGGAGAAGATATTCGGTTCGATCTTTCGGAGCTTGTTGGCGTTAGAGATGCTTCTGATGAGAATACAATTGCCAATCCGGCCGCGCTTATTTCACCTGCTCAATTAGAAGCAAACGCTGAAGCGGACGGAGGGCAGAAGCTTGTACACGGCAAACTGTGTCCGATCACTATTTCCCTGAGCACATATTTGGGCATTCTTGGATTTTATACAAGAAAAACTAAAGAAATGCTTGCTTATAAGTATAATGATGATGATCTCACAGATGCGGTCTCTCAGCTTGTCAAAACAAATGAAAATGCTGAGGCCGCCGGAGAAAAGATCGGTGAATATGTAGCGACGATCAAGAACCTCTTTGTGGCTGACAAAGAACACGAAGGCAGTGAGAATAACGAAGATTATAAGCGTACATTTTATGTTAAGCCTGAGTATTTTGAAAATGGCCATTCCAAATATATGTATTCGTTGGAATACGCATATGATGCGAATTCGCCGAACACGAAAAAGATCAGAGCGCCTCAGCCCATTCGCGGGTATTGCCCCAAATGCGGCAAACCGATTTTATTAAATGCAGGCAAGTATCCCCATATGCTGGTGGGCCTGCTGGGCGCACAGAGCGCCGGCAAGACCACGATGATCCTCTCTATGCTTCAGGAAATCGAGCGCGGCTTTAGTGATCTGAATATAGAGTTTCCCGGAAATGTTTTATGTGACAGCCGTTATCACATTACGAGGCAGAATCAGGAATTGTTTAATAAGGGATGGCTGCCCTTAAAGACAAATGCGACCGGCGTCAATTCCTTCAATGCATCACTGTTGATTGAAAAATCGAATACACATAACAAAATGCTATTGACCTTTGCTGATATCGCAGGTGAACAGTGTTATGATCCTGAGACAAACGCGATCAATCTGGATGCCACGGAAAAGTTTCCTCTAATTAACAGCTGCGACGTATATATACTGTGCACATGTTTGGATCGAACACAATATGTAAGAGCAGATAACGTAAGTGAGGAACAGGCAATAGAAATGCCTCCTCAGGCAGTTATGATGATTGCTAACGGAATATACGGTAATCTGAGAGAGTTTAGAAGACGGGCTCATAAGACACCTCCGCTTTGTATCGTAATGACGAAAGCTGATGTGGTGAAAGACGCAAAAGCACAATCCGCAGTTAAGAATCCTTTTGATGAAATAAAAGTCTTAGGTAATTACAGATTCCAATCGCAGCTTGATAATTTGTCGATGACATATAAGACATTTGGTGAGGATAAGATCAGGGAGCCGTTGGAGTGGTGCTGCAAGGCGTACACTCAGATGAAGGACAAGACATATTTGTCGATGATGGCGTGCTCGGCGACAGGCAGAGTGGGAGATGTCTGGGACGGCAAGGATGCTATACCGATGAACAAAAATGGCCGTTTTAAATCCATGGGCGTCAAAGATCTTGTGCAGTGGGTCTTCCAAACTATCGGCATATCTCCTGTTATGGGTAATTACACGTTTTTAGGAGTCCCCTCCCATGATGAGGTTTATTGCAGATCGACCGCTGGTGAAAAATACAGAGCAGATCATTACACTGAAAAGGGGGCCAGAGAACGCTGTGCATATATTCCTTGTTTGTTCATGAATCCAACAAGAATGGACGAGGTAATATACAGAACTCCTACACAACCGGCACCGGCGGGATTTCTTGGAAGGCAGGTCGATCCTGTTACAGACACGCTGAGAAGAGCAGGCATTTTGTTAGACAATTGACCGTGAATTTGTTAGTAAATCATTCATATACTACGGAGAAGCAAAAATGAGTAATCAGCAGGGAACGGCAGTCTATGTTAACGATCAGCAGTTTCAAAGATCTGCAGACACTGACGGGCTGAGGCGTTTTTTCAGTGAAATGCGTCTTGATAGAGATAAGGCGTTTCTGGATGAGGTCAAATATGTGTTCCAGAACGGCTCACAGAACCGGTCTTACTTTTTTGCAAATATCAGATATCGTGACTTTGCCTCTTACGAAAGAGGGCTGAGTTATATGATGCCCTTTTATGGGGTATCAGGTAAAGTATCAGCGATTACTTCAAGAGTATCATTTTATACAGAGCTTCTTACCTGTCGGGAAGAGGAGCTTGCAGGTACCGGTTTTACCGATCTTGTGTTCGGAACGGACTACATGAGAGATTCGGAAGGAGTTGCGGCGTCAAAAGATGAAGTGATCGCGGTAATCCAGAGAAAT
>CACYDW010000100.1 GCA_902773325.1 uncultured Ruminococcus sp.
AGGCATTACCGCACTGCTCGGCAGCGGCTTTGACCCCGGTGTTACAGGGGTATTCAGCGCCTATGCCATGAAACATGAATTTGACGAGATCAACTATATCGACATTCTGGATTGTAATGCAGGTGATCACGGCTATCCGTTTGCAACCAACTTCAATCCCGAAATCAATATCCGTGAGGTATCGGCAAAGGGCAGCTATATCGAGGACGGCAAATGGATAGAAACCGAACCGATGGAGATCAAAAGGGTATATAACTTTCCGGAGATCGGCGAAAAGGATATGTATCTGCTCCACCATGAGGAACTGGAATCGCTCGCCCTCAACATCAGAGGTATCAAGAGGATACGCTTCTTCATGACCTTCGGTCAGAGCTATCTCACACACCTTAAATGCCTTGAAAATGTCGGCATGACATCGATTGAGCCTATTGAATTCGAGGGCAAGCAGATCGTGCCGCTCCAGTTCCTCAAGGCTGTTCTCCCCGACCCCGCATCCCTCGGCCCGAGAACCAAGGGCAAAACCAATATCGGCTGTATCTTCATCGGCAAAAAGGACGGCAAGGATAAAACCTATTACCTCTATAATGTATGCGACCACGAGGAATGCTACAAAGAGGTCGGCTCTCAGGCTGTATCCTATACCACCGGCGTACCCGCTATGATCGGCGCGGCAATGATCCTGACCGGCAAGTGGAACAAGCCCGGTGTGCACAACATCGAGGAGTTTGATCCCGACCCGTTTATGGACGCTCTCAACCGGTTCGGTCTGCCGTGGAAGGAAAGCTTTGATCCCGATCTGGTAGACTGATCGCTTCGCTGTTCCGGATATTTTCAAATAAGCAGTACCATATTTTTGTGGTACTGTTTATTTTTTAGATAAAGTGTGTTATAATGTGTCTATTGTTTATTTTTTCAGCGAGGTACTCACCATGAATATTGAAAATCTTTTATCTCTGCCCACTCCCTGCTATGTGATTGATGAAGAAGCACTGATCCGCAATCTGGAGGTGCTGCAATATGTGGAGCAGCAGACCGGCTGCCATGTTCTGCTGGCTCAAAAGGCTTTTTCGGCTTATCATGTTTATCCGCTGATTGCAAAGTACATCAGCGGCACAACGGCAAGCGGACTGTTTGAAGCGCAGCTTGCTTATGAAGAAATGCCCGACAGACAGATACACGTTTATTCCCCCGCCTATAAGGACGCGGATTTTGAAAAGCTGCTCACCATGTGCGATCATATCGTTTTCAACTCCTTCTCACAATGGAAGCATTTCAGGAAGATAGCGCAGCAGTATCCCGATGTACAGTTCGGTCTGAGGATCAATCCGGAGTATTCCGAGATCGGAACCGACATCTACAACCCTTGCTTCACCAACTCCCGACTCGGCATTACGCCTGCCAATTTCGAGGGAAACGAGCTTGACGGCATCAGCGGTCTGCACTTCCATACCATGTGCGAACAGGGCGCAGAAACACTGGAACGCACACTGAAGGTCGTAGAAGAAAAATTCGGCAGCTATCTGCACCGCATGAAATGGCTGAACCTCGGCGGCGGACATCACATTACCAAGCCCGGCTACAATGTAGATCTGCTGATCTCCTGTATCAGACATATCCGGAAAACATACGGTGTGGAGGTCTATATTGAACCCGGAGAGGCAGTGGCACTCAATGCAGGCTATCTGGTCGCTTCTGTGCTGGATACGCTCAGAAATAACATGGATATTGCTATCACGGATACCTCGGCTGCCTGTCATATGCCTGACGTACTGGAAATGCCCTACCGTCCTTATATTGTCGGTTCGGAAATGCCCTCCGTATTGCCCTATACCTATCGGTTAGGCGCACCGACCTGTCTTGCGGGGGATATCATCGGGGATTATTCGTTTGAGAAGCCCCTGCAAAAGGGTGACAAGCTTGTTTTTACGGATATGGCGATCTATTCCATGGTCAAGAACAACACCTTTAACGGAATGCCGCTGCCCTCTGTCTATTTATTACAGTCGGACGGCTCTTTAAAGCTCTTGAAGCAATTCGGCTATGCAGATTTCAAGAGCCGCCTTTGAGTGTCAGAAACCTGATACCTTTGATCAGATACTATCCCACAGAACGGAGAATTACAATGAATATTGATGAAGCTAAGCAGCGAGCACAGAAGCTCAGAAACGAAATACACTATCACAACGAGAAATACTATGATCAGGACGAACCTGAGATCTCGGACTTTGAGTATGATATGCTGCTCAGAGAGCTGGAAAACCTCGAATCGGAATATCCCGAGGTTATGACGGCGGACTCTCCCACGCAAAGGGTCGGCGGCAGTGCGGGCGAAAAATTTTCTCCCGTTACCCACACCGTTCCGATGGAAAGCCTGCACGATTCCTTTTCTCACGAAGAAATCATCGAATTCGACCGCAGGGTCAGGGAAACCGTCGGAGAGCCTGTTTATGTGGTCGAACCGAAAATTGATGGTCTTTCGGTATCGGCAGAATACAGAAACGGTGTGTTCGTGAGAGGTTCAACGAGAGGTGACGGTCTTGTCGGGGAAGATATTACCGAAAACCTCAGAACCATTCGCTCCCTGCCAATGCGCCTGAACAAGCCTGTGCCTTATCTGGAGGTAAGAGGGGAAGTCTATATGTCGCTTGCCAGCTTTGAAAGTCTGACGGCAAGGCAGGAGGAAAAGGAAGAAAAGCCCTTCAAAAACCCTCGCAACGCTGCCGCAGGCTCTCTGCGTCAGAAAAATGCCGGCGTAACTGCCGAACGCGAACTGGATATCTTTATTTTCAACGTACAGCAGATCGAAGGCGAAGAACTCGGCAGTCACAAGCAATCCTTAGAGTACCTCAGAGAGCTTGGTTTTACCACTCTGCCCTTCTACTATGTTTGCAGCTCCGCCGATGAGGTGATCGACAGGATCGAAGCTATCGGAAACAGCCGCGGCAGTCTGGAATTCCAGATCGACGGCGCGGTCGTCAAGCTTGACAGCTTTGAACAGCGCCATATCCTCGGAAGTACTGCCAAATTTCCGAGATGGGCGGAAGCTTATAAATATCCGCCCGAAGAAAAAGAAACAGAACTGCTCGATATAGAGATCAATGTCGGCAGAACCGGTGTTCTCACTCCTACCGCTATATTGTCGCCTGTTACACTGGCGGGTACTACCGTCAGCCGTGCAACACTCCACAACGAGGACTTTATCCGCGATAAGGGCATCAGGATCGGCGATACCGTCATTTTAAGAAAGGCAGGAGAGATCATTCCGGAGGTGGTGGCAGTTACCGCACACAAAGAGGATTCCGTGCCGTTTGAAATGCCCCGCGTATGTCCGTCCTGCGGCGCACCGGTCGCATACGAAAACGGAGAGGCAGCACTGCGCTGCACCAACACCGACTGTCCTGCACAGCTTATGCGCCACATGATACACTTTGTTTCAAGAGATGCCATGGACATTGACGGACTTGGCGAAAGGGTACTCCACACCATGACCGAAATGGGTCTGATCACCTCACCCCTCGATCTGTACCGCCTGACCAAAGAGGACATCATGACCCTTGAAAAGAAACAAGACAAGTCGGCAGAAAAACTCATCAATGCCATTGAACATTCCAAAAGCAATGACCTTTACAGAATCGTCTTTGCTCTGGGAATCCGGCATATCGGTCAGAAGGGTGCAAAACTGCTTGCCAACCGCTTTCTCACACTCGATGCCATTGCAGAAGCTCCGGTCGGAGCGATCGCAGAGATTGAGGGCTTCGGCGATATTATGGCACAGAGTGTTGCCGATTACTTTGCTTTGGAGGAATCCAAAAAGCTTGTGGAAGAAATCAAGGCGCTGCATATCAATACCGACAATCTGAACCCTCCCTCAGTGCCGGCAGAAAACAGTCCGTTTCTCGGCAAGACCTTCGTCATAACGGGAACTTTGCCCAACTACAAAAGAACGGAGGCTGCTGCCATCATTGAATCACTGGGCGGCAAGGTTTCCGGCAGTGTATCGAAAAAGACCGATTATGTGCTGGCAGGTGAAGAAGCAGGCAGCAAGCTCACCAAAGCACAGTCACTCGGCATTACCGTCATTGACGAAGCGGAATTTATCAAAATGAAGGACTCCCTTAAAGAAAGATGAAGGAATCAAGATGTTCAAAAAATTCATAAGGACTTATTCCAAAAAGGCATGGCTGCATATCCGCCGTTTTACGAAATGGACGCTCATTTCTATATGCACGGGCATCATTGTGGGAGCAATCAGTACGCTGTTTGCCTTTTTGATGAATACTGCCACAGATTACAGAAGCAACAATGACTATATCATATTCTTTTTGCCGTTTGCAGGCTTAGTAACGGTATTTTTATACTCCATTTTCAATTACAAGAATGACAAGGGTACCAATCTGGTTCTGTCGACCATTCATGCAAAAAGCGAAATACCGCTGAAAATGGCGCCGCTGATTTTCATTACGACCCTGCTCACCCATTTGTTCGGCGGTTCGGCAGGCAGAGAGGGCGCTGCCCTGCAGCTCGGCGGAAGTATCGGCAATCAGATTGGCAGAATCCTCAAACTGGACGCAGCCGACAAACGGGTCGTTGTACTCTGCGGCATGAGTGCCGCCTTCTCTGCGGTATTCGGTACGCCAATGGCTGCGGCTGTGTTTGCAATGGAGGTCGTGAGCATCGGCGTCATGTATTATGCCGCCCTGCTGCCCTGCGTTTTTTCGGCACTGATCGCTGTCAATTTTGCCGCCGGTATGGGCATTAAGGAAACCGATTTTTCCGGACTGATTTTCCCGAAGCTGAATCTGCTCAACGCTGCCGAAACCGTTATTCTTGCGGTGCTGTGTGCATTGCTCAGTATTCTGTTTATCGTTTCGATGCACTTCACCGGAGATCTGTTCCGCAAATACCTTAAAAACCCTTATATAAGAATATTGCTGGCAGGCTCGGCAGTCGTTCTGCTTTCACTGGTGCTGAATACAAGAGATTACAACGGTGCGGGTATGCAGGTCATTGAAAGAGCCATTCTCAAAGGAGAAGCTGTTTCCTATGCCTTCCTGCTGAAAATGATTTTTACGGTGATCACCATTGAAGCAGGCTTTCGCGGCGGTGAGATCGTTCCGTCATTCTTTATCGGTGCGACCTTCGGCTGTACCTTCGGGGCAGTTTCAGGCTTTTCCCCGCACGTATGTGCAGCGATCGGACTGATCGCCGTATTCTGCGGTGTTACGAACTGCCCTATCACTTCGCTTCTGATCAGCTTTGAGCTGTTTGGCGCGGGCGGCATACCATACTTTATGATTGCCGTAGCGGTCAGCTATCTGATGTCGGGCTATTACGGTCTGTACAAAGATCAGACGATCGTCTATTCCAAATATAAAGCGAAGTTCCTGAACCGTAAAACAAGGCAGTAAACACATTCATCAATTATGCTGCTTTGTTCCATGGAGGACATACGATGAAAAAAAACGCTATATTGCTTTCCGGCATGAAGGACGGAATACCGATCGCTCTGGGATATCTTTCGGTATCCTTCGGCTTTGGCATTACCGCAGCAGGACTGGGGATTTCCGTTCTGCACGCTTTTATCATTTCCCTCACGAACCTTACCTCGGCAGGACAGGCTCAGGGTGTGTCGATCATTGCCGCCAACGGCTCACTGATGGAAATGGCTCTTGTACAGTTTATTATCAATATACGCTATGCTCTGATGGCGATATCCCTTTCACAGAATCTCGATAAAAGCTTTACGCTCCGTCATCGGCTGATCGCGTCCTATGGCATTACCGATGAGATCTTTGCTGTTTGTGCTACCAGAAAAGAGCCGATCACTCCCACGTATATGTATGGCATTATCGCGGTATCCGCCGCAGGCTGGACGCTCGGAACTTTGCTCGGTGCTTCTGCGGGCGAAATACTTCCCGTCAACCTGACCGCCGCTCTCGGCATCATGCTGTACGGAATGTTTATCGCCATTATTCTGCCGCCTGCCAAAAAAAGCCTTGGCGTACTGCTTGTGATCATTCTATCGGCTGCTTTCAGCACCGTCTGCAAATATCTGCTGCCGTTTATTTCCGGCGGATTTGCGGTCATTATCTGCGGAATCACGGCTGCTCTCATCGGAGCACTGCTGTTTCCCGTCAAGGAGGAGAAGGAACCATGAGCATAGCACTATACATATTGGTGATGGCAGGTGTGACCTACCTGATCAGAATGCTGCCGTTTGCTTTTTTTCAGAAAAAGATCAAGTCTGTCTTTATCAGAAGCTTTCTATATTATATTCCCTATGCGGTTCTGAGTGCGATGACGTTTCCCGCAATATTTTACAGCACGGGCAGCTTCATAACGGCGGCAGCGGGCACGATCGTTGCTCTGATACTCGCTTATTTCGGATTGCCGCTGATCGTTGTGGCAATCGCTGCTTCTCTGACAGCGTTCGGAGTTGGTTTCCTGCCGATCTGATCCGGCAGGAAATTATAGTAAACGACATTATTTTTTATACTTTGATCAATTACAGGCTGACTGTGGGGGCTTTCCGGTCGCCCCCCACACCCCTTCGGACATCACTCTAAGTAAGAATATTTTTGTCGCCTACTATAGTATCATCAGAAATGACAGAATATAAAAGGAGCAAGGCGCTTGATGCGCTGCACAACCATGAAAAAGCTTGTTGTCGGCATACTTGCCCATGTAGATTCGGGTAAAACTACACTCTCCGAGGCTCTGCTCTATTCTTCCGGTGATATCAGGAAGTTAGGCAGAGTCGACCATCGCACCTCTTATCTGGACAGCTTTTCGCTGGAAAGAGAAAGGGGCATTACCATTTTTTCCAAACAGGCAATGCTGCATTATAACAACACCGAGATCACGCTGCTTGACACCCCCGGACACGTGGACTTCTCTGCCGAAGCAGAAAGAACCCTACAGGTGCTGGATTATGCCGTTTTAGTCATCAGCGGTACGGACGGTATTCAGAATCACACGATCACCCTCTGGGAGCTGCTCGCGAAATATCGTGTCCCATGCTTTATCTTTGTCAACAAAATGGATTTAGCGGGGGCAGATCGGGAGTTGATCCTCCGCGAGCTTCAGGCGCGGTTCAGCGAGGGCTGCATTGATTTCAGCGACCCTGACAGCGATGATACTCTGGAGGCACTTGCACTGTGTGACGAAAAGCTGCTCAACCGCTATTCTCACAGCGGCAGCATTCCGACAGACGAAATCATTGCCGCTGTACGGGAACGGGAGGTTTTTCCGTGTATGTTCGGCTCTGCCCTCAGACTTGACGGCATTGACGCTTTTTTATCCTGTCTTGACACATACACAAAAATGCCCGATTATCCCGCAGCATTCGCGGGCAAGGTGTTCAAGATTTCGGAGGATAAGCAGGGCAAAAGACTGACCTTCCTCAAGGTAACGGGCGGAACTCTCAGGGTCAGAGAAATTCTGCCGGGAAAGGCAAATGTCGGCGGCGAAAAGGTGAGTCAGATACGCATTTATTCCGGCGAAAAATTCATCGCAGCCGAAGAAGCTCCTGCGGGAACGGTATGTGCTGTTACCGGAATTACGTTTGCAAAGCCCGGCGACGGACTCGGCACGGAACAGAATACCGGTCTGCCGGTTCTGACACCCGTACTCTCCTATACACTGAATCTGCCGGAATCAACCGACGCTCAGACCGCTTTTCGCAGGCTCAGGGTTCTTGCAGAGGAGGATCCGCAGCTTCAATTGCAGTGGCTCGAGCGTCCGGCATCTATTCAGATCAGGGTCATGGGCGAGATTCAGTTGGAAATACTGAAAAGCATCATCAAAGAACGCTTCGGATACGATGTGTCTTTTGGCACTGGCAAGATCATTTATAAAGAAACGATCACCAGAACCGTTGAGGGAGTCGGTCATTTTGAACCGCTCAGACATTATGCGGAGGTACATCTGATCCTGAAACCCGCCAAGCGTGACAGCGGAATCGTTTTCCGCTCAGAATGCCGGGAGGATCAGCTTGACCGCAGCTGGCAGAATCTCATACTCTCCCAGCTCTATGAAAAAACACATATTGGTGTTCTTACAGGGTCACCGGTCACGGATATGGAGGTGATTCTGGTCGCCGGTAAAGCACACCCCAAGCATACAGAAGGAGGAGATTTCAGACAGGCGGCTTACAGAGCCGTCCGACAGGGACTCCGCCTTGCGGACAGTATTCTGCTGGAACCCTTTTACAGCTTTACACTGGAGCTGCCGAATGAATGTCTGGGCAGAGCCATTTCGGATATACAGCGAATGAGCGGCAGCTTTGAACCGCCTCACACAACAGGAGATCATACCGTTATTTCGGGTTCAGCACCGGTGGCTTCTATGAGCAGCTACAGTAAAGAGGTCATGCAGTATACCCGCGGAATGGGCAGGCTGAGCACCTCGTTCAAGGGCTATGAGCCGTGTCACAATGCTGATGAGGTAATCAGTGCCTTTGGCTATGACCCCGACCGCGATGTGGATAATCCCTGTGATTCGATCTTCTGCTCTCACGGCGCGGGACATCAGGTGAAGTGGAACGAGGTTACAGGATGTATGCACCTTGCCGCTGTATTATCACGACCGGAAGCACCCAAAAGCACATCAGTCAAAGAGCGGCTCTCTGCTTATCGCTCCTCTCAGGAGATGTTTGCACTCGACAAAGAGCTGATGCAGATTTTTGAGCAGACCTACGGCCCTGTCAGAAGAAAGACTATTGCAGAGCGCAGAGAATATACCGCTCCGGCATACGAAAAAAAGACTTCCGCAGTTAAAGGCTATGAAGGGCCGGAATATCTGTTAGTTGACGGATACAACGTCATCTTCTCATGGGAACATCTCAAAAAGCTTGCGGCAGAAAGTCTGGATACAGCAAGAACCGCTCTCATCAATACCTTATGCAACTATCAGGGCTATAAACAGTGTGAGCTGATACTGGTTTTTGATGCTTATAAGGTACGGGGCGGAACGGAAACCATTGAAAGAGTCAATCAGATCAGCATTGTATATACCAAAGAGGCTGAAACTGCCGATATGTATATCGAAAAGGTCACTCATCAGCTTTCCGGCAAGCGTCGGGTACGGGTGGTAACCTCTGACGGACTGGAACAGATCATTATTCTGGGCAGCGGTGCACTGAGGATTTCTTCACGTGCTTTTTACGATGAGGTCAAGACCGTAGAAGCAGAAATCAGAGATATCATTGCCGAACATAACAGTCATTCATAAGGGGAGCATCATGAAACAGCTTTTTGAAATAGACCTGCACGATTATAAAGAAACTGACCGTGTATTCAGCAGACCGTCTGCAAGGGGAATCATCATCAGAGAACAGAAGCTTGCTCTGGTATACAGTCCGAAAGAAAAATACTATAAATTCCCCGGCGGCGGTATCCGGGAGGGTGAAGACGCAAAAGCTGCTCTGATCAGAGAGGTCAGAGAGGAAGTCGGTCTGATCGTCATTCCGGACAGCGTCAGAGAATTCGGCAGTGTCATGCGGCGGCAGAAAAGCAATTATGCCCCCGATACGATCTTTGAGCAGGAAAACTTTTACTTTTTCTGCCGGACGGAAAACCGTACCGTTCCACAGGAACTGGACTTGTACGAACAGGAGGCTGCTTTTGTCCTGCAATATACGGATATGGAGCAAGCCATTCAAACCAATCAGAATTATCACAGCAGCAGTTATTTTGACGAGATCATGGTTATGAGGGAATGCAGGGTCTTGCAGATGGTCGAGGAAATTCTGAGAAACCATACCTGATTGACCGTAATTCCTGAATATCCAATAACACGGAGGTCAGACTATGAACAGCTATCATTTTTTTGCGATCATGTCCAGAATGAAATACATCAACCGTTGGTCACTGATGAACAATACCCGCGCCGAAAACATCAGCGAACACAGCCTGAATGTTGCAATGATCGCCCATGCACTTGCCGTCATCGGCAACAAGCGTCTGAACAAAAGCTATGACCCGCTGAATGCCGCTGCCATTGCGATGTTCCATGACTGCACGGAAATCATTACAGGTGATCTGCCTACGCCGATCAAGTATTCCAACAAGATCATCAGGAATGCCTATAAGGATATTGAAAAGGACGCTGCATTCGCCCTGCTCTCCTCCCTGCCGGAGGATCTGCGGGAGGATTACGAAAGGCTGCTGCTCCCTGTTGATGCAGACCCCGAGCTGCTCCGGCTGGTAAAGGCTGCGGATAAAATATCCGCCCTGATAAAATGTATTGAGGAAGAACAAATGGGAAACAGGGAATTTCTCAGGGCGAAGGCAGAAATCACAGATATTATTGCAAATATGCACCTGCCCGAGGCGGATATTTTCATGGAGGAATTCATGCCCTCTTTCAGTCTGACGCTCGATGAACAGAATTTTGCCCTCTGAAACAAATGCCGGACAAGCTTTGATCTGCACCCGATAACCCTTGCAGCCTGATGGTCGGAAAGGACTTATGGGTAGAATAGCGCCGCTGCTTTCGGCAATTTCTATGATTGGCTGATTCTTTTCAGGATTTTTTTGTCTGATATACATATTCAGTAATATTTTTTTATTTTTTATTTGCCATTTCGACAAGATTGATATATAATAGACAGGGTACAAACAAGGCTTATCTGACTTTATGCGTTTATACCGGGCAAAAAGATGCAGGCACGATTCGTGCCGTGATATCCGGCAGGACAGATTCTGTGTTTTCTCATTCCTCCGTGCCATTGAAAGCACCGTAACGAAAGGAGAGATTTTTTTGGCAAAGAAACGAGAAAAAAACAGCGTATCTCAGGATACGGCTGAAATCGATTCCCTGAATAAAGACGATGAAATTGTTTTTTCTGATGCCCCTCAGCGTCAGGGCACTAAGCTGCCAAGACAAAAGTCCGCGGAATCCCCCTCGGATACAACGATCACTGCCGCACGACCTGCTGCAGTTCCTGCTGATAAGCTCTCTAAAAAAAGAATCACTGTCAATGTAATATGCTCGGTGCTGGGTGCGCTGCTGATTATCGCCGGCTCGGTTTCTCTGGCTGTCTTTTCTGTTTTTAACAGGGTCAATTATGCCACACTCGATGATCTGTCCGCTCCCAAAACCTCCGTACCCGAAAGCAAACCGAACGATTCTGTGATTCCCGACCCCGATGTAAGTCAGCAGGAGGTCAGTATTGATACCTACAGCGGCACACTGCTCAGTGACCCCATGATCCTCAATATCATGCTCTTTGGTGAGGACACCCGCAAGGGCGCAACCTCCGGTCAGTCGGACACCATGATCCTCTTTTCGATCGATACAAGACACAAAAAGCTCAAAATGCTCTCGTTTATGAGAGATACCTATCTGGAGATTCCCGGCTACGGCACGAACAGGATCAACGCTGCCTATACCTACGGCGGTGCAAGTCTTGCCGTTCAGACCATTCAGGCAAACTACGGAATTAAAATCGACAGATATGCACTGGTCGATTTCAAGAGCTTCCGGAATATTATTGATACCCTCGGCGGTATCGACATCGAGCTGCGCAGCGAAGAGATCGACTATATCAACTGGCAGTGCTGGACGAACAATCAGGTCGATACCCGCTATGAGCTGGATGTCAATGACTATACATTCTATAAAAATGACAAGGGCGAGAGTGTCGCTATGGTACACCTCAACGGCAGACAGGCACTCTGGCACGCAAGAAACCGCGGTGAGGACGGTATTTGCAGCGGTGATGACTACACAAGAACCGAACGGCAAAGAAATGTAATCCATATTCTGATTGACGAGCTTAAAAAGTCCGACCCGGCTACGATTATGTCCGTCGTTTATGAGATCGGCCCCATGATCACCACCAACCTCAAAGCCTCGGAGATCACCACTCTTTCTTCCAATGTCATGAAATACCTGAAATATGATATTGTTTCTTCCTCTGCACCGTTAGCATCCACCATCGGTATAGACTACTATTATTCCGACAGCTATAACCCCGTCTATATCAACGGCTACCTTGCCAACGTTATCCTGATTTATGACTGGAATTCCTTCCGTCAGAAGGTAGCGGAATTTATCTTTGAGGACGAGGTAAAAAAAGCCCCCGAAGAATCAGAAATCAGCGAAAATACAGAAGCTGATTATTCGTCCTGACAAATCCATACCTGACGGCTACAGTGACAAGCTTTTCGGCTTGTCACTTTGCTGTATGACCCCATATCCAAGGAGGATCAAGAATGGCTCAGAATAACAACGGTAAAAACAAAGCAGACGAGTCTGCCAATAAACCAAACGATTATGCTTCAGATCAGGTGAAGGTACACCGTTCCCCCTTTTATGACAATCCTGCGCCCTCCAATGCCGATTCCTCTGTCAGGGACAGGATCGAATCGGCAAGATCACTGCGCGCTTCACAGGATATGTTCGGCGAAACGTCCGATAAAAACAAAATGTTTATTACCCGTCAGGACAACTATCCTACCGATATATACGGCAACCGCAGCTTAGCAGGCTTTTCTCAGAACGGAAACGGCCGCAAGCCGCGCAAAAATGACTACGGAGATCATTATAACCATCACTCCAATACCCGAAAAAAGCAAAAAAAGCATCAGGGAAAGCCTCCCGCAAACGGTAAGTCCAACCCGCGCAAGGGCGGAGGAAGCTGTCTGCTCAGACTGTTGGCATGGATTCTCCTGCTGATCATTCTGGCAGCCGTGATCTTCGGCATACTGGTTCTCAATCGAATTCATTATACCGATGAAAACCCCGATACGCAGAGTATTACCTCCGAAACCGGAGAACTGAAAAGCACCAATGACGTACAGAACATTCTGCTCTTTGGTGTAGACAACCATTCCGATGACGAATACGGACGTTCCGACACCATGATCCTGCTTTCGATCAACACTAAAAACCGGAAGCTCAGAATGACCTCTTTTATGAGAGATCTGTATCTGTATATTCCCGGATACGGCTATGATAAGCTCAACGCGGCATTTGCTCACGGCGGCGCTGCACTCGCAGCCGAAACGATCATGTATAATTTCCGCATTGAGATCAGCAGCTATGCCATCGTGGATTTTGCCGGATTTACCGATATCATTGACAATATGGGCGGTATAGATTTGCAGCTCACTGCCGATGAGATCGAATATATCAACTGGCAGAGCCACCGCAACAAGCAGACTGCCGACCCCCATGAGCTGAATGTGAATGCCTATACCTTCACGGAAAACGCTGACGGAGAAAGCGTTGCTACCGTACATCTCAACGGCAGGCAGGCTCTCTGGTATGCGCGTGACCGCGACAGTGCCGGTTCTGACTTTGACAGAACCGCCAGACAAAGAATCCTGATGGATACCATGTTTGCTTCCCTTAAATCCGGCAGCCCGACAGTACTCTTCGGCGCTTTGTGGGGCGGCTCTGATGCCGTCACAACCAACATAAAAAAAGACCGTATTCTCTCTCTCGGCTTTGGCATGGTCGGCTATTTGGGCTATGAGCGCGAGGAATACCGCGTTCCGCGCTCCGACAATTACTATGACGCATGGGAGGACGGTGCACAGGTTCTGGAAATTGACGATATGGACTACGAACGTGAAAAGCTTTACGGCTTTGTGTTCGGAGAATAGACAAAATCCCTGCCGCAGGTTTGCAGCAGGGATTTTGTCTATTCATAGGAACTTTTACATATATACGGTTTCTTCCTCAGGCTTGGAAGCAGGCTCTATCGACTTTACATACAGCATGGGACCGAGCTCATTGCCGAAAAGCTTATGACGTTCGGCTCTGATCTCCGCCGTAACCATATACCAGCCCCGGTTGGTGACCTCAGAGGCTTTGTCACTGTTACAGAGAAAGCCTATATATTTGACGTCGGCAGCACAGCAAACCATTGCAAACCTGCCGGACACAAAGAAATCAGCGGGCATATCCTTATTCTTGGCGGTAAGTGCCTTGAATCTGACCGTTTTGCCGTTATACTCCTGCGGCTTGTCCATAGCGTCCATATACAGAAGTCCGAAATCCTCATCCTTGACCTCAACGATGGGCGCATTCACATCAAACGGCAGCGGGTCTTCGATCTCATCATTCTCGATCGTTCCGTCAGGATATTCATAGATGATCGCGGCACGGCGGTTAATGGCTCTGACGATCTGGTGCAGCTTCATTTTATCAATTCTGTCTGTATAACGATTAAATGCGACCAACTGCGTTACGCTGATCTTATCATAAACCAACTGACGCATATTGCTGTTGTAGGTTTCAAAGGTCGCGGAATCCGCCATCATCATGATCTGATAGATCTGCCAGTTTTTCGGCAGAACGGCTCCGAGGTCGTCCAGCAGCCACATACCGTTATACTCGATGATCACACGCTCGGCACGGCTCTTTTTAAGGGCATTTTCCAGAAATTTCATCGTAAGCTCCTCTTTGCTTCCGAGAGCAACGACCGTAACATTTCTGCCGCCTGCATATTTAGAGGTATCAAGTTCCTCTTCGCCTTCCTCACAAAGAACCACAAGCGTTTTATCGCCGTCCTGAAAGCCCTTGTCACAGAGCGTTTCGTGAATGAACTTTGTTTTGCCCGAATCCAGAAAACCTAAAAACAAATATACCGGTACAACTCTTAATCCCATTCTTTTTCACTCCTTTGGGTAAAACACAGAAGCATACACACTGCTCCGGTTCTTCCTGAGCAGTTCATTTTGTATTCCTGAGTTCCCTGTTTACAGACCAAACAGCTCTGTCAGTGCTTCTTCATTCAGCTTAGAACCGATCACGCAGATTCTGCCGGTATAATCCGCAGCACCCGTTCTGACGTCCGATTCCTCGGGAACGTAGTCAAAATGGATCCACTCACCGCTTGCAGAAGGAACGATTCCCTTGGCACGAAGCACTGCGCCGTATTTCTCGCTGTCGTCCAGTGCGGTAAGAATGGCCCTGATCTCGTCCTGTGTAAACTTTTTGGCACTCTCCTTACCCCAGCTCGTAAACACCTCATCTGCATGGTGATGATGGTGTCCGTGGTGGTGATGATGTTCACCGTCATGGTCGTGGTGGCAGTGCTCATGCTCGTCATCGTGGTCGTGATGGTGGCAGTGCTCGTGGGCGTCATCGTGGTCGTGATGGTGGCAGTGCTCGTGTTCGTCATCATGATCGTGGTGGTGATGGTGGCAGCAGCAGTCAGGATCGTCACACTCTTCTTCGGTGTGGATATCCTCAACGGTAAGAAGTGCCTTGCCCTCTGTGGCGGCAAGAATCTGCTCTCCGGTAATATCGTCCCAAGGGGTGGTCACAATGGCGGCCTTTGCATTGTGCTGACGGAGCAGTTCCAGAGCGGTATTCAGCTTTTCGTCCGAGATATTCTGTGTTCTGCTGAGAATAATGGTGCTGGCATATTCGATCTGATTGTTGAAGAACTCACCGAAATTTTTCATATAGACCTTACATTTTGACGCATCGGCAACCGTCACAAAGCTGTTGAGTACAATGTCGTCATTGGCAACAGCCTTGACGGCATTGATCACGTCAGAAAGCTTTCCAACACCCGAAGGCTCAATAATGATCCTGTCCGGATGATACTGCTCATAGACCTTGGCAAGTGCTTCTCTGAAATCACCCACCAGCGAACAGCATATACAGCCCGAATTCATTTCATTGATCTGTATGCCGGCTTCCTTCAGAAAGCCGCCGTCAATGCCGATCTCACCGAACTCGTTCTCGATCAGCACCAACTGCTCATCCTTATAGCCTTCCTTGATCAGCTTTTTGATCAGAGTGGTTTTTCCTGCTCCGAGGAATCCCGAAAAAATATCTATCTTTGTCATAGCATTTCTCTCCTTTTTCTTCTGAATCATCTGAAATAGACCAAATTATATTATATACCATTCTTCCATAAAATTCAATGCTTATTCTGTGAATTTAATTCATTAAACGTGAGCAGCTCACTGATATCAGGATATACGGCTTCTGTTTCCTCCTTACAGACATAAGAACAGATATAGTGCTCCGTATACCGTGTTTTGATACGCCGCACTTCCGGCAGCTCGTCTGTAATGGCACGGAAATCCATCAGCAACCCTTTTCCTGTCAGCTTGGAGTAGCACTCCTTGCGTGTCCAGAGTGCCGTGAAGGTGCGGTCGGGGGTATTGCTTTGTTGAATTGCCGCCCGTTCCTCCTCTGAACAGCAGCGGCGGAGCGTCGCGGGCTTAACGGCTCTGATATCCATAATGTCAACCGCGGTATCCGCTTCGGACAAAATGCAGGCAACGGCATTTTTGCAGTGGCTGAGGTTAAAATAAGGAATCGTCCGGTCTTTCAGACGGGGCTTTCCTCTTTCCACGAATTCAAATTCCGGCAGTCCGTCATAGCCGTATTCCTTTCTGAGTGCGTATCGAAGCAGAAGATAAGCCACACAGCAGTTAATACGGTCACTTCCCATAGAATACTGTGAAAGCTGTTTTCTGCGCTGCTGTGAAAGCAGCGGAAAGGCAGCATCGATCAGTTCATTCGGGAGCATATCTGTATTTTCAAGAATATATAGCATCCATATCACCTCTTTATTGCAAAGATAACATAAATACAACCGTAAGTCAACAAAACAGTCAGCCTTGCGGCTGACTGGCAATTCATCACCGA
>CACYDW010000101.1 GCA_902773325.1 uncultured Ruminococcus sp.
CACCGAACCGGCGCACACCTCTATTTTAGTGTACCATATATTTGTTTTTGTGTCGTTAACAATTTGTTCACTCATTCAAAAACCCTGGCTGCGCCGCTGCGTTTTCTTGACAAGCTTGAAGGTTTGTGTCATAATAGACATAGATATATCAACACCAATATATTATTTCATCCACTTTGATAAAAGGAGGCTTTATTATGAAAAAAAGCAAAAAGCAAAAAGTACTTGCCGTCTTGCTGGCAGCCGCTCTGGCAGCTTCCGCCCTGCCTATGACAGCGGTGACCGCATTTGCTTCGGACGACGAGGAACCGCTTGTCGTTTGCACGGAATCTTTCATGAATGAATCCCCGCATTTTGTTTCTGACGATATCTATGTCTATGCGTGGGCATACGGCGGCAACAGCGGTGACGGTGACAGTGACGGTTATGTCTATCGCTTTGACTACCGCAGTGCAGATGCCGATGAATGGACAGTCATTGCGGAATACAGCAGTGAGCAAAGCGTCAGCTTCCAGATCGATACAGCAGGCAGCTATGTGCTGCGTCTGAGTGCCATGGATCTGGACGGTGTTGTCGCATACGAGGATATCGACCTGAATATATATGCTATCCCTATCAACACCTCTACGATCTCTGCCGCCAGCATCACAAACTATGAGCCTATCACGATCACCCCCTCTTTTGACGGTGACATGGAGGATAACGACATATCCGGCTATGTCGTTAGTTGGAAGTATCTGGGCACTGATCAGAATGACGCAGACTGGATCTTCATCAGCTCAGATGAACCGACAGAAATTAACCCTGCCTATACGGGAACTTATGAGATCACCGTTGACCTCGAGCTGTATTATGGCGAAACCGAAACGGCTGTCTTTAATGTTGATGTATATGATACACTGAATTTCCAGAGCCTATACACTGAAAACGAGTATGCCACCTTCACCTCCGGCGATGATGTTCATCTCTATGCCGATGTTACCGGCGGATATGTTGCAGACAATGAGGACTACACCTATTCCTACGCGTGGCGTTATACAGACGATGATGATGAAGATGCATGGAGTGCACTGGACATTCCTTCATCCGGTGATCCGGTTTTCACAGCTGACTGGACGCAGGATGTCGAAATTATGGGAACTGTTACCGATAGTGCCGGTCACACAGCCAGCAATTCCATCTATCTGTCATACGTAGAACCGCTTACCGTCACCGCTGTAACCGATGCAACCGCTGTCAGCGAATGTGAAGCGGTCATACCCGTGACAGTAACCGTAAGCGGCGGGTCAAACGAATCCTACGACTGTAAATTCTTCTGTACCGCTGACGGCGATGAGAACGAGGTGGAGCTTGACTCAGAGATCGCTGACGGGGATATCTATAGCATGGAGCAAATCGTCTATCTTCCCACAGACCCCGGCACCTATCATCTTACTGCCTGCGTGAGCGACTGGATGACCGGTCAGGAAATTACCGTTGATGTCGGCGATATCACCGTATACAGCGAGTTCTCTATCAATCCCGAAGCTCCCTATGAAACAGTGGTCGGCCGTCCTGTTGTCATTGATTCCAACGCCGAGGGCGGATACGGCTCTTATTCTATCTCTTATTACTATGATTATTCCAATGATGACACCGAAGAATATGAAAACGGCATACTTGCCGAAAATGTGGCAGCTACCACTCTGACACACACCTTCACCAAACCCGGCAGATACATCATCAGCGTAGAGGGTACAGATCAGTTGGAAAATTATGCCGGCGGAGAGGTAGAATTGTACGTCAACAACACACTGCAAAGCGAGTTCAGCATCTCCGAGGACACCATTTATCTCGGCGATTCCGTCGATCTGTGCGCTACGACCAGCGGCGGCATGGGTGATGTCCGATACGCTTTCTATTATAAGCCCACCTCCTCCACAAAATGGACGGCACTGGATTCCTTCGGCGATGATATATGCACGTTCGAGCCTACAGCAACAGGCACCTACGATATCTGTATCAAGGCAACCGATGATACCAACACAACCGTTAAGCAGTATTTTACCGTAAAGGTATATTCTCAGATCAATGCGACGCTCCTGCCCGATCTGCCGACCTTTGCAAAATATTTCGGCAGCGGCGCACTTCCCATAGATAATAACCTTACATTTGAACTGGACATTCAGGGCGGTACTGCTCCCTTGAAGATCACTTACTTCTATGATTATTTCAGCAACGGCGGTGTTGAAAGGACGGTTGTTGCTGAACAGACGGACAAGACCAAGGTCACCTTCAGTCTTGCCAAGGAAGGCACTTATATGTTCCATGCCGTGATCACCGATCAGGACGGTCAGGAAACCGAAGCCCTTTATGAGTTCTGTACAGCGAAGCCTGCCTCCCTTTCAAGCGACACCATCATGCTCGGAGAATACGTAACAGTCAACGCGCAATGCTTTAACGAAGCACAGATCACTCAGTTTGCTTACTATTACAGGAAGTCCGGCAGCACAAAATGGATCACTGCCGATGACTACAGCGAAAACTCCTCGATCGATATCACTCCGATACAAGCAGGCACCTACGAGGTATGCGTAAAGCTCAAGGACGAAAACAACAGCGTTACAAAAGCATACCTGACCTTCACCGCAGAAGAAAGCGAGCCGCTGTATGTGGTACTGGAAGCAACCGATCAGAGCGTGTTCACGGGCAATACCGTTACCTTCTATGCAGATGCCGCAGGCGGCGCATACGGTGAATTCACCTACGCTTTCTACTACAAAAAAACCGACAGCACAAAGTGGCTCACCTTAGCGGGCTTCGGTTATGATAATTCCGTAAGCTTTACGCCCGCCGAAGCAGGAACTTATGACATCTGCGTAAAGGCTAAGGACGCTCTCGGCAATGTCGCCAAAAATTATGTAACCATCACAGCAGAGGACTTCAAGCCCTTTACGATCAACATGGACGATACCATCACACTCGGTCAGACTGTCACTGTCAGTGCTGTTTCCAATCTTCCTACCGAAAGGTTCCAGTATGCATTCTACTACAAGAAGTCCGACACCACAAAGTGGCTCACAGCAGCAGGATTCAGCTATGACAGCTCTGTCAGCATTACCCCCACATCAGCCGGCAGCTACGATATCTGCGTAAAATCCAAAAACAGCAACGGTGCTGTTGAAAAAGCCTACGCTTCACTGTCCGTAGAGGAAGTAAAGCCCCTGACCCTTTCGGCAGAACTGAATGATACAGCTATTATTCCCGGAGATGCTGTCAGTGTCCGTGCTATTGCTGCGGGCGGTGTTCCCGGCTACACCTACGCATTCTACTGCAAGCAGCCCGGCAGCAGCAAGTGGATCACTCTTTCGGATTTCAGCGCCAATTCTTCGGCAAGGATCCTCGGAGAGAAAGAGGGCATCTATGAGGTTTGCGTAAAGGTTAAGGACGCAAAGAAAACGATTGCAAAAACCTACACCTCCTTTACCGTATCGGAAACCCTTCCGCTCACTTTGAAAGCATCACTTTCAAATACAAGCATTACTCTGGGCGATACAGCAGCCATCTTCGCCAATGCAAAGGGCGGAAGCGGCGATTATGAATACGCTTACTACTGCAAGGAACCGGGTTCCTCAAAGTGGAGCACCTTGTCCGGTTTCAGCGGAGTTTCCTCCTTCAGCATCACTCCCAATGCAAAGGGAGCTTATGAGATCTGCGTAAAGGCTAAGGACAGCACGACCACCGTGAAATCCTATCTGACACTCACAGTAGAATAATGCACACCCTGACGTGAAAACGTCCTGAACCACACAGCGGCAGCAGAAATCCAATGTTTCTGCTGCCGCTGCTTTTTGATACTATTATGAAATCACAGATTCTCTCAGAAGCCCCTGTATATTACAGTATGCCTGCCTTAACGAGCTGTATCCGCGTATCCTCCGCATTTTTGTGATAGATACCCGTGCCGCCCCGCAGCCGCCAGTCGTTGACGGTTGAAAACAAGTCGTCGATCAGCACACAGCCTCTGCCCCTGCAAAACCGTATTTTCTGGGAACGGAAAACGATATTGACAACAACATCTTCCGCAAGCACACGATGTGACCAGTTGATCTTATCCTCTCCTGCCGTAACAATGCCGCGCTTGGGCTTCGGAATCCCGGTGAGTATCTCACAGCGTCTGCCGTATTTCTCATATGCCTCGCGGAACAATTCACAAGCACCCTCCATCGGCTCAAGCCGGTCATAAAAATGTTCCACTTTTTTTACTTCCGCCCATAAAGCGTCATGCTGCTTACTCGTCATCGAAGATTGTTCCATCGGTGTAAGACCGCAAAGCTCTCTGACACCGCGGTCAAAATCCGCAAGAACACCGTCCAGATCAAAGTAAATCTTTCGTACGTGCATGGATTTCCTCCTTTTCTGCCAACTGCTCTGAATCAGCCGTAAACAACAGAAGTAACCGCTGCCTTTGAAGGACAGGCGGTTACTTCCTTGTTTCTGCCGCAGTATTACCTGATGCTGTCAGACGAAAACGTCCGACAGCAGTTATGATATCGGTTCAAAATCTGCCGCACCGTGCTTGCAAAGCGGACATACAAAGTCATCGGGCAGCTCCTCGCCCTCATACACATAGCCGCAGATCTTGCATACCCAGCCCTTTTTGCCGTCTGTTTCGGGCTTGGGCTTCACGTTATTCTGATAGTAGGTATAGGTCATGGTTTCCTTATCGGAGGTCACTCTTGCCTCTGTCACCGTACAGATAAACATTCCGTGCGTATCGAGATCAACATAATCCTCCACCTTCAGCGACATAAAGGAGTTGATGTATTTGGACAGGAACACCAGTCCGTTATCGGAACGGAGCTTCTCCCAGCCTGCAAATTTATCGGCGTTTCTGCCGCTCTGGAAACCGAAGTTCTCAAACACGCTGAACGGCGCATCTACAGACAAACAGTTCACATTCATAATTCCCGTCTGTTTGATCACATGGTGAGAATAATTCTGCTTGTTAATGCAGACAGCCACCCGATTAGGCGAGCTTGTGACCTGTGATACCGTATTGACGATGAGTCCGTTATCCTTCTTGCCGTCATTGGAGGTCACTACATAAAGACCGTAGCCGATATTGAACAGTGCTGTAAGGTCATTTTTATTGGCGGTGTCGTCATGCTGTGCCATATAATCCTTGCAAAGCTCATCGGCAAGCATATCGATCTGCTTTCTGCTGTCGTCATTGAGTGCGGAAGTGATCTTAACGGTGGTATCGGTAAAGGTAAGGTTCTTGCATTCCTCCAGCATTTTTTTCATGGTCTTGGCAGCGAGCGGTGCCCATGAGCCGTTTTCGATCAGACCGACCGTTTTATTCCGGAAATTCCGCTCGGTAAGATGACCGATAAACTCACGCATAAACGGGAAGATATCCGCATTATAGGTTGTTGTTGCCAGAACGATCCTGCCGTAGCGGAAAGCATCCTCCACACACTCCGCCATATCCTCGCGGGCAAGGTCATTGACAGCCACCTTCGGACAGCCCTTCATGCGGAGCTTTTCGGCAAGAAGCTCAACGGCTTTCTTCGTATTGCCGTATACAGATGTATAAGCGATCATAATGCCGTCACTCTCTACCCCGTAGCTTGACCATGTATTGTAGAGATCAAGATGATAACCGAGGTTTTCGCTCAGAACAGGTCCATGCAGCGGACAGATCGTCTGGATATCCAGTGCTGCCGCCTTTTTGAGAACAGCCTGCACCTGTGCGCCGTATTTTCCGACAATGCCGAAATAGTATCTTCTGGCTTCACAAGCCCAATCCTCCTCCACATCCAGCGCGCCGAATTTTCCAAAGGCATCGGCACTGAACAGCACCTTGTCTTTTGCATCATAGGTCATGATGACCTCCGGCCAATGTACCATGGGAGCGCCTATGAAGCTGAGGGTATGTGAGCCGAGAGAAAGGGTATCGCCCTCCTTTACAACGATTCTTCTGTCCTCAAACTGTTTGCCGAAGAAATTCTGCATCATGGCGAATGCCTTCTGGCTCGAAACAATGACCGCTTCAGGATAGTTGCTCATAAAGCTTGTGATGTTGGCACTATGGTCGGGTTCCATGTGCTGCACGATCAGATAATCGGGCTTTCTGCCGCCGAGAACATCTTCAAGATTATTGAGCCACTCATGCTTGAAATGGCGGTCAACCGAATCCATCACCGCAACCTTTTCATCAAGGATCACATAGGAGTTATAAGCCATACCGTTGGGAACAATATACTGTCCCTCAAAAAGGTCGATATTGTGGTCGTTTACACCTGCATACCTGATATCTTCTGTTATTTTCATAATGACCCTCCATTTACATAGTTAGTAGGTACATTATAACACATTTTCCGCTTCAAATACAACCAATTTATGCAAGTTATTCAAAAATATTATCAGGGTATCGCTGTCAGGCAACAGCAGCGGCTTCATCCAGAACAGCACAGTAATATACCGCTGCCTCCTGCAAATCATGTGCCGCCGCAAAAGCGGAATTGTCAAGCCGCAGTACCGCGATACGGCTTGCAGCGGGGGTACTTTCATTATAAAGAACGCCATAGAAGTAATCTGTATCAGCCGTGCGGCAGCAGCCGCCGTAAAGTGCAAATCCATCGGGTACGGTATAACCGAGCGTATCGGCAAAGCCTGCTATATGCGCGCGCAGCTGTCTGCACTGCTCCGCACTCAGTACGGCAACGGCATCATGCAGCGAAGCATCTTCAATCACGCTCTCATAATGATTGGTATCTACAACGGCATCCAACAAATAAGGCTGCATCATATTGCCGAGTACACACGCATTCATATATGCCGCCAGATAAACCGTACTGACCCTGATTTCCGTTTTACCGCCGTGTGAGGTGATCTGATTGCTGTCAAGTCTGCCAAAGGTATCGGGAGCGGTCAAGCCGCTGTTAAAGGCGAATTTTTCGGTGAGCAGTCTGCTGACCTTATTGTATCCGAGTGCATCGGCACTTCCGCCCAGAAAGACCTCTGCTGCGGCTTCAAAGGGTTCTGTACCGATCAGAAAGACACTGCGGTTCTGGTTGATCAGCGAGCTGTCGGCAATATACTGCACTCTGACGCGGGCATCGCGGATATAATCATTCAGATCCAGCCCCGGCGATGACACCATGGCTAACAGCCCGCCGTCAGGCTTCATCACCACCACAGAAGCATTCAGAACTGCTCCGCTATTGTCCTGAAGGCGGCTGTATATACCCGCAGAAAGCGCACTGTCCACGGTGAGCCTTACCGACTGTCCGATCGCGTTGTCCGTTGTTTCGGTTGCGTTTTTATGCCGCAGAACAGATTCCAGAACGCTGTTCATGCCCTCGCTGCCGGCGAATCCGTCTATCAGAGATGCCATTGCCAAAGCATAAGGACGCGTGTCGGCGGTATCACAGTAGTGCCTTTTACAATGCTGTGTCACGGTGTCATAGACCGTATAGGACAGAACTGCACCGTTTCTGTCAATAATACTTCCTCTGAGCTTGCCGTCATCCTGATTATATAACGTTCTGCTGCTCTCCTGCGCCGTACCCTCATCGCCTGACGTACTGCGCTCCCGTATGGGCGTAACGGTAATATAGCCGCCTGAAAAGATGCTGATGAACACTGCTAAGATACATATTGCCGCGCCAATCATCATGATTTTCTTTTTCACTGTTCTCCCTCCTGTGCCGGAACGACAAGGCTGATGATCTTTTCATAATAAGGAGCTGCACTGCTGGCATAGGACAGCTCCAGATCATCTGAATTTTCGATCTGCATGACGATGATATAAGAGCCGATCTCCGGATAGCCGCTGTAATCGCCGCAGTCCGCCATGGAAGCGATATCATCGTGATCGCTGACCAATCCGCCGCAGATATACAGACAATCCGCCGACTGCGTCTGTGCCGTGCCCGTCTTGGCATACAGCGTATAGCCCTCCGG
>CACYDW010000102.1 GCA_902773325.1 uncultured Ruminococcus sp.
GCTCAATGCGAACACATCAGCCATGTGGAGACACAGATTCCATACGCCACCCTCGTGGCAGCTGCCTGCGCAGTCGGATATCTGATCATCGGCTTCACCGGCACGCCTTGGATCGGCCTTTTCGTCGGAATGGCGATCCTGGTTGCAGCTATGTTCTTCCTCAGTAGAAAAAACAGCTGAGAGATTAAGGAAATGAAAGAAAAATGAATGGTTCGAATTTTATTGACAATCAGCAGATAAACAATACGGATTCCTCTGTGAGTATGTTGGGACTGATCTATAGGCTGCTCGACAAGGCTGTTCTGATGATCCTGGCTGCAGTACTTGGCGCATTCATCATGGGAATGGTTTACAGGTCAAGTTCTATAAACGCTTATACCTCAACTTCAAAACTCTACTTGTCCAACATGGAAGATGAGACCTCGTTCGTGTCGAACATTCAGGCCATGAATTATATGGTACTGGACTATTTTGAAGTCTTCCAGACCAAAGAGATCCATCAGCGTGTAAGTAAAGAAGCGGGTCTGAATTATACCGCAGATCAGTTGGGCAAAATGGTGACGGCAGAGAATATCGAGGGAACTCATATCATCAGCATCACTGTTAATGCGAAAACTCCGGAAGAAGCCGAGCTGCTGGCAAATACTTATGCGGATGTTGCCGGTTCGCTGATCGAAGAAAAACTGAATGTCCCCAGACCTAAGCTCTTTGAAAGCGCAACACCGGCAGCCGAATCATTTACTTCCACTCTGAAAGCCTTTTACATCATCGGCGCAATGTGCGGCCTGCTTATTTCATGCGTTGCAGTTGTTCTGTTTGCTGCTTTTGATGACAGGGTATATACGCCGGAAGATCTGCAGAGCGCGGCCGGGATCGAAACACTGGGGATCATGACGAAACAAACAAAAAAGAAATGAACATTATAAGGGGAGCCCAAAATGAACAGAGTACAAATAGGTGATTTTCTTCCCGCGAATACGGATGCTCAGAATCTCCTTGACCAGATAGCAGCCAATCTCCTTTTTCTCGGGAGAGACAAAAGAGCGATCGCTGTAACAAGCTGTCATGACGGTGAAGGCAAGACAACGCTTGCAGTTCAGCTTGCATACACGCTGGCGCGGGAAGGAAATAAGGTCGTCGTTGTAGACGCCGCTTCGGATGGTTCTACACCGTTTGGATACAACCTGGCAGAACACGACGAGAATTACAGGAAGAACATCCCGGTCTTTGCAACGGGAAAATACGATCTGTCTGATCGGTGCTATTCAACGGAAGTCAGTGGTCTGTTTTTGTTCCCGATGAAGGCTTATGCGTCTGCAAATTCTGTATCCGCGAATTCGAAGCTGTTTTCCGACCTGCTTGGGTCCTTGGCGGATTCGTTCGACTTCATCATCGTTGACACACCTTCCGCCGGACAAAAGATTGACGCGGTGACAATCGCAAATGCCTGTGACGGGATCGTGCTCGTTGTCAAATACAAGAGCACCAGGAAAAAAGATGTCAGGGAAATCGTTCATCAGCTTGAAAAAGCCGGCACGCCGATCCTCGGCTGCATAATCAACGAAGTGAAGCTTGATTGTATGGCTTCGAGAAAGAGATACAGATTCCTGCGGTGATACGGCAGTAATCACGTTAACAGAGATAAAGGCTGCGGAGCTGCAGTCACAAGTGCTTTAGGAGAATAGATATGGAAAGAATGCCATTAACAGTTGACCGGGCATTAACCGAAAGTGTCAACACTGAAATCAATATTTTAGCCAAAGACACAATATCTGCGCCTGTACTTTATAACACGGTCAAACGGGGACTGGATATTGTATTGTCTTCAATCGCGATCATTGTTCTGGCTCCACTCATGCTGCTGATCATTCTTCTTATAAAAATCGACTCCAAGGGGCCGGCGCTGTACACACATAACCGAATCGGAAAGAACGGAAGCGCTTTGCCGCTTTACAAATTCCGCACGATGTGCGTCGATGCGGAAGCTATGATCAAAAGATTTACGCCCGAGCAGAAAGCGGAGTGGGAAAAGAATTTCAAGCTGGATAATGACCCGCGTATTACCAGGATCGGACGGATCCTTCGCAAGACCAGCCTTGACGAGCTGCCGCAGCTTTTCAATATTCTGTCCGGAGAGCTTTCGATCGTCGGTCCGCGACCTGTTGTGACGGCCGAGCTCGAAAAATATGGAAGCAACAGAAACAAATTCCTGAGCGTAACACCCGGACTTACCGGTTACTGGCAGGCATACGCGCGCAACAACTGTACTTATGAAGAGCGCATGGAAATGGAGC
>CACYDW010000103.1 GCA_902773325.1 uncultured Ruminococcus sp.
GGTTTGGGGGTGCGGGTGTCCGGTGGACACCTCTGGCGCAGACAGAAGCGCCGACCGAGGTGACAACCGAGAATCAGAGCCCCAATAGGAGGTGGAGAGGATGCTGTTGACAGAAGAAGGAAAGCTGTTTCATGTAGGGTTTGGTGCAGATGAGGGAGCGAAGTATGCGGTTTTGCCGGGGGACCCGGGAAGAGTGAAGGTGATTGCGGAGTTTTTAGAGGATGCGAAGCCATTGGGAAGCAACCGTGAGTTTGTATCATACAGCGGCAAGATCGCCGGAGAGAGGGTTATTGTGCTTTCCACGGGAATAGGAGGGCCATCGGCGGCGATCGCGCTGGAGGAGCTGTCTGCGGCAGGAGTGAAATGTGCTGTTCGTATCGGCACGTGCGGAGGCATGCAGGAGAGGGTTGTTGCGGGAGATATGATCATTCCGACGGCGGCAGTGAGAATGGAGGGAACCTCGAGAGAGTATGCTCCGGCGGAGTTTCCGGCTGCGGCTGATTTTGATGTGATGAATGCGCTTGCTGCTGCGGCAAAGCAGATGGGGGCGCGGTATCATACGGGGGTCATACAGAGCAAGGATTCCTTTTACGGACAGCATTGTCCCGAAACTATGCCGATAGGGTATGAGCTTACGGCAAAGTGGCAGGCATGGAAGGCACTGGGGGTGCTGGCATCAGAAATGGAAACGGCGGCACTGTTTACGGTGTCTGCTGTGCGCGGCATCAAGACGGGGTGTATACTCCACGCGCTCTGGAATCAGGAACGCGCCGCACTGGGCTATGATGACCCGCGCGACTTCGATATGCTTCTGACGATCAGAACAGCGGTGAAAGCACTTGAAATTCTGATCGAATCGGGGGCGGTGTCATGAATGACAAAAAGCGTATTGCTGCCGTTGTCGGCCCTACGGCATCGGGCAAAACAGCACTGGCGGTACAGCTTGCAAGGCATTATGACGGAGAAGTCATCTCTGCTGATTCCATGCAGATCTACAAGGGAATGGATATCGCGGTCGCAATGCCGACTGCGGACGAAAAGATGGGGATTCCTCATCACCTGATGGATTTTCTGCCGCCTGAGCAGCCGTTTTCGGTGGCGGAATATGTGACGCTTGCCAATGCGGCGGCAGATGATATCCTGTCGCGCGGAAGGCTGCCGATATTGTGCGGCGGTACGGGCTTGTATGTGCGCTCGTTTTTGGAGAACATTACCTTTGCGCCGGATACACCTGACCCTGCCCTGCGTGAGGAGCTGAACAGGCGGTTTGAAACCGATGGCGCACAAGCACTGCTGCGGGAGCTTGCAGAATTTGACCCTGAATGTGCCGCCAAGTTGCATCCCGCCAACCGTAAGCGGATCGTCAGGGCAATTGAGGTCTACCGCTCAACGGGCATAACGATGACAGAGCATATCGCCCGTTCCAGAAATACCCCTTCGCCGTTTGAACTGACGGCGATCGGCATTACCTTTGCTGACAGACAAAAGCTGTATGACCGTATCGATCAGCGGGTGGACAGTATGCTTCAAAACGGACTGCTGGACGAGGCGCGCCGCTTCTTTGCAGGCTCTGCCGGAAAGACCTCTGCAATGGCGATCGGCTATAAGGAACTGAAGCCCTATCTTGACGGCGAATGCTCCCTCGAAGCTGCCGTTGAAACACTCAAAGCGGCAACACGACACTATGCCAAGCGTCAGCTTACGTGGTTCAGAAGGGACAGCTATATTCACTGGATCGAAGCCGACCGATGCAGCAGCGTGTTTGATGAAGCGGTCAGAATCATGGAGGAAGGAAAAGCATGGATAAAACAGTCATCTTAAAGCGTGTCATTATGGGTATTCTTACCCTGCTTGCCATCGCTTATGTAGTATATACAGTGACGAGAGCCAATATTGTCAGAGTAGAAACGGTAGAAGCCAATCTCATCACTGTTCACGATGCCATAAGATCACAGGGGTATGTTATTCGCAGCGAGCATTACATCACCTATGACGGTGACGGCATTTTGTCCTATACCATCAGCGACGGGGAAAAAATCTCCAAAAACGAAACGATCGCCAACGTATATACAGATGCCGGCTCGGCAGGAAAGAGCCGCGAATCACAGCGGCTGGAAGCACAGATCGAGTCGCTGACCCTGCTGAACAAAACAGCAGAGGCTCTTACGGTATCGCCCGATGCTCTTGACAAGAATATCAGCAGCCTGCTCTGCGAAATCAACCTCCATGTTGCTGACGGCAGCCTTTCAGAGGCAGACAGCCGTGTGGAATCGGTACTTTACGGTATCAACGAACGTCAGCTCGTCACAGGTAAGGTGCAGGATTATACCGATAAGATCGCAGAGCTTGAGGTGCAGAAAAAGGAACTGGATGAGAATATTTCTGCACCGCAGAAGGCGAAAAAGATTACGTCCGGTTATACGGGCTACTTTGTCAGCGCAGCAGACGGATATGAGGGGCAGGTCGGTATCAGTGAGATTCCCGGGCTTACCGCCGAAGCACTGAGTACTGATCAATTGAAGCCCGTCAATGTCAACGAAAATGTTGTAGGCAAGGTGATCGACAGCGTATATTGGTACATTGCCTGTCCGATGAATGCGGAGGAGCTGCTCAAAATCAAACAAAGCCGCAGCTTGTTTCTGGATATTCCGCTGGTGAGCAATGAACCGATCGAGGTCGAGCTGTATGCGATCAACCAGCAAAACAGCTCCGCAGACGGTGTGGCGATCTTCCGCGGCCTTTATATGAGTGCCGAAATGGCATCTGTCAGAAGGGCAGATGTATCTGTCATTGTCAAGACCTACACCGGACTGTATATTCCCAAAAGTGCCGTGCATGATGCGGACGTTTCGGGAACACAAACCGATAAATACGGCAAAACAGGAACGACCGTTAAAACCGTCAGCGGTGTATATATTAAAAAAGGCTCTGAGGTGAAGTTCAGGGAGGTACTTATCATTTATTCGGGCGATGATTTTGTTATCAGCGATTATTCCGATTATAATGAGAATCCCGGTGCGCCCAGACCGTTTTCGGACGACTACGGCAGGGTAGAACAATATGACAATATCATAACAGAGGGGGCAAATCTCTATGACGGAAAAATTATCTGATGTCATACAACAGCGCTGTGAGGATATCCGCCGGAATTATGAGGAAATCACCGCCAATATTTCACGTGCAGCCGCTGCTGCCGGCAAAAAGCCGGAGGATATCATCTTTCTGTCGGCAACCAAAACGGTGGAGCCTGTCTATATCAACTATGCAGTTTCTCTCGGACTGCGCTATATCGGCGAAAACAAGGTTCAGGAGCTGCTTTCCAAGTATGACGAATATGACCTTGCACACTGCGATCTCCAGTTTATCGGGCATCTGCAGACCAATAAGGTGCGCCAGATCGTCGGAAAGGTGTCCATGATCCAGTCGGTAGACAGCATCCGCCTTGCAAAGGAGATCGATAGGCAGTCTGAAAAGCTGGGTATTACTACCGATGTGCTGATCGAGGTCAATATCGGCAGGGAGGAGAATAAATCCGGTGTACTTGCTGAAAATCTCGGACAACTGCTGACGGAATGTGCCGCTCTGAACCATATCAGAGTGCGCGGATTGATGACCGTACCGCCCATTTGCGACAAAAAATCCGAAATTTGTAAATATTTTGATGATATGCACGAATTGTTTATTGACATTTCGGGCAAAACATTAGATAATATATCTATGGACTTTCTTTCAATGGGAATGTCTGATGATTATGAAGAAGCTATAATGTCAGGTGCCAATATGATCAGAGTCGGTTCGAGGCTCTTTGGCGCAAGAATTTACAGATAGTTTGGAGGACTTTGACAATGGCTGATTTTTACGGTAAGTTCAAGAATCTCTTCAAAGGCGGAGAAGAGGAAGGCGATTACGACGACTTCTACAACGACGATGAAGAGCAGACTAACAGTAACGAGGGAGAACAGGAGGAAATGGATATGCAGGAAGATTTTTATGAGGAGCCGGAAACAGATACCGCAGCTCCCGCCGGTAACGTTATCAATATCAACGATTCGGCTTCAACCAACAAGATTCAGTTCATGCTTTTCAGACCGGATTCTTATGACAACTCTATCGGCAATATTGCTACAGAGTTCATGAACAGGAATACCGTTATTCTGAACCTTGAGCAGACCAATAAGGACGTTGCAAGACGAATTATGGACTTCCTCAGCGGTGTTGCTTATGCCCATAACGGTAAAGTAAGCAGACTTGCAGAGGATATCTTTATTGTAATGCCCAGCAACTATGAGCTTTCAGGTCAGGACGTTATCGAAGAGGAAGCCAATTCCAGCGTTCTTTTCTGATGTCTGTTCCTTGCAGAACAGCAGCAATCACTTGACGGCATACTATAGACACGATCATAAGCCTGCGGACAGAACCGTCCGTCTTTTGTACGTCTGTAGGATGCTGTTATCACTGTAAACAGGGAGAAAACCTGCCTATTGCAGAGTGCTTTCCCGGTGAAACGGAAGGAAGGATAGCAGAATGCTGACATTAGAGGAAATGGAAAATATCAGCTTTCATAAAGGCGGTATGAGCGGCTATAAACGGGAAGAGGTCGACGATTTTGTTGACGCTGCGACCCAGAAGGTAAAGGCTCTGGAACTTGCCAATAAGGAACTGGAAGCACGCGTTGACCAGCTGAACCGACAGCTGCTTGACTGCAAGGAAAAAGAAGAAAGCGTTACCAACGCTCTGATCACCGCCAATCAGGCGGCAAAAACTGTGATTACCGATGCCGAAAAAAAGGCGGATTCTATTGTGGCGGCTGCCGATGTCAAGGCGGCTCAGATCGTTGCAGAAGCAGAAAGAAAGGCAGCCGACAAGCTTGCCGAAGCTGAAGCAAAGGCATCCGTCATGGTGAAGAGTGCTGTCAGTGTTTCGGCGCGCAGCGTTGAGGAAAACAACCAGATCATCGCTTCACAGAAGGTGACAATGGTTACCATACAAAACGAAGTAGCGCGTTTCAAGGACGCTCTTGCCGATACATACAGAGAGCATATCAAGCTCATCAATAATATGCCCAGCCGTGAAGAACTGGAGCTGTATCAGACCAGATTGCAGGAGGCGTATCCGCAGCTTCAGCCTGTCATGCCCGATGAAGCGGCAGAAGAACTGCATGATATCACCCAGAAGGTCATCGCGGGCAAGGCGGAGGATTTTGCTGATACCGCTCCCGCAGGAGAAGAAGAAGCACTGCTTCAGGCACTTGCAGAAGGACGTCCTGCACCGTCGGATGACCCGAAGCCGCAGAGCATTGACGAAGTAAACGGCGGCGATGTCTTTGGCGGTACGAACGGATAAGCCCGTTGAAAATTATCAGTAAGCCGTTTTTATCCGACACAAACCGTGTCGGATTTTGGCTTGTATGTTGTATCATATAGCTGTGTAACAATACTGAAAAAGGAGAGAATACCAATGCCGCAGGATTATAATAAAACACTCAACCTGCCCGAAACAGACTTTCCGATGAGAGCAGGCCTTCCCAAATCAGAGCCTGTCACACTCCGGCGCTGGCAGGAACAGAATGCCTACGAAACTCTTATGAAGCTGAATGAGGGCAAGCCGCTCTATGTGCTTCATGACGGACCGCCTTATGCCAACGGTAATATCCACCTCGGTCACGCACTGAACAAGATCCTCAAGGATATCATCGTAAGATATAAGAATATGACCGGTTTTCAGTCGCCCTATGTTCCCGGCTGGGATACCCACGGTCTGCCTACCGAGCTGAAAGCAAGAAAAAAAGCGGGTGTAGATAACTCCACTACCATTTCAGATGTAGAGCTGAGAAAGATCTGCCGTGAATTTGCCCTCGGCTATATTGACGATCAGCGCGAACAGTTCAAGAGGATCGGCGGTATCGGCGAATGGGCGAATCCCTATATCACCCTGACACACGATTATGAGGCAAAACAGATCGAAATCTTCTCGGAAATGGCTTGCAAGGGCTATATTTACAGGGGACTCAAGCCGGTTTACTGGTGTCCCGACTGTGAAACCGCACTGGCAGAGGCGGAAATCGAATATGCAGAAGACCCCTGCCACTCCATTTATGTAAAATTCAAGGTCACCGATGATCTCGGCAAGCTTTCGGCAATGGGAGCAGACCTTGACAAGACCTATTTCGTCATCTGGACGACCACCACATGGACGCTGCCCGCAAACGTAGCAATCTGCGTAGGTCCGCGCTTCAATTACAGCCTGATCAGATGTGACGGAGAATACTATGTCATGGCGGAGGAACTGTTTGCCGCTGCTATGGAGGCTGCCGGCAAGACCGATTATGAGGTTGTCGGTACGATCAGGGGCAGTGAGCTGGAACTGATGAAAACCGCTCACCCCTTCCTTGACAGGACATCTCTTGTCATTGTCGGTGAACACGTCACGCTGGAAAGCGGTACAGGCTGTGTTCATACTGCACCGGGTCACGGTCTTGACGACTATGAGGTATGCCGCAATTATCCCGAGCTGCCCATTGTTGTGCCGGTAGATGCCCACGGCAGACTCACCGAGGAAGCCGGACAGTTTGCCGGACTTCTCACCGAAGATGCCAACAAGCCGATCGCACAGTACCTTGACAGCGTGAATGCACTTTTCGCACTGAAAAAGATCATCCACCAGTATCCCCATTGCTGGAGATGTAAAAAGCCTGTTCTGTTCAGAGCGACTAACCAGTGGTTCTGTTCCGTAGAGGATTTCAAGGACGAAGCAGTTGAAGCGATCAAGGGAATTCAGTGGATTCCCGGCTGGGGTGAGGACAGAATCACCTCCATGGTACGCGAGCGTAAGGACTGGTGTATTTCCAGACAGAGAAAATGGGGTGTTCCGATCCCGATCTTCTTCTGCAAGGACTGCGGCGAACCGATCATCGATAAGAAAGCGATGCAGGCGGTTTCTGAACTGTTTGCAAAGGAAGGCTCAGACGCCTGGTATGCGAAGGACGCGAAGGACATTATTCCCGCTGATATGGCGTGTCCGAAGTGCGGCTGCAAGGAGTTTGAAAAAGAGAAGGATATCATGGACGTCTGGTTCGACTCCGGTGTATCTCATGCAGCCGTATGCGAGGCAAGACCTTACCTCAAATGGCCTGCCGACCTCTATTTAGAGGGTGCAGATCAATACAGAGGCTGGTTCCAGTCGTCACTGCTGACCGCTATTGCCACAAAGGGACAGTCACCCTATAAGGCAGTCGTTACCCATGGCTGGGTCGTTGACGGCAACGGCAGAGTGATGCATAAATCACTCGGAAACGGCATTGATCCGCAGGAGGTCATTGACCAGTACGGTGCGGATATTCTCCGGCTCTGGGTCGCAGCAAGCGACTATCATTCGGATGTCCGTATTTCCAACGACATTCTCAAGCAGCTTTCTGAAGCGTACAGAAAAATCAGAAATACTGCAAGATATATTCTCGGCAATATCAGCGACTTCAACCCCGATACCGATGCAGTATCTGCCGATCAGCTCCTTCCCATTGACAAGTGGGCGCTCACCAAGCTTGATGAGGTGATCAGAAAGGTTCGCGCAGGCTATGAGAGCTTTGAATTCACACAGGTTTATCACGCGATCCATAACTTCTGCGTCGTCGATATGAGTAACTTCTACCTCGATGTCCTCAAAGACAGACTGTATACCGAAGCGAAAAACAGTGAGCTGAGAAGAGCGGCGCAGACCACCATTTATACCATTCTTGAAGCCATGACAAAGATGATCTCTCCGGTTTTAGCATTTACATCAGACGAGATCTGGCAGTATATGCCTCACGGAAAGAATGTCAATGCAGAGAATGTTCTCTTTAATGATATGCCCGAGCTGACCGGTATAGAAACCGATGCCGCATTTATCTCTATGTGGGACAGAATCCATGAGACTCGTGATATCGTTAAAAAGGCTCTTGAGGTGGAAATCAAGAATAAGGTCATTCGTTCTTCCCTCGAAGCAAAGGTTGTGCTCAGATGCACCGGTGAACAGTACGACTTCCTGAAATCGGTTGAGGGCGAGCTTGCAAGTGCATTTATCGTGTCAGCCGTTGAGATCGTTGATGCTCCTGTAAATGAGCTTGCCGTAGAGGTCGTTCATGCAGACGGTGAGAAATGCGAACGCTGCTGGATCTTCAGCAGCACCGTAGGACAGAACCCTGTTCACAAGACGCTGTGTGCAAGATGTGCTTCTGTTGTCAGTGAGCTTGCAGGTCTCTGATGCGATAAGAATATTCAACTAAAAAGGGAAATCCGCCATTTACGGGTTTCCCTTTATTATACTATTGAAAAGAAGTGAGCGTGTGGTATTAACCGTAGTTCTGGTGGTATCTGCATTGATTGCGGCAGCCGACCAGCTTGTAAAGTATGTTGTTTATGAGCATCTTGCGCCGGATGGTCATATCACTGTGATCGACAATCTGTTTTCGCTGGTTTACGTAGAAAACAGGGGCGTCGCGTTCGGAATGTTTCAGAATCACCAGTGGATTTTTATAGCGGTCACATTGATTCTGATAGCAGGATTTATTTATGTGATCGTCACAAGGCAACTCCATGGAAAGCTGTTTTATACCGCTGCGATACTGGTGATCGGCGGCGGTATCGGCAATCTGATCGACAGGCTTTTCAGGGGATTTGTGATCGATTACCTGTCGCTGTCTTTTTTCAATCCGGTTTGCAACCTTGCAGACTACTGCATTACCGTAGGTGCAGTATTGCTGGTGATCAGCGTTCTGCTGTTTCAGAAGAATGCTGACGCTGCAAAGGCTGTGGAACAGACAGCCGATACAGAGGAAGCTGGATCCTCAGACGATGAGGAGGACAGCCGGAGTACGGCGGACGGTGAAAATGATGGAGAGTAAGCTGTTTTTAGCGGATGAAACACAAGTGGGAGTACGCATTGACGCGTTTGTAGCCGAAGCTGCGGAATCTCTGACCCGTTCGGCAGTACAGAAGCTGATAGAGGATGGGTGTATTACGGTCAACCAAAAGACTGTACCCAAGAATTACAAGCTCAGGGCGGGGGACAGTGTGGCGGTGCATATTCCAGAGCCTGTTGCCGCAGAAGCACTCCCCGAAAATATCCCGCTGGACATCGTTTATGAAGATGACGACCTGCTGGTTGTCAATAAGCCGCGGGGCATGGTGGTACATCCGGCAGCGGGGAATTATACCGGAACGCTTGTCAATGCGCTGCTTTACCACTGCGGCGATAGTCTGTCGGGTATCAACGGAGTCGTTCGACCGGGTATTGTTCACAGAATCGATAAAGATACCAGCGGGCTGCTCATCGTAGCCAAAAATGATTTTGCTCATCAGCATCTTGCCGAACAGATCAAAGCTCACAGCTTTACGCGGAAGTATCGTGCAGTAGTCTGCGGCAACATCAAAACCGACGAGGGGACGATCGACGCACCCATCGGCAGACACCCCACCGACCGCAAAAAAATGACAGTCACACATCAGAATGCGCGCAATGCGGTAACGCACTATAAAGTTCTGGAGCGGCTTGCAGGATACACCTACCTTGAACTGACCCTTGAAACAGGCAGAACACATCAGATTCGGGTACACATGGCAAGCATCGGTCACCCCGTGGCAGGCGACCCTGTTTACGGCGGTAAGAATTACCTGAAAAAGCTTGACGGACAGTGTCTGCACGCTTTCTATATTGCCTTTGTTCATCCGCGCAGCGGAGAAACGCTTGCTTTTTCCGCACCATTGCCGGACTATTTTGAGGATTTTCTGAATACACTCCGAAACTAAAGCAGGAGATGAAAAAACGATGAAAAATGATGAAATGCAGGAGAAATCTTCTTCTGAGGAGGTAAGCGTCAAAAACCGCATAGGCGGAACGATGCTGCTTGTCGGAGGAACACTGCTGTTTGTAGTATTGCCGATCTTCTTGTTTATATTGTTTCTGACGAATGACATTTCCGACCGGGAATACTTTGCCAATACCATCACCGCACAGGCAACAGTAGTTCGCACCGAAAAGCACAAGAGGGTCACAAGGCGGCTTTATGTGGATTATGAATATGAAGGAATGCAGTATCGCAGTATTGACCTCGGCAAGTCGAACAACGCAGATCATTATAAGGTCGGCGATACGGTTACGGTATATTTTTATCCGGATTCCCCGGGTAAAGCCAGAATGAAGCCTGACCCTGAGCCGTATTTTGCGCTGCTGATCTTTCCGGGCGGTATTCTGACCGTTGCGATCATAGGTCTGGTCAGTAAGCACAGAGAGGAAGAGCGAAAACGCAACGACCCCCTTTACGGAACATCAGCATACAACAAGGATAAAAGGACTTAGTGCAGAAGCAAAGCCCCGTCCGCTCATGGAAGCGGACGGGGCTTTGCTGTATAGAATTATCAATGAAAATCAGTTTTCATCAAAGAACTTGGAGTGGATAGCACTTACGGCAGCATCAGCATTCTTTTCGTCGATCAGAACAGAAACCTTGATCTCGCTGGTGGAGATCATGCGGATATTGATCTGAGCGTCATAGAGTGCTTCAAACATCTTTGTAGCAACACCTGCATGGCTTTCCATACCAGCGCCAACGATGGAGATCTTTGCAACGTTCTCGTCAACCAGAACGCTTTTGCCGCCTACGGCATCAACGTATTCTTCCATAGCTGCGGCAGCTTCCTTGACATTTTCCTTGGCAACGGTGAAGGAAATATCCTTTGTGCCGTCACGGCCGATCGACTGGAGAATGATGTCAACGTTAATGCCCTTGGAGGAGAGCTTCGAGAACATCTTGAATGCAAGACCCGGAACATCGGGAACACCTACAACTGAGATACGAGCAACGTTGGTATCCTTTGCAACACCGCTGATTAACATTTTTTCCATTTTGGTTGCCTCCTTAACAATTGTGCCGGGTGCGTTTGTCAGACTTGAAAGCACCTCAAGCTCGATATTATATTTCTTGGCCATTTCTACGCTTCTGTTGTTGAGTACCTGTGCGCCGAGTGTTGCAAGCTCCAGCATTTCATCATAAGAGATGGTTTTGAGCTTTGCAGCATTGCTGACCTTGCGGGGGTCAGCAGTATAGACACCCTCAACATCGGTGTAGATCTGGCAGAGATCAGCGTGCATAGCTGCCGCGATCGCAACGGCACTGGTATCTGAACCGCCTCTGCCGAGTGTGGTGACATCTTCATAGCGGTTAACACCCTGAAAACCTGCAACAACAACGATATTGTTTTTATCAAGCTCTTTTTCGATCCTGTCGGTCTTGACTCTTTTGATTCTTGCTGATGTATAAGCAGAGCTTGTCTGGAAGCCTGCCTGCCAGCCCAGCAGTGATACAACGGGATAGCCCAGCTTTTCAATAGCCATAGCGAGCAAGGAAATAGAAATCTGCTCACCTGCTGCTAAAAGCATATCCTTTTCGCGCTTGGAGGCATTCGGATTGATCTCGTTTGCCTTGTCGATCAGGTCGTCTGTTGTATCGCCCTGAGCAGAAACAACCACAACAACCTTATTGCCTTTTTTGTAGGTGTCTGTTACAATTCGTGCAACGTTGAATACTCTTTCTGCATTCGCAACAGAGCTGCCGCCGAATTTCTGAACAATAAGACTCATGTTTTCTCCCCCATAAATTTTCTGTTTATTTGCTGCTGATTCAAAAACAGCAATCATAAATCCGATATACGGATTTTTGACATAACCTTTACGCCATTTTCTTCTAAACGTGCAATGGCATTCTGCTGCTCCTTCACGGTCATTTCGTCCGTCACAAAGGCAAGCTCATTTTCTGCGGCATTTGTTCTGACGATCACACGGGGATTCCTGAACAGCTCCGAAGCCATTCCGAATACAGCCTGTCTGTCGTCGGCTTCTGCGCGGATAAAGACGGGATAGCTTGTTTCCTCATAGGGTTTTACAAGCTCTTCTCCGCCGTCAGCCCAGTAGAGATACTTGCGGGCTTTGAGATGCTTCACACAGTCAATGATATCGGCAACCACAGCACTTGCGGTAGGAAGCTTGCCGGCACCCTTTCCGTAGAATACAACATCGCCTGTTGCATCACCTCTTACCATAATGCCGTTGAATACGTCGTCAACGCTTGCAAGCTGGCTGGATTTTTCAATGAACATCGGTTCTACGGTGATATCGAGCGTATCGTCCTCTAACTTTTTGACCTGTCCGATCAGCTTGATCACGCCGCCCCATGATGCTGCATAGGCAACATCCTCGAGTGTGATTTTTGTAACGCCCTGTGTATGTACATACTGCGGATAAACGTGTTTTCCGTAGGCAAGAGAAGCTAAAATACAGATTTTTCTTCCTGCGTCAAGACCCTCCACGTCCGCTGCGGGATTCCTTTCCGCATAGCCGAGCTGCTGGGCAAGCCTGAGTGCATCTTCAAAAGACATATTCTCACGAATCATTTTCGTCAGAATAAAGTTGGTCGTACCGTTGAGGATACCCGCAACCTCAATGACCTCGTTGGCTGCAAGACACTGGCTCATCGGTCTGATGATCGGAATACCGCCGCCGACACTTGCCTCAAAAAGATAGTTCACGTTATTGGCTCTTGCAATTTCGAGCAGCTCTGCGCCCTTGGTCGCAACAAGCTCTTTGTTGGAGGTAACAACGCTTTTGCCGCGCTCAAGGCACTTTTTAGTGAACTCGTAAGCAGGATTCACACCGCCCATGACCTCGGCAACGACCCTTACCTCGTCATCATTAAGAATATCGTCAAAGGATTTGGTGAATTTGTCCTGAAACGGGCTGCCGGGGAAATCGCGGATATCAAGAATATATTTGATGCCGATCTCCTCTTTTGCACGTTTGGCAATGCTTTCGCGGTGGTCGGTCAGAACCTCCACGACACCCGATCCTACAACACCGTATCCCATAACTGCTGAATATATCATCTTTTTTAACCCCTTACATGTTTTTTATCAAATGCCCGACAGCCCTGACCGGACTGCCGCAGCATATTTTGAAGCCGGCCGGTGATACAGCCTCCGTCGTATACGTTTGCGGCTGTATTACCTGATACCGTACTTTTAATATTGGGGCTCTGATTCTCGGTTGTCACCTCGGTCGGCGCTTCTGTCTGCGCCAGAGGTGTCCACCGGACACCCGCACCCCCAA
>CACYDW010000104.1 GCA_902773325.1 uncultured Ruminococcus sp.
AGGTAATAAATGTCACAGTCAAAAATCAACATACAAAACGGAAGCTGCCCCGTATACAAAAAATGCGGCGGCTGCCAGCTTCAGAATCTGAGCTATGAGGAACAGCTCCGGTTCAAGCAGAACACCGTCGTCAGGCTGCTGAAATCATTCGGCAGAGTCGAGCCTATCATCGGCATGGACGATCCATATCACTACCGCAACAAGGTTCAGGCGGCGTTTTTCACCGACCGCAAAGGGAAAATCAAGTCGGGCGTGTATCAGTCGGGCACTCACCGCATAGTCAGCGTGGACGACTGCCGGATCGAGGACAAGCTTGCCGACAGAATAATCGTCGCCGTCCGAAAGCTTCTCCCGTCATTCCGCCTGACAACCTTCAACGAGGACACACACAAGGGCTTTCTGCGCCATGTCCTCGTAAAACGCGGCTTTGCAACGGGCGAGGTCATGGTTGTGCTCGTGACGGGCACTCCTGTTTTTCCGTCCAAAAACAATTTTGTAAAGGCGCTGCGCGAACAGTTCCCCGAAATCACCACCGTGATCCGGAATATAAACCCGTACAACACGAATCTTGTGCTCGGCGAGCGGCAAAACGTGCTGTTCGGTAAGGGATATATCGAAGATATACTGTGCGGCTGCCGTTTCAGGATATCCCCCAAGAGCTTCTATCAGATCAATCCCGTACAGACCGAGGTGCTTTACGGCAAAGCGATCGAATTCGCCGGGCTGAGAGGAAGCGAAACCGTGCTCGATACCTACTGCGGCATCGGCACCATAGGCATAATAGCCGCCAAGCACGGAGCGGGACAGGTTTTGGGCGTAGAGCTGAACGGAGAGGCAGTCCGCGACGCGATACAGAACGCCAAGGCAAACGCGCTGAAAAACATCCGCTTCTTCAAGGGCGACGCCGGAGATTTCGTGCAGGCGGCGGCAGACGAAAAAGAGAAGCCCGACGTGGTTTTCATGGACCCGCCCAGAGCGGGCAGCACGGAAAAATTCCTCTCCGCGCTAATAAAAATGAATCCAAAAACCGTGGTCTACGTGAGCTGCAACCCCGAAACCCTAGCGCGGGATCTGGATTACCTGACAAACCACAGCAGATATAAGGTCAGAAAAATCCAACCGGTGGATATGTTTCCGCATACCAAGCATGTGGAGACGGTTGTATTGATGTCTCGAGGTGGGTAGAGGCAATAGAGCTATTGTTAAATAAATCTGGGTTATTATTAAAAAGATGATATAAAGGAGTAATCGGCGTGAGGATTATTGAATGGAATATCAATCATAGATTTGGGTACAGTGGGAGGGAAATGCCCACATGGGTCAAAGATGTTATAGAAGAAAAGGATGCTGACATTATTGTTTTGACGGAAACTTCATTTAATGTGCCAAATTGGGCAGAAGAGTATCGTAATTTGCGTAATCGTAAAGATTATTATGTTTTTTGTAGTAATAATACTGATGTCGGAAATAACGAAGTTACTATAGCGATTAAAAAAGAGGAATTTAAAGTCGAATATGTTAAAAGCTTCCTTTCTGAAGATCATAGATACCCTGATCATTTAGAAGTACATTGCCTTCATAAAAAAACAAATAAGAGTTTTGTGATTATTGGAATGCGTATTCATGCAGTGAATATTACAAGTAAGCAGAAACAAGAAGAATTTATAGCTGTTTTGAAATCTACAAAACATGATGAAAATGTCATGTTGGTAGGTGATTTTAATAATAATAGAAGAGGGTATGAAGATGACGTTTGGTGTTTAACTAAAGTTCAGCAATTGGCAAAAGACTACGAATTTTCGATGCATACTCCTGGTGGCGGAAGCATATATCAGGATAAGGTTAATGATGAAGCTTATTCTTTTGCGGAAGATCATATTTTTATAAAAGGTCAAGCTTTGAACATCCCAAAATTATATGATTATGATAGAGAATTCGTTTATAATCAACGGGATGTGTATAAGTGGGGAAAGGATTTTCAAAAGTATAGAGGAAAGGATCAGAACGGGAAAAGTGTGTATGATAGTGTTAATGATCCTTTCCCTGATCATGCTATAATAATGGCTGATTTTGAGATTAGATAGTAGATATGTTCTGTCATAGCCTCTTAAGTATGATATGTTTCCGTATACTTTCAACATTTATAATGAAGTCACCATGTATGTGGAAAC
>CACYDW010000105.1 GCA_902773325.1 uncultured Ruminococcus sp.
CTGCTTTGTGCCTGCGCGATGGAGAACGAACGGTTTGCCGCCATCGTATCTCAGAAGAGCATGGAAGCAGCGTATATTTATCCGGAGGGAAAAACACAGCATTGCGTGAATCATAATAAGATGCTCGCTCTCTATGACGGGTGTATCGGCATTAAAACAGGGTATACCCAACGGGCGGGCAGAACGCTGACTACCTGTGCAGAGCGTGACGGAGTAAGGCTGATCGCCGTGACCCTTTGTGACGGCGATGACTGGAATGACCATGCAAGGCTCTTTGATTATGGCTTTTCGGTTGTGCAAAGGGTACAGTTGATGCCTATGTCTGAGCGAATCACCGTTCCGGTTGTCGGAGGTGAGGAACAGACGGTTCCGGTCAGACCCGAAAATGCCGTCAGTGCAGCCCTTACCGCAGAGAATAAGGACAGAATCGTAAAAAGGATTTATATGCCGGTCTTTCTGTATACACCGCTGAAAAGCGGTGATACGGTGGGGGAGGTATGTTTTTATCTCCATGACCGTTTGATTGCAAGAACAAGGCTTTTAGCTGCCGAAGGTCGGTCAGCTCAACAATAACAGGGTTGGTGAAGAAATGGAAAACGAAGGAAAAATCAGGATTCAGAAGCTGATTGCCGACGCGGGCATTGCTTCCCGCAGAAAAGCGGAGGAACTGATCGAACGAGGTGCAGTGACCGTTAACGGCAGACGCGCAAGGCTTGGCGACAAGGCTGACCCCAAAAAGGATAAGTTGGTTGTTGCCGGCAGAGAGATCGTATTCAAAAAGAATACCAAAAAATACTATATTATGCTGCATAAGCCCCGCGGCTACATTACAACCATGAGCGATGAGGGCGGCAGAAAATGTGTCGCAGAGTTGGTGGACGATATCCCCGCCAGATTGTTTCCTGTAGGCAGACTGGATAAGGATTCCGAGGGGCTGCTGCTGATGACCAATGACGGCGATTTTGCCAATATGATCAGCCACCCGTCTACGCACTTCGCCAAAACCTACCGCGTTACGGTGCGTCCTGCCGTCACCGAAGAACAGCTCAATCAGCTTACAACAGGTGTGACGATAGACGGAAAAGACGCAGCGCCCAGTTCACTGCGCGTGGTGGAAGCGGGGCAGGACAGAACTGTCCTCGAGTTTATCCTCGAGGAGGGCAGAAACCGCCAGATACGCAAGATGTGTGAAGCGGTCGGACTGGAGGTTGCAAGGCTCAAGCGCAAGGCTGTCGGGCCTGTCAGACTTGGTATGCTCCAGCCCGGCAAATGGCGGGAACTGACACCCGAGGAAATGAAAAGCATCAGGAATTACTATAATAAACTTGCCGCCAAAAGGTCATACGGAAAAGGCATGGTCAGGAGTAAAAAGAAAGATATATGAGAATCAAGATTTACCTCGGTATTATAAGACGGCTGATCTATAAAAAGCAGTTTGAAGCGATGAAGCTGCACTATAAAAAGGGCAGGGGCAACCGCTATTTCTATCGCCATATTGACAATGCCAACAAAACCGAAATCAGATATCTGGTACAGTTCTGCCGCAGACGACTGATGCGCTATACGCTGACGGACGACAGCATGGAACGCAGTTCCAACTATCGCCGCCATTTTTTCATGGAGCATCACGGTGTTTTCGGCACGGGTATCTATCTTTGCGCTTACTGCGGTAAACCGCTTACGAAACGGCACGTCTGTGTTGACCACATTATTCCCGTGCATCTTGCGGGAAGCTCTCCAAAATACCGCAGAATGCTTGCAGTGAGGGGAATCAATAATGTCAATGATACGCGTAATCTTGCACCGAGCTGTGAACGCTGCAATACGAAGAAAAGCGATAAGGCGGGGCTGTGGATCATGAGGGGATATATCGGCAGACTCTGGCTTGTGATGCTTCTGAGGAATCTGCTGCTGCTTGCACTGGGCGGTGCGCTTCTGTATGGCTTTTACCGGCTGCTGCACGAATATGCCGTACCCTATGTGTTACCGCCTGTCATGGATTTTTTCGGGAGCCTCGGTTTCTGACCTGTTGAAAGACGGGAACGGAATGCAAATTACGACAAAAAATTTGCCGCATAACAGCGATATTGTGTCAAAAAAACGGTTGCATATATCGCGAAATATGATAAAATAAATAGGTGGATGATCTTCCATGGCAGGACAGATGCACCGTAAAGGGGGGGATTAAGTTGTGGGAATTCATGGTGAGCCTGTATAATCAGTTTATTGCGCTGATGCTGACCTTCAAGGCCACGGATGTGCTGGATATTCTGGTCGTTTCGTTTATTATATACAACTTAATCAAGATCGTGCGGGAAACAAGAGCCGAACAGTTGGTCAAAGGTATTGTCATTATCCTGATCGCCTTTGCCATGTCCAGCATTTTTAGTCTGAAAATCCTGCATACCCTGTTTACATCATTTTTCCAGTTCTCGGTTTTAGCAGTGCTGATCGTATTCCAGCCGGAGCTGAGAAGTGCGCTGGAGCACATCGGCAGAAGCCGCCTTTCCAAATACTGGAACAACCTGTCCTCCTCCAACAACAATGAAGAAGTCAAGTTCAAGCAGATCAAGCGCGGCATTAACAGCGTGGTGGATGCGGCAAATGAATTCCAGAAATCCAAAACCGGTGCTCTGATCGTGTTTGAGCGTCAGACAAAGCTCGGGGATATTGTCGATACGGGCACGGTCATCAATGCCGAACCGTCCGTTCAGATGATCGGCAATATCTTTTTCAATAAAGCACCGCTTCATGATGGTGCGATGATTATCCGTGACGGTATGATTCATGCGGCGGGCTGTATATTGCCGCTTACAAAGAATAACAGCTATGTGAGTTCCGACCTCGGCACGCGCCACAGGGCTGCCCTCGGTATCAGTGAAAACAGCGATGCCGTAGTAGTGATCGTATCCGAAGAAACCGGTACGATATCTGTTGCTCTTAACGGCATCATTACCCGCAACTATACCCGCGAAACACTCAACATCGCTCTTGAAGAGCTTCTCGTACCGAAGGTTGCCGAAAAGAACGAGCGTATTCCGATTATTCCTGTCATAAAGAAGGGAAAGAAAAATGACAACGAAAATCCGTAGGCTGAATCTTGGCAAGCTGTTTTATAACGATAAGTTTGCAATGATGTTTTCCGTTCTTGTATCGTTCATTCTGTGGCTGACGATTGCCTCCTCCAATCAGGAAACAACGATCTTCACCGTTACGGATATTCCCGTCACGCTGCCGGAACTTACCAATGATCTCCGTTATTTCAACACGGAGGGACGCACGGCGGAGGTCAAAATATCCGGTAACGCGATCGTCGTTGCAAGTGTGACCGGAAACGATATCTATATTACTGCTGCCGACGTCAGTGCCCTCACCTCTCCGGGAACGTATACGCTGAATCTTGTACCGAAAAAAAGCGGACTTAAAACCGATTATAACTTTGAATCCACCGTAACTCCCTCCAGCATTGATGTTTATATCGACAAGTTTGCCGAGCGTGAGATCACCATCAATGACAAGGTTTCCGTCAGCTCGGTCGGTGAAGACTACTATGTTTCCAAGACGGTTCTGTCGCAGCAGACGGTCAAGGTATCCGGTGCGGAATCTGTCATCAACAGCATTGCTGAAGCCAATGCCGAATATACCTTTTCTGCCGATACACAATTGACGCAGACAACATCGGTGTCTGTTCCGATCGTATTCTATGATGCGGCGGGAAACGAGGTCACTTCGCCCTATATCACGGCGGATATCTCTTCCGTGGACGCGACTATTCCGATTCTTAGTGTCAAGGCACTTCCGGTAAGACCCAATATCATCAATATGCCTGATGCACTCGTGCTGGATTCCTCCAGAATCACCATCAATCCCTCTGTCATCAATATAGCCGTACCGGGTTATTCTGCCGATGAGGTGAATGAAATTGCGACCGAGGCGATCGATTTCAGTGAAGTGAACCTCAATAAAACCAAATTCAGTGTCAATGTGCTGATTCCTACCGACTGCCGCAATCTTGACAACGTTGAAACCGTTGATGTCACCTTTGATCTGAGTGAATATGCGTCCAAAACCGTTAATATCAATTCCTTCAGCGTGATCAATCAAGGCAGCGAACAAAGTGTCAGCGTCACCACCAAATCCCTGAGTGTGATGCTGATCGGACCGGCTGCACAGATATCCGCCATCAGTCCGTCGAATGTTACCGCTGTGATCGATATGTCGGAACGTTCCTCCTTCATCGGTTCGGTTGAGGTACCTGTTACCATCAACATCAACAGCAAATTCTCCGGCTGCTGGGTATTCGGCTCTCAGACCGCGGATATCACCGCTGTACCCCGGTCTGCCAACAGCAGTCCACCCTCACAGCAATCCTCTCATACATAAAAAACGTGCTGTATCAAAGCGATACAGCACGTTTTTCAATTGCAAAGCGGAAAGCCATACCAACAGCAGCTGCCGCAAAAACGGGAGTGCCGGAACAGCTTATAAACCAAGCATATCAAGAATTTGTTCTTTAGGCTGAACACCGACGGACATATCGCTTTGCTGTCCGCTGCGGAATACAAGCAAAGTAGGGATACTGCGGATACCGAACTTCATCGCCAGCTCTCTCTGTTCGTCAACATTGACCTTGCCGACCTTGACGGAATCGTATTCCTCGGCAATCTCGTCCACTACCGGAGAAAGCATTTTGCAGGGCATACACCAGACTGCCCAGAAGTCGAGGAGTACAGGCTTTGTGGATCGGAGCACTTCGCTTTCAAAGTTTTCGGCGGTAATTTCAATTACAGACATGATGATTCTCCTTTTGAATAGTATTTCTGTTCTATTAGCTTTGCCAGATTGCATCGGAAGATACGCTTCGGGCAGAGCTCAGGAACTGTTCATCAATAACTTTTCATTTGTGCTTGTCTGATTTGCCCTGTACTGCGTTGCACTCC
>CACYDW010000106.1 GCA_902773325.1 uncultured Ruminococcus sp.
CCGTCACCGGTGATGACGGTGTTGTAGCCGTCGGGAAGGCGGGTGATGAAGTCGTGGGCGTTGGCGAGTTTGGCGGCAACGATACATTCCTCGTCGGTAGCATCGAGCTTGCCGTAGCGGATGTTGTCCATGACTGTTCCCGTAAAGAGGTGAACGTCCTGAAGGACAATGCCGAGGGAACGGCGGAGGTCGGATTTCCTGATTTTGTTGATGTTGATGCCGTCATACCGTATTTTGCCGTCATCAATGTCATAGAATCGGTTGATGAGGTTGGTGATGGTGGTTTTGCCTGCACCTGTTGCGCCGACAAAGGCGACCTTTTCGCCGGGATTGACGTGCATGGTGATGTTGCGGAGCACAAGCTTGTCGGGGTCGTAGCCGAAGTCGACATCATCGAGTACCACATCGCCTGTCAGCTTGGTATAGGTCAGTGTACCGTCGCCGTGGGGGTGTTTCCATGCCCACATTTCGGTGCGCTCGTCTGATTCGATGAGGTTGTTGTCCTTGTCGTATTTTGCGTTGACAAGGGTGACATAGCCGTTGTCCTGTTCGCTTTCTTCGTCCATGAGGTCAAAGATACGTTCTGCACCTGCAAGTGCCATGATGACGAAATTGACCTGATTGGAGATCTCTCCCATGGGGCGGGTGAAGTTCTTGGAGAGCTGGAGGAAAGAAGCAATTGTGCCGAGAGATACCGCGCTGACGTTGAGCAGTGCCAACAGACTGCCGACGATCGCGATCAGCACATACTGAATGTTGCCGAGGTTGTTCATGACAGGCATGAGAATATTGGCAAATGTGTTGGCATTGGCGGCACTTTGATAGAGAGCCTCGTTCTTTTTGTCGAAGTCCGCTTTTGCCGCATCTTCGTGGCAGAATACCTTGATGACCTTCTGACCGTTGATCATTTCTTCGATATAGCCGTTGACCTCGCCGAGCTGCTGCTGCTGACGGCGGAAATATCCTGTGCTGCGGTTGGCGATTTTTTTGGTGATGAACAGCATCAGACCAACAAACAGCAGTACAAACAGCGTCAGATAAATATTCAGCACACACATGGCAACGAACACGGTGACGATCGTGACGAGCGATGAAAACATCATCGGAACACCCTGCGACAGCATCTGACGGAGCGCATCTGTATCATTGGTATAGCGGCTCATGATGTCGCCGTGGGTGTGGGTGTCGAAATATCGGATAGGGAGGGTCTGCATGTGGGCGAACAGATCGTCACGTATTTTCTTTTGTATACCCTGCGAAATAACGACCATCAGGCGGTTATAGAGCAGAGTGGCGACTGCGCCGATACCGAGAATAGCCGCCATCAGCATGATCATGGACAGCAGACCGCTGAAATCCTTGCTGCCCGAGGTAAGCATGGGCGTAATAAAATTATCGATGAGAATCTGAATGAACAGCGAGCTTACAACACCTGCACCCGCACTCACTATAATGCACACGATGACAAGCGCAAACCGCAGCTTGTAGTTGCCGATATAGCTCAGAAGCCGTTTGGCGGTTTTGAGAGAACTGCCTTTTTTGGGGAGCGGCATTTTACTGTCGGGGATATCCGGCTTTTTGGTTGTTTCAGGCATTGTCGTCACTTCCTTTCTGCTGGGAATCATAAACCTCACGGTAGATGGCATTGGATCTGAGAAGCTCCTCGTGTGTGCCGACGGCATTGATTCTGCCGCCGTCCAATACAATGATTCTGTCGGCGTCCTGTACGGAAGAGATACGCTGAGCGATGATGAGTTTGGTGGTGTCGGGAATTTCCTCGAGGAACGCCTTGCGGATCAGCGAATCGGTTTTGGTGTCGACAGCACTGGTGGAGTCGTCGAGAATGAGGATCTTCGGCTTTTTGAGCAGTGCACGGGCAATGCACAATCGCTGGCGCTGACCGCCCGAAACGTTCGTGCCGCCCTGTTCGATGTAGGTATCGTATTTTTCGGGCATACGCTCAATAAAATTGTCGGCACACGCAAGCTTACACGCGTGGACAAGCTCCTCGTCGGTGGCATTTTCGTTGCCCCAGCGCAGGTTTTCTTTGATGGTACCCGAAAACAGTACGTTTTTCTGGAGCACCATGGCAACACTGTTTCGCAGGGTGTCAAGGTCATATTCGCGCACATCTCTGCCGCCTACATAGACCGCACCGTCCGTCACGTCATATAAACGAGGAATGAGCTGTACAAAGGTCGATTTTGATGAACCCGTACCGCCGATAATACCCACGGTTTCGCCCGCACGAATGGTGATATCGGCATCTGTCAGACAAAGCTTGTCCATACTCTTTGCATAGCTGAAGCTCACGTGGTCAAAGCGGATACTGCCGTCAGGAATTTCGGCAACGGGGTTTTCCCTGTTGGACAGGTCTGGCTGTTCATTGAGCACCTCGGCGATTCTTTCTCCCGAAGCCCTTGAGATCATGACGATCACCAGCACCAGCGAAATAAACATCAGGCTCATGAGAATCTGCATGATATAGGTCATCATGCTCACCAGCTCACCCGTTGTCATATTGCCCGCAATGATCAGATGCGCCGAATTCCAAGACACGATGAGCACACAGGCATAAACGCATATCTGCATAACGGGCATATTGAACGCGATGATTTTTTCCGCCTTTGAAAAGTCCTTGAAGATGCGGTCGGAAACATTCATGAATTTCGCTTCTTCATGTTCCTCGCGCACGAAGGATTTAACCACCCTGATACCGTGCAGATTTTCCTGTACGATATTGTTGAGCTTGTCGTATGTAGCGAATACGCGCTTGAAAATGGGGTGTGCCCTTGTAGCAATCAGATAGAGCGCGATTCCGATAACCGGTATGAATGCCACGAACACCCATGAAAGCGTTGCATTGACGGTAAATGCCATGATCATGGCAAAGATCATCATACAGGGTGCTCTGAATGCCATTCTCAGAATCATCTGATACGCATTCTGAACATTGGTGATATCGGTCGTCATTCTCGTCACCAGACTTGAAGCCGAGAATTTGTCGATATTCGAGAACGAAAAGCTCTGTACCTTATAAAACAGGTCATGGCGCAGATTTTTAGCAAAGCCCGATGACGCAACGGCGGCATATTTACCCGCTAAAACACTGAACAGCAGTGACGCAAAGGCAAGTACGGCAAGCACCAGACCCATCTTCCAGATATAGTCCATATTGCCCACGTTGACGCCGTTGTCAATAAGGTTTGCCATCAGGTAGGGAATCAGCACCTCTAAAATGACCTCGCCTATAATAAAAACCGGTGTAATAATAGAAGCGGTCTTGAATTCCCTGATACTTTTGGCAAGCGTGCGAACCATTATATTTTCCTCCTTTTTATCTCAGGAAACACTGAATAAATCCGGTGCTTCCTTTATTCCAGATTTTTTTGGATTTTCGCCAATACAGCAAAGAACACCTCCAGTTCCTCATCGGTAATCCCGCGGCGCATTTGTTCCTCGCTGGCGGTAATCCCTTCGAGCAGTTGTCGGTTGATCTCTGCCGCCTTGGGAGTAAGCACGATTTTTTTCAGCCGCGCGTCATAATCCACCGACTGCCGCTCAATATATCCTTTTTTTTCCATCAGCGTCAGCATTGTAGATACCGTCGAACGTCTCAGCGAAAACTTATCCTCAATATCCCGCTGAAATATATCCTTGTCCGTATTTTCCGCCAGATAACTGATAATCCAGCTATTCTTATTGGTCGCCTTATCCAGCCTGATTCTCAGATCCGCCCTCGCAAACGCTCTTTGCAGCATATTCCGCGTCTTATCCAGCTCCATACCGATGTATTTGTCTTTTTGCATGATCTCAACCCCCCTCACCTTCTCATGTTAGCAAACTGATTGTAAGCATACTAACAATTATAATGCTGTCAAGTGGTTTTGTCAACAGCGTGATGAAAAACATAATAAGTGAAAAATCATCCAACCATGATGAAAATTATGAAAAAGAGAACGATATTGTCTAAAACGCACAAAAATCACAAATATTTTTTACATACGGGTCACAAAAAGTGCAATTAAAACTATAGAATTTTTTGAAATATATGGTATAATATTATTAAAAATAATAGTTAAATCAATAAAAAACTGCTAAGGTATTTTTCTTATTGAGTGATGTTTGGTTGATGTTCACAGTTTTACCGTATTATAAGACTGTGATGAAATTTATGATTGTAATGGAACAGGAGGTCGATTAGTATGAAAAAGATGATTGCATTGATGCTGGCGGGGGCTATGAGTGCGGCTTGCCTTGCAGGGTGTAATACGGTCGGCGGAAGTACACCTGTGCAGAATGAGCAGACGCTGGAGGACTTGTTGCCCGCAAATGAAGAAAGCACAGAAAAACAGTCACAAGCTCCTTTGCATGATTACTTGAACGATCACGATGATACAGCAAATATTCTGCAAAGCTGCCGGACTCTTCCTTATTTTTTCGGAACTGAGTATGCTCAGGAGTGGCGCGCTTTCAGGGAGCTATATACTGAAACCGTGAGCAATGATGATTTGACGGAAGAAGAAGTAACAGCCAATGTTGAAGTGCTCAGAGCGTATATAAAGAGTGCTGAGGAGTTTCGGGATTATCTGACCGTTAAGTATGACTTTCCTGATGGTATTGAAGCTAACGTGGCTGACGTGAGGAATCTGTGGAACATCTATCAGGAGCATAAAGCAAACGGCGAAAACGAACTGTGCGATTATTGTATATGCGTGGAGGATATATTAAAGGACTACCCCGACATTGACAGTGTGCAGCTTCGTCAGATTTATGCACAGAGATTCTTATCTCACAATTACTATTGCTTTGGGTATGGCAGTAAAATCCTTACACCGTTTGCCGAAGCACGGATAGCCGGTCTTGTTGACGATGATACCCCCAAGCTTACTTTACAGACAGCGAAGGAGATCATAGCGCAGTACGGTGATGATTTCGGCAAGGTGCTTGAAGCGTTTGAAAGCGTTCAGCCTTATCCTGATAAGGATTTCAACAGCTTGCCATTTTATTGCAGACCGGAGTGTAACATTGGAATGGCAGGTGCAGGTGTGGGATATTACAAAAGCTATGCTACCCGCAATGCTGATGGCACACAGGATACTATCCTTGTGATTAACAGACGGGCAATCGTTCATAATCAATACGATGCCGATGGCAATAATCTTTCTACAGAGCTTTTGTTGGATACCGATGATTATGAGTCGGTTTTTATGAAGCTCTATGAAGATGATTATAACGGACTTTATGTTTACAGACACCCGGAAGAATTCTCATAAGATGAAATCGCGTTAAGCCGCGATGGAATATACGCGCACTGAAATTCAGCCGCCCGGAAGCAACAGCTTTTCGGGCGGCTGTTGTCTGCAACAGCGGTATTTTTTGATTGCATAATTCTGAGAAATGCGTTATAATATAATCCACACTGAAAATCATTGCACATTGCTGATTGTAACAGGGGGGGGTATTATGACCGAAAAGGAAAAAATGCTTGCCGAAGAGCTTTATGACCCGAGAGATGAGGAGCTTCGGCAGGATGCCGCGCGTTCACGGCGGCTGACAAGGCTGTTCAACAGCACTACCGAGGAACAGAAGGAATATCGGGTCACGCTTCTTAAAGAGCTTTTTGGCAGTACGGGAGAGCATATTCACATTGAGCCGCCGTTTCACTGCGATTACGGCAAAAACATCTATATCGGCGAAAACTTCTATGCCAACTTCGACTGCATTATACTGGACGTTGCCGAGGTATATATCGGCAACGATTGTCTGTTCGGACCGCGTGTGAGCATTTATACACCGAATCACCCCATCGATGCCGAAGTACGCAGTACGGGTGTTGAGTACGGCAAGAGCGTTCACATCGGCGATAAAGTGTGGATCGGCGGCAGTGCGGTGATCAATCCGGGGGTAACCATCGGCAAAAATACGATTATCGGTTCGGGCTCGGTCGTCACGAAGAATATTCCGCCCAATGTAATTGCCGCAGGCAATCCCTGCCGTGTGATACGTCCCATCACCGATACCGACAGAAAATACTGGCTGATGCTTTTGCGCAGTGACAAAACATTCATCGACTAAATAAAAACCACCTGCCGCTTTTTTATTCCGGCAGGTGGTTTTTTTAATTGAAAATTGAAAACGGCAAACGCTTTTCCCTTGACATTTTTTTGCAAGCATAACAACAGCAGTTGACATAGTCATTCCGAGTTCATTACAGATAGCGTCAAATAGCGTCAAATTCCTTTTTCAGCTCATCGTCCATTCTGATGCTTACAGTAGTTTGTGCCATAGTAAAAACACGCGGGTGCAGGGTGCTCGAGCACCCTGCCGAGGTCAAGGGCGAGAAGCCCTTGTGGGGTTTGGGGCGAAGCCCCAATCATTCGGTGGTGATGACGGAAATACCGAGGTCAAGGAGCTGTTGGGGGTCGACGTCGGCGGGAGCGTTGGTCATGAGTTCGCTGGCGTTCTGTACTTTGGGGAAGAGGACGACATCGCGGAGGGTGGGTGCTTTGAGCATTTGCATGACGAGTCGGTCAAGACCAATGCCCATGCCGCCGTGAGGGGGCGCGCCGAATTTGAATGCGTCCATGAGGAAGCCGAATTTCGCGTAGGCTTCTTCGTCGGAGAGTCCGAGCATTTCAAACATCTTTTTCTGTAGGTCAGGATTAGTGATACGGATAGAACCGGAAGAAAGCTCTGTACCGTTGAGAACCATGTCGTAGGCTTGTGCGGAGACCTCGCCTGTGGCGCCGTCAAGCTTGTCAAGGCAGTCGTCGGTGGGGGAGGTGAAAGGGTGGTGCATGGCGAGCCATTCGCCGGTTTCCTTGTCAAACTCGAAGAACGGGAACTTCACTACCCAGAGGAAGTTATAGCCGTCACCGATGATATTGAGCTTCTTTGCACATTCAACGCGGAGTGCGCCGAGGGTGGAGAGTACGGTGCTGTTGTCGGTATCGGCAACAATGAGAAGCACATCGCCCTTTTCTGCGCCCATACGGGTGAGAAGCGACTGCATTTCGCTTTCGGTCATGAACTTCGCAAAGCTGGAGGAGATGGCATCGTCTGTCCATCTGACCCATGCAAGACCCTTCGCGCCGATGCCGCGGGCATATTCTGTGAGTTTGTCAATTTCTTTTCTTGTATAGGTCTTGACAGCACCCTTTGCGTTGATGCCCCTTACCGAACCGCCGCCTGAGAGCGCGTTTTTGAATACAGCGAATTCCGTATCCTTAACAATATCGGAAAGGTCGGAAATCTCCATGCCGAAGCGGGTATCGGGCTTGTCTGAGCCGTAGCGTTCCATGACCTCATTATAAGTATAGCGCGGGAACGGGGTGGGAATATTGATGTCCATAACCTCTTTGAACAGCCGCTTGATATAGCCTTCGCCGAGAGAGAGAATGTCCTCCATATCCACAAACGACATCTCAAGGTCGATCTGGGTGAATTCGGGCTGTCTGTCGGCGCGGAGGTCTTCATCGCGGAAGCAGCGGGCGATCTGCATATATCTGTCGAAGCCTGCTACCATACAAAGCTGCTTATACATCTGCGGCGACTGGGGCAGTGCATAGAACGAACCCTTATGGATTCGTGAGGGTACAAGAAAATCGCGCGCACCCTCGGGGGTGGATTTGATGAGCATGGGTGTTTCCAGCTCAATAAAGCCGTTTTCGTCAAAATAATCCCTTGTGACCTTGGCAACCTTGTGACGGAAGATGATATTCTTCTGCAATTCGGGGCGGCGCAGGTCAAGATACCGATATTTAAGTCTGGTTGCTTCTGCGGTAGGGCAGTTGTCGATGATCTCAAAGGGTGTTGTTTCGCTCTCGGACAGGATACGCAGCTCCCTGACCTCAATTTCAATATCGCCCGTGGGAATATCCTTGTTTTTGGAGCTTCTCTCACGTACAGTACCTTTAGCGGCAAGTACATATTCCGAGCGGACAGCTCCTGCCTTTTCAAAAACAGCTCTGTCGGTGTTATCGTCAAAGGCAAGCTGAACAATACCCGTTCTGTCGCGCAGGTCAATGAAAATCAACTGTCCTAAATCGCGCTGACGCTGTACCCAGCCGAATACGGTTACTTCACTGCCGATATTTTCGGCTCTCAATTCGCCGCAATAGCAGCTCCTTTTAAGCCCTGTCATAAATTCTGCCATGTTTTTTCCTTCTTTCAGCAATTTGTGAAATTGTATATTTTTTAGCGGTTGACGGTTCTGTTTTATTCCCATAGAAGAATCAATTCTTCTTTTTTATTTACAATAAATAGTAAAAACACGCGGGTGCAGGGGGCTCGAGCCCCCTGCCGAGGTCAAGGGCGAGAAGCCCTTGCGGGGTTTGGGGCAGAGCCCCAATCCATGATTCCTGCGTTATTTGTATCAACGTAGATGGAGAAAAAAGCGTTGAAGAAGCTGTCGTCGAGGGGGACTTCTGTTTCGGAGCCGTCAGCCATGTTTTTGAGCTTGGCTTTGTTGAGGGCGAGTTCATTGTCGCCGATGACCATGCTGAATTTAGCGCCGATTTTATCGGCATATTTCATCTGCGCTTTCAGGCTTCTTCCAACGATGTCGCCTTCGGCGATGAGAGAAGCATTTCTGATGCCTTCAATGATGTTGAAGGCTTTGAGTTTTGCCTGTTCGCCCATGCCGACAACATAAAGGTCACAAGCGGGCGGCTTGGGAATTTCAATGCCGCAGCTGTCAAGCAGGAGCAGCAGACGTTCAATGCCCATGCCGAAGCCGAGTGAGGGGGTGGGCTGACCGCCGAGTTCTTCGATCAGACCGTCATATCTGCCGCCGCCGCAGACAGTGCCCTGTGCGCCGATGTTGGACGATACGAATTCAAAAACAGTACGGGTATAATAATCAAGACCTCTGACGATGGTGGGGTTGACCGTATAGGAAACCTCCGCGCTGTCAAGGCAGCTTTTTACGCCGTCAAAGTGCTGTCTGCAATCGTCACAGATATAATCGAGGACCTTGGGAGCACCTTTTGCGATCTCGGAACAAACAGGACTTTTACAGTCGAGAATCCGCATGGGGTTCTTATCCAGTCTTGAAAGACAGGTTTCACAAAGAGAAGCCTTGTGAGAAGCAAAGTATTCTTTCAGAGCGTTGTGGTAGATGGGACGGCAGCTCTTGCAGCCGATGGAGTTGAGCTCAAGGCTGAGATTCTCTACACCGAGCCTGTCGAAAACCGACTTCGCCGCACAAATGATCTCTGCGTCCGCAAAAAAGGACGGCGCACCGTAAACCTCCATGCCGAACTGGTGAAATTCGCGCTGTCTGCCCTTCTGGGGCTTTTCATAGCGGTAGCAGGAGGTCAGATAATATGCCTTGATGGGGTATCCCTCATTATAAACACCGTGCTCCAGCATGGCTCTTGCCGCACCTGCCGTACCCTCGGGACGCAGTGTGACGGATTCACCGCCCTTTGTCGTAAAGGTATACATTTCCTTCTGCACTACATCGGTGGTGTCGCCGACAGAGCGGTTGAAAAGCTCCGTGTGTTCAAAAACAGGGGTGCGCATCTCCCTGAATCCGTAGGACTGTGCCTGTGTGCGCATAATATCCTCTACAAACTGCCAGCGGTAGCTGTCTGCGGGCAGTATATCTTCTGTTCCTTTTATTCCGTTGGTAATTAACTTCATACATTTTTCCTCCCTTATAAATCATACGCTCCCATTATACACTTTTTTGCCTGCCAATACAATAGAAAACATAAAAGAAAACTTCAAAAATGCGCAAAAATGCGGGCTGTACGGAATGAAACCGTACAGCCCGCAGAAAAATACAACGGAAGCTTGTGACGTATAACGCTTTGCTGACTTCTATCAGCTGAGGGTGATGGGCTTAATGCCCCAGATCGTTTCGGCATAATCCCTGATGGAACGGTCAGCGGCAAATCTTCCGGCTTTCGCAATATTGACAAGCGACATTCTGTTCCATATGGCAGTATCCAGATAAAGTCTGGACGCTTTCTGCTGTGTGAGAGAATAGTCGGCAAAGTCGGCAAGAACCATATAGGGGTCTTTGGTGGAAAGCGAATTGAAGATATCCTCAAAGGACGCGCCGAACTCCGAACGGATACCGTCAACAGCCTGCTTGATGATATGGTTGTTGTTGTAGGGAACGGCAGGGTTATAGCCCTGTGTTCTGAGCTGATTGACCTCAGGCGTTGTCATGCCGAAGATCATTGCATTATCGTTGCCGACAGCATCAAGAATCTCCACATTCGCACCATCGAGTGTACCGAGAGTGATCGCACCGTTGATCATGAACTTCATGTTGCTCGTACCGGAAGCCTCCGTGCCGGCAAGAGAGATCTGCTCGCTGATTTCTGCGGCAGGAATGAGCTTCTCTGCAACGGATACGCGGTAATCCTCCAGATAAATGACCTTCAGCTTCTGATTGACGCGGGGGTCATTGTTGATCTTGGCGGCAAGAGCCACAATAAACTGAATGATCTGCTTTGCGAAGTAATAGCCCGGAGCGGCTTTTGCACCAAAGATATATGTTTTGGGAACATAGTCTGCATCGGGGTTCTCTCTGAGCCACTGGTAGGTGCTGTAGATATGGAGTGCGTTCATGAGCTGACGCTTGTATTCATGCAGACGCTTGACCTGAACGTCAAAAATAGAATCGGGGTCAACAACAATGCCGTTGTTTTCCTTGATATACTTTGCCATTCTGGTTTTGTTTTCCTTTTTGATCTCGGCCAGACGTCCGAGAACGACAGGATCGTTTTTATAATTCATCAGAGCTTCAAGAGCGTTGGCATCAGCAATATATTCGTTGCCGATCAGCTCCGTAATAAATCCGGCAAGCGCAGGATTGGACTGATTGAGCCAGCGTCTGTGTGCGATACCATTGGTAACATTCTTGAACTTGTCGGGAGTAACCACGTAGAAATCCTTGAAAACGGAATCCTTGAGGATCTCACTGTGAAGCATGGATACACCGTTGACGGAATGGCTTGCGATCACGGCAAGGTTTGCCATTCTGACTACACCGTCATTGATCACGGACATTCTGCTGATACGCGTACTGTCAACGTGCATACTGTACATCTGCTCGCAGAAGCGTCTGTTGATCTCTTCCACGATCTGATAGATTCTGGGCAGTTTTCTTGCAAACAGCTCTACCTGCCAGCATTCGAGAGCCTCGCTCATAACCGTATGATTGGTATAAGCAATGGTTCTGGTAACGATATCCCATGACTGCTCCCAGTCATAGCCGCATTCGTCAAGAAGAATTCTCATCAGCTCGGGAACAGCCAAAACGGGGTGGGTGTCGTTGAGGTGAATTGCAACAAAGTCGGGGAGATTGTCGAGTGAACCGTGATGTCTGAGGTGACGCTGAATGATATCCTGAATCGTAGCGGATACAAGGAAATACTGCTGACTCAGACGCAGGCTCTTGCCCTCGGAATGGTTATCCTCAGGATAAAGTACCCTCGTAATACTCTCGGCGATCGCTTTCTGCTCCATTGCGCGGACATAAGCACCGGAGTTGAAAAGTCCCATATCAAAGATATCAGAAGAAGCCGCCCACAGGCGCAGTCTGCTGATACCCTTGCCGCCGTCACCCGGCACAAGCATATCATAGGGCGTTGCGATAATTTTCGTAGCGTTTTCCAGCTCAATGGAATGGTGGTTGCCGTCCCATGATTCCCTGATATTGCCGTCAAAATATACAGAAACGGATTTTTCGGGGTGAGCCTGCAGCCACACAGAACCGCCGGGAAGCCAGAAATCGGGGAGCTCTGTCTGCCAGCCGTCAACTAACTTCTGTCTGAAAATGCCGTATTCATACCGCAGGGAATAGCCCATAGAAGAATAATTCTGCGTTGCAAGACCATCAAGGAAGCAAGCCGCCAGTCTGCCCAGACCGCCGTTGCCCAGACCTGCGTCAGGCTCCTGCTCATAGATATTCTCAATTTTGATATGCAGGCTTTTGAGTGCCTGCGTCATGGTTTCTTCAAGACCGAGGTTATAAAGATTATTTCTGAGGGAGCGTCCCATCAGGAACTCCATGCACAGATAATACACTGTTTTTGCGCCCTGCGTTGCAGAAGCGGAAGAAAAGTTTTTGTATTCATTTCGCATAATGTCGTTGGCAACGAGAGCTACCGCCTTATAGTAATGCTCATCTGTTGCATCGGCGGGGGTTACGCCGAAGTTATGAGAGAGCTTGGCGATAATCTGTTCTCTTGCCTCACTCGGTGACAGTCTTGGTTTTATCATTCAAATTGACCTCCTCTTTTTATTCCGGAAAAGAATTATCCCTCTGTATTCAGGGTAATTCAAGAACCATTATACTATATGCCGCTTCATTTTTCAACCGAAATTGAAAAAAATATATTACTCAAGCTAAAAAAAAAGTATTTTTTGGTTCAAATTGCATAAATGCCTGTTAATACTAATATCAAATAGACCTGACGACAATCTTTGGCGTTAAATTCCGCATAGCATCGTTGTCATCCTTGCTTGGCGCCAGCCA
>CACYDW010000107.1 GCA_902773325.1 uncultured Ruminococcus sp.
CTATTCTGCTGATCCATCGGAGATTCGAACTCCGGACACCTTGATTAAAAGTCAAGTGCTCTGCCAACTGAGCTAATGAGTCATATTAAACTGGGATGGCTGGATTCGAACCAGCGATGACGGAGTCAAAGTCCGTTGCCCTAACCGCTAGGCGACACCCCATTATTTTTACGCTTAAAAATCACGCAGTGTAAAACTGCGTGAAAGCATAGTGGGGTGGGTAATCGGATTCGAACCGACGATCTCCAGTGCCACAAACTGGCGCTTTAACCAGCTAAGCTATACCCACCATAAAGCGCGCCAAAAGGGACTCGAACCCCTGACCTACTGCTTAGAAGGCAGTTGCTCTATCCAGCTGAGCTATTGGCGCATACTGGAGCGGGTGATGGGAATCGAACCCACACAACCAGCTTGGAAGGCTGGGGTTCTACCACTGAACTACACCCGCATATAAACCATAACCTGAACACACATCAAGCACTTTTGCTTTCCGTGCCGAGGACTTAATAATATTACCACACACACCTGATTTTGTCAAGTGTTTTTTCAAAATTCTTTCAAACTATTTTACACTGTGTTTTCTGAATCATCATATTATGATAAATGACATTATTTTTATACTTTGTTAAATTATAAGCTGACTGTGGGGGCTTTCAGGTCGCCCCCACACCCCTTCTGGCATTACTCTAAGTAAGAATATTTTTGTCACCTATTATGCTTTATCTTTTATCTATGTACAAAATGTCAGACAACCAACCGTTGTCTGACATTTTGATACAGTAACAGGAAGGTACATCAAAGCGTTTTGGCAAGTTCCTTCAGGTATGCACGGAAATCTGTTCCGAGAACAGGATTCTGAAGGGCAATTTCTACGGTTGCCTGTAGAATTCCCAGCTTATCACCCATATCATAGCGTTTGCCGGTAAAATCCACACCGATCATTCCAACCGTCTGTGCAAGCCTTCTCATCGCATCGGTAAGCTGGATCTCTCCTCCGGCACCGGGCTTTGTTTCGGCAAGAATGTCAAAGATATCCGGTGTAAGAACACATCTGCCAAGAATGGAATAAAGCGAAAGCACTTCTTCCTTTGTCTTGGGCTTTTCTACCATATCAGTACAGCTATAGGTGTTGCCTTCAAGTAGGTCTACCTTCAGAGAACTGTATTTTGAGATCGCGTCCTCGGGGACTGCCTTGATGCCGACAACAGCCTTGCCGTATTTTTCGTACGCTCTGACAAGCTGTCCGCAGGCAGGATCATCGCCGATGATAACGTCATCACCATAAAGCACGGCAAACGGCTCATTGCCTACAAAGGATTTCGCACAGTTTACAGCGTGACCCAGTCCTTTGGTTTCCTTCTGACGAACAAAATAGATATTCGCAAGCTTTGAAATCGACACAACCTGTTCATACACATCTGTCTTGCCTGATGCAAGAAGCCTTTCCTCCAGCTCGGGACTGCGGTCAAAATGATCCTCAATAATGCCCTTTCCCCTGTTGGTGATAATGAGGATATCTGTAATGCCGGCATTCACAGCTTCCTCTACGATATACTGAATAGCGGGCTTATCAACGATCGTGAGCATTTCCTTTGGCATTGACTTTGTTGCAGGGAGCACTCTTGTTCCAAGACCTGCGGCGGGTATAACTGCTTTGGTGACTTTCATAATGATTACCTCCGATTTTATATAAATAGTGATGCGATATTGAGTATGATATAACACGCTGTCAGGGAAACTACAATACGGACATTCACTCCGCCCTTTGTTTCAATTTCTTTCAGAACTTCATCTTCTTTTACAGACGATTTGATCTTTTTGATCTGCTTTATTGTATGCCTGTAATAGCCCTTATTTGCCGTTACGGCACAGATGACCATCATGATAAACATTCCTGCCGAAAAAATATATGGCAGCAGCATCACAGTGCCCTCCTGAAATGTACAGCTCTGCAAAACATAATCCAGATAATCGCGATACGTGATATATTGCAGTCCGGATTCCTTAAGAGCACTGGTTGCTGCACTCCACAGCTCGGTTGACGAACGATAAATCAGCATGTTCACAACGGATATGATCAGATAAATCAAACCAATCACAGAACCCTTTACATACTGCTTGCGATACATATACCAGCTTGCCGTAAAGAAAAATGCAGCAAAATTAACGCGGCTTGAACCGGTATATTTGATTTTCTGAAACACCTGCATATAGTAGGGTGTGTTTGAGCCTACATACTTAGCGATCTCTGCACCGGTAACACCGTCAAAATCCTCGTCCTTTTTCACACCCGCCATCGGGTCGAAAAATACCGAAAACGGATTACCGTCGCCAAATGGGTTGAAGCTGTCGGGATCCTGCGGGTCGAAATCCGTTTGGTCGGTATCATCTGCTTCGTCATAGAAGATCCGGGCAACGGGCTTTCTCAAAAAGCTGCCGCAGCGTTTGCATACAATGGCACTGGCAGGGTTCTTGATCCCACACACCGGACAACTCACAGCTTCCTCTTCGGGTGCAGCATCATCCGCATTCTTTTCTGATTTGTCATATACTTCTTTCCAGCTCTGTTTATTCTTATGAAGGTCGGTAAAGATACACTTTCCCTTTTCTGTATAACACTCTCTATGGTATGGCGCACCGCATTTCGGACAAACCACCACATCATCATCCTGTTCGATTGTCTTTGAACACACAGGACATGATTTCCCGAGAAAGTTCATACTTTAGCCTCCTTTCCCCCTTTTTCCTTTTTCAAGATGCCATTCTTCCGAAAAAGCTTTATCGGGGTACAGCTTTTCTGACAGCCTCAGGATTTCCGGAGAATACACCATCTCAGTTGATTATACTATACTTTTACAGATTTATCAACAGTCTATTTTCCCATACTTTTGCTGTCATTTGCCGTTTTTTGGGGATAATATACAGTCGTTTCCGAAAAAAGAAAGCTCAGAAAGTGCTGCTCTCTACTTTGTTTTTGTAAGCGTACACGTGTTTTCGTATTTGTATGAGGTATAATCTTCTTCTATCCAGCGATCGGCAAAGACCGACAATTCCATAGAACTGCCGCCGGTCAGGGTCAGCTTATAATCATAATATCCCCCGAACTCGGAATACCCCTCCGCATCAGGTATGGGATGTATGGTCAGTGTTGAACCGGACAGCACATATCCCTTGCCGGGCTTGAGTGCCTGATAGGAATCATATTTATCCGCTCCGACAACCTTGTCGCCGTCATACAGGTAGAAATATGCCACCAGCTCCTGCTCTTCATTGAGCGACAGCTTGACAACCCGCTGATAATCCTTGGTATCAAAGTGCTGCCATGATGAATCGGGATAATATGTCTGTACACCCTCCCATTCTCCCAGAAAATCTTTGATATGATTCTCTTCCTTTGCAGGACTGATGCTGACATTCACACGAATGACACCGTCCTCATCAGGCGCGGGAATGTCGAAATCCCAGTCCTCCACATCGCTGACCTCTTCCTTGAGATTGACAAATTCCATCGCGTTGGGAGCACCCATCATCAGGTAATGATAGTAGGTACAGCGGAAAACCGTATTTTCGGTAGTCTGGTCATAAGCAGGCAAAAAATTCTTTTTTGCGGGGTAGTAATCGGCATAGTCCGTAAGAACAAGCGAAAGACCTACTGTAACATTGCCGTAATCCTGATAATGCTTAGAAATGTTTCTGCTGGGAACGAACAGCGGAACTCCTACCCGTGTATATACATCGTTCTCGTCCCTGACGCAGAAATACATCGGAGAGTCATAGTCTTTGCTGTAATCTATATAGCTGCCCGTATCGGTATGGTACATTTCACGCAGTCCGTTTTCCTCCAACGGCTGATTATAGATGGATTTGCTGAAATCCCTCGGGTTATCCAGAGAATTGTCCTCTACGGTAAACTCCATTTTTGTATTCAGCAGAGGAACCAGCTCCTTGCGGATCATCTGATCGGCGCCGATCTGTGCATCTCTTGTATAGCACTCAAACATCCTTGCAATCTGTTCGGAGGAAGCTGTGAACAATTCCCGGACATACTGATCGGTATACTCCTTCTGTACCTTAGCCTTTTCTTCATTTGTAATCCACGGCAGACGCGCAGAATCCCCATCTTCACCGCGTAGTTTCATGATGTTCCTGCAGAATTCCAGATAATCCGACTCCTTCAGCTCCTCCCAGCAGGCATTTGCATAATTCCGGAAAAATTCGATCATAATGTCATTGACCTTTTCGGGAGCATCATCTACGACAATCCGGAACAGCAGATTGAACGCAAGTACAAAGTCAAGGTGAATACCTGCACGAGGATCCACACCGGCAATACCGCCTGTGCCATTGATCTCCTTCATTTCTTCGTTGACATAATGCTTGAACAGGTTATTCTGTTCTTCCGTAAGTCCGGATATTTTTTTGATATTGGAAACAGCCAGTCCATTTGTACCAACATTGGTATCCCGCGTTTGTTCGCCGTTAAAGGCATCATAATCATAGTAAAATACCCTGTACTGTGTCTGGTCTTTAGTACGCGCAAAATAATCACGATAGTTCTGCTCATCTACGCTGAGATTGTCATAGGGAGTTTCCTGCGATTTGGAATAGCAGTACAGTCCCAATGCTGTAATACCGCAGATTATACCAACTGCCGCAGCAACCGGACCGGAGGCAGCCACGGCTGTTCCCGCAGCCGCTTTAGATGCTGCAATACCCACATAAGACGCTCCCGTACTGATGATACCTAAAATCGTACCCGCACATTCCGTGCGGTGTGCCCACTGTGCTTCTCGGTCTGTCTTGAATCTGCCCTCCTCCACCTCCTGATTGATCTTCCTTTCCAGTATCACATAGCCGGCGATCGTAGACAAGGCATTGACCCTCGCGAGCGGCAGTGCCGCAGCACTGTTCAGCGCGTCATATTGATTGACCGCATTCCTCATACCGGGCGACATCTCACTGATTGAAAGCTTATCCATCAGCTTGATGGTTTCAACGGCTGCATCGGCGGTGCTTGCCTTAGTATTGTTGATCAGGTCGTTATATTCCAGTGTTTTACTGCCTACGTCTTTGGCGGTATTCATCATAAAGCTTCCCAGCTCCAGAGAATTGGCGCCGTCCGCTTTCAGCTTTTGTTCAAGAGCATCGAGCAGGATATCCGCATTCGGGAGATAAACATTGTCTTTGGAAATCTTTTTCCAGACGTCATACTGATTATAGGCAACGGGAGCGTTCATCCGCTCCTCCCAAGAGCCGCTGTCAGGATAATAGAACGCACCGAGTGCTTCGCGGGTAGAGCTTTCACTCACGTCCCCTTTCTTCACGTTTTCAATGAATCTGTTGACAAAATCCTTGATCGTGATCTTACAGTGTACCGAAAAATGGTCGGTATATAACACATAGGCAGAACCGTCCTCGGTAATATCGAAGTATTCGTTTTCGTTTTCACCTGTTTCAGGGTTTCTGGACACAAACATGACCAGATCACCGTCATTTTCTTCGCGCGGAACGGTTACCGCAACATCAAAAGGAAAACTGTTCAGACCCGATGAAAGTGAAAATTCATAGCCCTGTACGCTGTATCCGTCCTTTTTGAAATCATGAACAGGCAGCTGCTTTGCAATAAATACATCTTCGACGCGCAGACCCCATTCACCGAAATCTACCGTAAACCGCTCCGCAGACGCTGCCGGAGCATCGGGAGAAACAGACATTTCCGTCTGATGTGCCGAAGCGATTTCCTGTTCGGTATAGGTGATGTCCATTTCCTCGATTTCAGGCGGCGACCATTCCGGATCGGTTTCGTTTTCTTTATTGGTCACGGGTGTGCGGGTATTCCCCGGCTGCCTGCCCGTATTGTCATATCCGCCGTAATTGGTGTCCGTCCCGGGCTGAGCCACTAAAAAGCCCGGACACCATACCCCTGCTATCACACCTTCGATTGCCATAATCACAGCCAATGCAATAATCAGCACATTCCACCCTCCGGAATTAACCGGAGCATGATGCGGACTTCCTGCACCTGTATTCACGGGCATATTCTGCTGCAACCGACTGCCGCAACCGGGACAAAAGTCCTTGCCGGGTATCAGTCTTGCACCGCAGCTGCGACAAAACTGAGCCATACGATTCCCTCCTTACGGTCTGACTAAGGCGATAACCGCCTCTACTCCATCGGGCCACATATAGATTCCCGTACCATATTCGTGTCCGTTATCATAACAGAAATTGCCGAGAATGAGTTTTCCCGCTCCGAGAGCCGCCAATTCCCCGTCTGCCAAAGACCATGTGCCCGAAAACTCTGTATCAGGCGAATTGTCGTCATATCCTTCGCCCTCTGAACCTAAAAACACATAATACCAGTCAATCGTTGCCAAAGCAGAGTTTTCACTGCCGGAAATACGGATATTTGCAAGACGTTCAACGGAATATTCGCTTTGCTTTCCGGAGGGGTCGTCCAGCAAATAAGCCTTCCAACCGCCCTGTATCGCCTTGTAGTCCGTAAGTCTGACAGCATCGGACGACAGATTTGTCCAATACGCACCGTTCTCTGTACTCCAGCGGAAGTCTTCAATATCTCCCAATGTCGGAACATCATCCGTACTCATTTCATCGGCAGGCGGATATGCTTTTTCCGAAGTTTCGGAGGAATTGACAGAGGATTCTTCCGGTACAGAGGACTGTTCTGCCGAGGATTCGACAGGCTTCTCCGGTACAGAGGACTGTTCTGCCGAGGATTCGGCAGGCTTCTCCGGAACAGAGGACTGTTCTGCCGAGGATTCGGCAGGCTTCTCCGGAACAGAGGACTGTTCTGCCGAGGATTCGGCAGGCTTTTCCGGAACAGAGGACTGTTCTGCCGAGGATTCGGCAGGCTTCTCCGGAACAGAGGACTGCTCCGGAGAGGATTCAGCAGGCTTCTCCGGAAGGGAAAACGTGATATTGTGTCCGGAGGATCGCTCTGTATTGTGACCTTGTGTGTTGCCGCCCTCCGTAATCAGGTCAGAATCTCCGCCGATTTTGGCCACAGCAGAAACAAGGATCACGATCAGCAGTACAAAATCAATAATTCCTAAAATCAAAGCAGCTATTTTCTTTGCCAATTGAATCACTCCTCCTGCTTATCGAACACAAGCATTTCCGATTCATCATTCACCGAATAAAATGCTACCGTTTGCGGATCATTCCGCCCGCGAACGCTGTTGAACTGATAGCTCGTGCCATCTATGGTGATGCGGAAGTACTCTGCGAGGTCATACCGGATACTCTCGTTATGAAACAAAAATACATAAGTACCCTTGTTTTCTCCGGTCGGCAGACCGGTGCGTTCAGCAAGCTCCGGTGTTACCCGCAGTTCGATAGACTGTCCGTCCCCGTTGAAATAAAGCGTACCGTAGCTTCCTGCAAATACACCGTCATACGCTGCCGGTGCCGGTGTACTGCTGTCGGGCGGTCTGTCCTGCGTACAGGCGGTCAGCAGAGTAATCAGTAAAAGAACCAATGATAAGGTCAAAACTGCATTCTTTTTCATAAGTCATCTCCTTTTTTACGGAGTATCACTTTTCAGTACACTCCTGTATGCCGGTTTGTATTCTGCGTGACAAAAACATCAGATCATTCCTTGTTTTCTATGTAGTCCTCCTTTCCGAATTCGGAAACAAACCATACCTCCGGCGCGGTGAAGGTTTTTCCATCGAGATAAGACAATATGCCGCTGTCGGTACGGAATCTGAAAGTAAGCTGATAGGAATACAATGCCTGCCATTTGTACCCGTAACGGCGGTTGATTTCGTTATTCCCATACTTACCGTCACCAAGCAGCGCATGACCGACAGAAGCAAGATGTGCCCTGATCTGGTGCGTTCTGCCGGTAAGCAGATCCACCTCCACAAGGCTGAGTCCGTTTTTTTCGGCAAGAACTCTGTATTGCGTTTTGATCGTTTTGCTCTGCGGAGTCGGTCTTTTTGTGATATAAACCTTATTCTTCTTTTCGTTTTTTTCAAGATACCCTGTCAGCAGGTCTGATTTCTTCACAAACACACCTGTTGCAACGCAGAGATATTTTTTTTCCAGTTCTCTGTCCTTGACCTTCTGGTTCATAATACGCAGTGTTTCGGCATTTTTGGCGGCGATAACGATTCCGCCGGTATTCCTGTCAATACGATTGACAAGTGCCGGAGCAAATGACTGTTCCGCACCGGGGTCATATTCCTTTTTATCGTACAGATAGTGCTGAACACGCGCGATCAGCGAATCAAAGTGATAGTTCTCGTCCGGATGAACGATCAGCCCCGGCTTTTTATTCAGCAGCATTATATTTTTGTCTTCATAGATAATATCCAGTTTGACAGGGGCTTTCAGAAAATCATATTCATCGGGAACAGCTTCAAAAAACTCCTCCTTAATATAAAGCGTGAGTATATCTCCCTTTTGCAGGCGGCTGGATATTTCACAGCGTTTACCGTTGAGCTTGATATACTTGGTACGGATGTATTTATACATCAGCGACTGCGGCATATTCTTGAATCTTTTTGTAAGAAATTTATCCAGACGCTGACCGCTGTCGTTTTCACCGATCTCAATTGTTCTCATATTGTACCTCCCGGCAACTTCATTACGGTCATTATATCATATATTCGCAGCCCGTTCAATTACTTGTGTTCAAAAAAATCAACCGGACAAGCCGCCAGATGCAAGCTTGTCCGGTTATTATACGGAAAGAGCTTTATTTACATTTATCAAATTCCGGATTGAAAGCATAAAAATTCTTGTCGTCAAGTTTGTCCGTTACAATTCTCAATCCCTCGCCGAAACGCTGATAATGAACCACTTCTCTTGCCCGCAAAAACCTGATAGCGTCTTTTACATCATAATCATCACAGAAGCGTAGGATATTGTCATAGGTCGTACGGGCTTTTTGTTCTGAAAAGTATGGGTTCGGACTACACAAAGACAAATCGGTTTTATCTATCATCACACAACTGTAATTGCAGTATGAGTATTACAGTAAACGGCATAAATATATTTACTCTACAAAGCAATAGCCGATATGTTATACTACTCATAGGAGTGGTGTAACAATGAATAATAGAAAATATCATATAGTGGATTTGTCATTCCCGAAAGTGGAGAATTGTTTGTTGCTAAACCTGAAAAATTCAATTATTCAACGACGATTGAATCTATAAAAGATTTCTTATCTGCTCATCCTGTGCCGAAAGGCAAAAAGTATGCACTTGTTATGGATAATGCTCCGTGGCACAAAAAGACGAAAAGA
>CACYDW010000108.1 GCA_902773325.1 uncultured Ruminococcus sp.
ACACACGGGGATAGCTCGTTGATACTGTATGGGCTACCATACTTGAGCGAGAAGCCCCCACCTCTATAGGTGGGGGAGTATGTCACTCATTCTGAAGAAATCTGTCTATAAGGAAATAACCGGGATCAATATAGATATCGGTAGATTCTGCCGAAGCTTCGTTGAATACGGTGATGCCGCTGTCCAGTTCGGCATTGCTCCTGTAGATCAGGAATGGAACAGGGTCACCGGAATCCGTGCCTAAGCTCAGAGGTATACAGCGGTCGGAGAGCAGCAGCAGGGAATAGTCCTGTTGACTGTCGGACATTGCCCGCAGAATCGGTGCGATCAGCATTTCATCTATGAGAGCGATGCTCTCTGCCTTGCCGTCAGCATTTTTTTGATAGCCGTAATGAGCGGGAGCTTCGCAGTGAATGTAAACAAGGTCACGCTTGGACAGCAATTCGCTAACAGCTACAGAAGCCATTTTTGTCAGACCTTCGGCGGGTGTGTCGGCGGCACGGAATGACGGCACTGCCATGCCCGCGGCTCGTGCAATTCCTTTATGGATCGGCGACAGTGAAATCAGGGCGGCATGGAGTCCGTATTTGTCCTGAAAGGCAGGAAGCTGCGGCTTTGTGCCCTCGCCCCACAGCCATACGGCATTGGCGGGGGCTTTCCCCTCTGCGATGCGTTTCCGGTTGACAGGGTGACGGCTGAGAATCGTATAGCTTTGTTCCATCAGGCGACTTAGCGGACGTGTGAACTCACCCCTTGGCAGATAGGCTTCGATAGGATTTCCTTCTGCTTCACGGGGCGGTGTCAGTATGCCGGGGGACGGCTCCCCCTTTGTCCATATCAAAGTGTTCGTGCCGCCGGAAAGGGCACGGAAACGGAAAATCGAATTGCCCAGCTGCTCCTGCAAACAGGAGATCAGTTCTGTGGATTCCCCCGGAGTAAGGCCGTCAACGGTGCTGCCGAGCATGGTTTTGCGGGTATATTCTTCATCATCGGAGAGGGTTACAAGACTGCAGCAAAGTGAAACGTCCGTTTTGGCGATCTCCAGTCCCGCTCCCGCTGTTTCAAACGGTGAACGACCGGTATAATACTGTGAGGGGTGATAGCCCAATACAGATAATGCAGCAGCGCAGCTGTCCGGCTTGATGCCGCTGCCGATCGTTCTGACAATGCCGACCTCACTTTTCGATGCCAGAAGGTCTGCTGCGGGCTTGCGGGCGGTTGACATAGGTGTTCGTTGGTCTGTGCCGGAGAATGCCCTGTCAGACATTCCTCCGCACACAATCATGATATACTTCATTCTGCACTTCCTCGGGTGGATTATTACTACTTAATATACATGGATATATCAAAGGCTTTGACAGAGTGCGTGAGTGCTCCGACAGAGATAATGTCTACACCGCTTTCTGCCACCGCACGGAGCGTTTCGTCCGTAATGCCGCCCGATGCCTCTAAAACGGCTCTGCCGGCGGTGATCGCAACTGCCTGCTTCATCAGCTCCGGACTCATATTGTCAAGCATGATGATATCTGCCTTTGCATCGAGAGCTTCGCGCAGCTCGTCAAGGGTGCGGGTTTCTACCTCGATCTTTGTCATGTGTCCGACCCTTGCGCGCAGCTTGGTGATGGCTGCGGTAATGCCGCCTGCCGCATCAATATGATTGTCCTTGAGCATAGCGGCATCTGAAAGGTTATAGCGGTGGTTTTTTGCTCCGCCGGTCATAACGGCATACTTTTGCAGCGGACGCAGACCCGGCAGTGTCTTTCTGGTATCGGCGATAGAAGCATTCGTCCCCTCCACAATGCGGGCATATTTATTGGCAGCGGTCGCAATGCCGCTCATGTGCTGAATGAGGTTGAGAGCGGTGCGTTCGCCTTTGAGCAGTACGGCGGTTTTGCCCTCAAGGGTGAGAAGATCGTCGCCGTAGTGTACCTCGTCACCATCATTTTTCAGTATGGTATATTTCGTGCTGCTGTCAAGCAGTGTGAAAACGCGCAGTGCGGCTTCTACACCGCATACAATGCCGTCTGCCTTTGCCATCAGTCTGCCGCTGCCGTTCTGGTCGGCAGGAATGAGGTAGTCGGTGGTGACATCGCAGTAGTTGATATCCTCCAGCAGTGCGGTTTTGATAAGGTTATCCAGATAAATCTGATTGAGTATCATTGTTTCTCACTTACCTCCCTGAGAATAATGCAGGCAACCGTTGCAAGGCTTCTTGCCTCCACATAATCACGGTTGATCTCATAGCCGCCGCCGAGCAGCGTATGCCGGATCTCCTCCAGCCTTTTCAGACCGCTCTTGACAGCTTCGGGCTTCGGAATTACAAAGTGGCAGTCCTGAATGATCCTGCGGATCTCCGTGCGGAAGCCATGCGGAATCTCTCTGCCGCTGAGGTCATCGGATTCACTGAAATCTCCGAACGGTTCGTTGTTTTCTGATGTCAGCCGACGAGTAATATCGTTAGCAGCTCTGCGTGAAAAGACAAGTGCTTCGAGCAGGGAGTTGCTTGCGAGGCGGTTAGCACCGTGAACACCTGTATGAGAACATTCACCCGCTGCATAGAGCCGGTCAACAGTGGTACGCGCATA
>CACYDW010000109.1 GCA_902773325.1 uncultured Ruminococcus sp.
GGACACCTCTGCCGCAGGCAGAAGCACCGACCGAGGTGACAACCGAGACCCAGAACCCCAACATTATGGAGGTGAGAATAAATGAGAAGAGCAGAAATACTGGCGCCGGCGGGAGGAATGGAGTCGGTGTATCCGGCGGTGAGAATGGGAGCGGACGCGGTATATCTGGGAGCGAAGAGCCTGAGCGCGAGGACGGCGGCACAGAATTTTGACAGGGAAGAGCTGAGAAATGCGGTAAGGTATTGTCACGAGAGGGGCGTGAAGGTTTATTTAGCATGTAATACGCTGCTGCATGATGAGGAGCTGGAGAGCGCAATGGAGATCATTGCGTATGCCTGTGAGGTGAGCGTAGATGCGCTGATCGTGCAGGATATGGGACTGATATCGCTGATCAGGAAAGCGTGTCCGGAAATGAAGCTCCATGCATCAACGCAGATGTCGGTGCATACCTTGAAGGGTGTGGAGCTGTTAGCGAGAGAGGGCTTCCGGAGAGTGGTGCTTTCAAGGGAGCTGAGCCGGGGGGAAATCGCGGAGATCGCGGCGAAAAGCCCGATAGAATTGGAAGTGTTTGTGCATGGAGCACTTTGTATGAGCGTGTCGGGACAGTGCTGTTTCAGTGCAATGCTGGGCTCGAGAAGCGGCAACAGGGGTTCGTGCGCGCAGCCGTGCCGCCTGCCTTTCGGGGTAAAGGGCGGTACGGGGCATGACCTGAGCCTGAAGGATCTGTCACTCATCGATCATCTGGGCGAACTGAGTGATATGGGTGTCGCGTCACTGAAAATCGAAGGCAGAATGAAGCGTCCGGAGTATGTCGCCGCAGCGGTGGCAGCCTGCCGCCAGAGTCTGGACAGCGGTACGGTCGACCCCGCCCTTCGGGAAAGGCTTGGCGCCGTGTTCTCACGCTCCGGCTTTACGGATGGCTACTATACCAACAGGCGCGGCAGGGATATGTTCGGTATCCGCTCCAAAGAGGACGTCGCTTCGGCAAACAACAAAATCCTGACGGAGCTGCGTACCATGTATAAGGACGAGATGCCGAGAGTGCCGATCAGGGTGGAACTGACTGTCCGGAATGACAAGCCGGTGGAGCTTGCGGTTTCTGATGAGGACGGAAACGTGTTCCGCGCGCAGGGCAGTGTGCCGGAACAGGCACTCAAAATGCCCCTCACCAAAGAACGCTGTATGTCCTACCTTCAAAAAACAGGCGGCACTCCCTTCCGTATTACCAATGCCGATATTGCGCTTGACGAGGGATTGTCCGCACCGTCAGCGGTATTCAACGGGGTGCGCCGTGAAGCACTGGCGGGGCTTCTGCAAATGCGCGGCAAGCGTGAAGCTGTCCGCTTTGAAAGGGTATCTGTCCCCGAAAACCATACCCGCAGACAGGAGATTCCGCGAAATTACAGGGCAAGGTTTCCCGACGGCAATATTTCAGACAGCTTTTTAGACTGCGAACTCGTGTATGTTCCGATGACCCTCCCCGACAGTGCGCTTGAATCGCTGATGGACAGGGGGTTTGCCGTTGCAGCCGAAATCCCGCGCGGAATGTTCGGAATCGAAAACAAGCTCTACCGCCGATTGCAGGAAATTCAGGCACTCGGCATCAACGAGGTGCTTGCATCGAACCTCGGCGCGGTGGAACTGGCAAAATCCCTCGGCATGGATATTCACGGCGGCTTCGGACTGAACATCACCAATACCGCCGCCGCAGAATGGGCAGAGCGTGAGGGACTGCTCGACATTGAGGTATCCTATGAGCTGACGCTCCGGCAAATCTCCGCGCTCGGGGGCAGGCTTCCTGTCGGTATCGTGAGCTTCGGCAGACTGCCGCTCATGCTCACCCGCAACTGCCCTCTGCAAAATGACGGACACGGGTGTAAGAACTGTAAAACGGTTGCGTCTATCACCGACAGACGCGGAATATCCTTTCCCGTTCAGTGCTATGGGTCGTGCAGCGAAATTCTGAACTCCGTTCCGGTCATATTGTCCGACAGGAAAAATGAACTGCGCGGCATTGATTTTGAGGTTTTACGGTTTTCTGTTGAAAACTCGGTTGAAAGGGAGGAAAACCTGCGTCTTTTCAACCAGAATATCTGTCGAAAAGACGGATATACACGCGGACTTTACTATCGCGGAGTGGAATAGTTGAAAGTTCAGTGTTGAATGTTGAAACAGTTGAAAACTACTCTGACCAAAAAAAGGAAGGTACATGAAATGAACAATATTATCAAAGTGAAAAAATTGCGGGAAAACGCAAAAATCCCTTACCGGGCAACCCCCGGTTCTGCGGGTGCAGACCTCTGCGCCTGCATTGATGAACCTATTACCATTGCTCCCGGTGAGCTGCATAAGATCCCAACGGGTATCGCCATCGAGCTGCCCGACAGCAGCATGGGCGCGTTCCTGTTTGCCCGCAGCGGTCTTGGTGTCAAACACGGCATTACCCTCGCCAACAGTGTGGGTGTTGTGGACAGCGACTATCGGGGAGAGATCTGCGTGGGCTTATGCAATGTTTCAAATCAGCCCTATACCATACAGCCCGATGAACGAATCGCCCAGATGGTCATTATGCCGGTCGTATGCGCCGACTTTACAGAGGTACAGACCCTCAGCGATACGCAGCGCGGCAGCGGCGGCTTCGGCTCGACCGGAAAAACCGAATAACACTGCATATCAGATGGCTCTCGTGCGGATATCTCCGTGCGGGAGCTTTTTTTGCAGGACAAAGCGTTTTGTTTCGCTATATAAAAAAATCAAATAAACAAAATTCCCTCAGAGTTGACACGTTTCAGGGGGTATAATAAGGGTGTTGATGAAATGTTGACAGCATTTTCAAATGCTCTTAGGAGGAAGGATTATGTTTACAAAGGAAATCGGAATTGACCTCGGAACGGCAAATACGCTGATCTATCTCAAAAACAAGGGAATTGTCATGAGAGAGCCGTCTGTCGTTGCCGTAGATGTGAGAACAGACCGTGTGGTCGCCGTGGGTACAGAAGCTAAAAACATGATCGGCAGAACACCCGGCTCTATCGTGGCGGTAAGACCGCTCAAGGACGGTGTGGTAGCGGATTTTGATATCACTGCCGCCATGCTGGGACAGTTTATCCGGAAAGCCGTGAAATCAGTGCTGTTCAGACGTCCGCGGGTGATGATCTGTATGCCGTCGGGGTGTACGGACGTGGAAAGGCGCGCCGTAGAGGACGCCGCCAGACAGGCGGGCGCAAAACAGATCACTCTGCTCGAAGAACCCATGGCGGCGGCTATCGGCGCAGGATTGCCCGTGAAAGAGCCGTTAGGCAGTATGGTTGCCGATATCGGCGGCGGTACGTCTGAGGTGGCGGTGATCTCGCTTGATGATATTGTAACGTCCTGCTCGGTGAGAGTAGCGGGGGATAAATTCGATGAATCCATCATGCACTATGTCAGGCGGAAATTCAACCTGCTTATCGGCGAAAGAACCGCCGAAGAGATCAAAATAGAGATCGGGTCTGCCTATCCGTATGATGGCGAGGGCAGCATGCAGATCAAAGGCAGAAACAGCTTTGACGGACTGCCGAATGACGCGGTGATATCCGCTTCGGAGGTGCGTGACGCGATTGCCGACCCGCTCGGAATCATTCTTGAAGCGATCAGAACTACCCTCGAAAAAACTCCGCCGGAGCTTTCGGCAGATATCATCGACAACGGTATCGTATTGACGGGCGGCGGCGCACTGCTCAGGGGTCTTGATCTGCTGATCGCGCAGGAAACCGGAATGCCCGTGCGCGTTGCCGGAAATCCCCTCGACTGTGTGGCAGAGGGCGCGGGAATCCGTATGGGCGGGAGTGTTCAGCCGACAGAAGCAGAGGTCATACAAACCGCTCTTGACGGGGTGCGCAATGTCAGGCGGCGTATCGGTCAGCCGGAGCCGGTCTGATTCCGATGAAAGCGGAGGGATTCCTTGTGTATCGATTTTATGAAAAAAAGAGCTTCAGGTTCATGCTGTCCATATTGGGCGCAGTACTCATACTCGGCATTGTATCGGCAGGGAACAGGAACGTTGGAAACCTTGTGGGCGGATATCTGCTTGCACCCGTGCGCCGTTTGCTGACGTCCGGCACAGGCTCTCTGGAGGATGTGCTCACACCGCCGGCAGATACAGAAGCATTACAGGAGAGAATCGTCCTGCTGGAGGAAGAAAACCGCCGCCTTTATGATGAGCTTGCGGGATATTACGATATCAAAGCAGAAAACGAAGCACTCAGAAAATACTACGGCATCAAAGAAGCGGACGAGAGTATTTCTCTGGTGGATATACGTGTGATCGGCAGAGATGCAAACGAAAACTTCTACGGCTTTACGGCAGACAAGGGCAGCCGTGACGGCGTAGCCGTGAATGACCCTGTTATCACCGAAAACGGATTGGTAGGAATCGTGAGTGAAGTAGCTTTAAGCACCTGTAAGGTGACAACGGTCTGTTCGCCGTCCTTCTGTGCGGGCGCAGAGGTCGGCAGAACGGGCGACAGCGGTCTGATCTGCGGCAGTGCGGCGGTGTCGGACAACGGACATACACGGCTTATCAATATTTCGTCACAAAACACCCTCCGCACGGGGGATCTGGTGCTGACCTCCGGCTATGGGGGCAGCTTTCCGCAAGGACTGAAAGCCGGAAAAATCGTTTCTCTGGAATATGACGAATATACCGGTCTGCCCTATGCCGTCATAGACCCGCTCGAAAACATCGCCGCACTGACCTGCGCCGCTGTCATTACGGATTTTGACGGCAGAAAACAACAGGAGGAACAGGACACAGAATGATCAGAAGTGCGGCAGTCATGAAATATATTGCCTGTGTCATTGCCATACTTGCGGCATATCTGATACAGGACGCGCCGCATCTGCTGCCGGAGGTATTCGGCGGAAAACCGATTCTGACGGCTGCACTGGCTATTGTACTGGCAGCATTTGAAAAGGAGATTCCGGCGGTCATTCTGGGAGCATTATGCGGCTATTTTGCTGATGGGTGTACATTCGGCTACTATACCGCCGCTTTGACGGTGACGGGCTATGCCGTGAGTATGACCATGCAGTCTTACGGGAAGGTCACGCTGTCAACACTGATGCCTGCGGCGACAGTGAGTGTGGCAGCCGTTGTGTGCGGACAGTTTTTAACAGGCTTTGTTTTTATGGGATATGACAGCGCACCGTCCTTTTTTATCGCGCATTATCTTTCCCGTATCATCTATACATTAGCATTTGTCCCCGTTTTTTTTCCGTTCTTCCGCAGAAAACGCAACAGACAAAATAGTGGAAAGTGGAAATAATGAATGATGAATACTGAATAGTGAATAATGAATAATGAATAATGAATAATGAATAATGGTTTACTATTTTGCTTTTTTCTATAGAAGAATAGGTGGTTCTATGTTCATTCACTTACATAGTAAAAAGTTGCAGGGTGCAGGGGGGTCGACCCCCCTGCCGAGGTCAAGGGGTGCGGGTGTCCGGTGGACACCTCTGCGCAGCAGAAGCACCGACCGAGGCGACAGACGAGAATCGAGCAGCCCTTGCGGGGTTTGGGGCAGAGCCACAATATCCCGGATGGGGGTGTTGGCGGCGATGGTGGTGGGAATGATGGGGGTGTATGGAGCGAGGTTGGTGAGGTGGCAGATAGAGGAGGGGGAGTACTATGGAGAGATGGCGGCGGCGGAGAGGTGTACGGTGTGTTCGGAGGGACTGAGGGGGGAAATATATGATAGAAACGGAGTGCCGATGGCGGTGAATAAGACGGCGTACAGGGCGGTCATCAATAAGCTGTTTGTGGGAGAGGGAATGCTGAATGATGTGGTGGTGCGGCTGAACGGAGCGGTGGAAGGGTGCGGCGCAAGGAGGAAGGAACGCTTTCCCGTTGTATTGAACGGGGAGGGGAGGTTTGTGTTTGACGGGGCGATGGAGGAGGAAACAGAGGAGCTCAGGGAGCTGTATGCGCTTGATCCGCAGACGGACGCGGAGGAATGTATGGAGGTGCTTGCCGCAAGACATGACTGTGAGGGATACAGCAGAGAAGAACAGCTTGTGATCATTGGCGTGAGAACAGATATGACCCGTATGGGATACAGCCGCACACAGCCGTATGTGTTTGCTGATGCGCTGTCGGAAACCCAGATGGCATATATCGCCGAAAAAACGGCGGGTGAAAACGGCGCGTTGGTCGAAGCTTATGCACAGCGTACCTACATAAACGGCACGGCAGCACCTCATTTAGTGGGAGTGACGGGGCTGATATCGGCAGAGGAATATGCAGAAATGGCTGACAGGGGGTATGGATACACCGATACCATCGGTAAAAGCGGTATCGAAGCCGCACTGGAATCCGAGCTGAGGGGTGCGGGCGGCAGCATGACCTATTTGCTTGGTGAGGACGGAAATCCGTCCGTCTGTGATACAGTTCCGGCAGCCCCCGGCAATACGGTGTATCTTACCATCGATACAAGACTGCAATATGCCGCACAGCAGGCACTGGCAGAATCCGTATTGCAGGCAAACAGCTATGCCGCAGAGGTCGGAGATGCATATATGGGCGCGGATTGCGGGGGTGCGGCGGCAGTGGTGCTGAATGTGAAGGATTTTTCGGTGCTGTGTGCGGTCAGCTATCCCGTCTATGACCTTGCAGCCTATTATGACGACTATGAGCAATTGGTGGGTAACGATGCTCTGCCGCTGTTTGACAGGGCATTTATGGGTGCGCTTGCGCCGGGTTCGACCTTTAAGCCGTTGGTCGCCGCCGCCGCACTCGAGGAAAAGAAAATCACGCCACAGACCACTATTACCTGTGAGGGTGTATATACCGCCAACGGACTGCGTTTGTGGTGTATGGGCTATCACGGCGACGAAAACCTCAGAGCCGCTATGACCGATTCCTGCAACGTCTATTTCGCCGAGGTGGGCAGACTGCTCGGTATCGACTATATAGATGCCTATGCCCGCCGATGCGGTCTGGGCGTGAGGACGGGTGTGGAAGTGCCGGAAAGTGCAGGTACGCTGGCAGGACCCGATTACAGCAGCCTTATGGGTTCACAGTGGTACAGTACCTATACCTCTCAGGCGGCGATCGGACAGTCCGACAACCAGTTCACCCCCCTCCAGCTTGCCGCTTATGCCGCGACACTTGCCAACAACGGCACAAGACTCAGAACCCATACGGTCGACAGGATCGTATCCTATACCGGCGACAAAACCGTGTATCAGAGCAGCGCAGAGGTCGTTGACCAACTCGGTGTGAGTGACGCAAGCCTCAGAGCCGTACAGGATGCCATGTACAGCGCGGCAAGCTCCTATCCGGCACTCAGCGGGTTTGAGATCGCTGTTGCAGGAAAAACCGGTACGGCAGAAAACAGCGGCTCAGACCATGCCAACTTTATCTGCTATGCCCCTTATGATAACCCCGAAATCGCCGTTGCCGTTATGGTAGAACACGGTGCAAAAAGTACCGTTGCCGTTACCGCAGCACGGAAAATTTTAGAAGCGTATTTCTCTTTACCGCAGGACAGTCCTGCGGAGGAGTGATCCGGTGCTCTCTTTTGTTACTTTATCCCAAAGGAGTTGGAGAGTATGTTGAAATATTTGTTGTAATAGTATATAAAAATAATGATTATACTCTTGACTTTATGTGTATTGTATGATATCTTTAATAAAGAGGTATATGAAAATGGGTAAAGTGACGGTTATTACATCCGGTAAGGGTGGAACAGGAAAATCTACAATAACGGCAGGACTCGGTGCGGCTCTTGTGAGAAGAGGGTGTCGGGTATTATTGGTTGACTGCGATACGGGTATGCGGGGGATCGACCTCATGCTCGGTGTCAGCGGTGAGCTTGTCTTTGATATTTCGGATATCGTAGGAGGGAATTGCCCGCCTGCCAGTGCCATCTATCAATGCAGAACCATACCCGAGTTGTATATCCTTCCTGCCCCGCAGAATATCAGAGATGAACTCAGCCCTTCTGTCATGAAGCGGCTGACAGAGGTTCTCTCCGGATACTACGACCATATTCTGATCGACTGTCCGGCGGGAATCGGCGCGGGCTTTCAGACTGCCGTTGCACCGGCTTCACAGGCAATTCTGGTGGCGAATACCGAACCGCTCTCCCTCAGAGGGTGCGATAAGGTCAGACAAAAGCTGAATTACTGTTCCATAAACGACATTCGCCTGATTATCAACAAATTCAATGAGCGGAAATTCCGCAAGACAGGCATTTATCAGGATCTTGATGCGGTGGTTGATGAGGCGGGTGCAAGGCTGCTCGGTGTTGTTCCCGAGGATAACACGGCAGCGTCGCTGTCACAGCAGGGACTTCCGATCGAAGGCAAGGTGAAAGCGGCTTATGCCTTTGACCGTATTGCTGCGCGTCTTGACGGACGTGATGTTCCGCTGCTGATCGAATGACAGCCTGTATATGGCTGTTGCAAAACCGTACTCACAACTTTACAGAATCGGAGGTAAACAACAATGAATATAGCGTTGATAGCGCATGATGCCAAAAAAGAGCTTATGGTTCAGTTCTGCATTGCCTACTGCGGAATTCTCAGCAGACATACGATCTGCGCTACGGGTACGACCGGCAGAATGGTAGCAAAGGCAACCGGTCTGGAGATACAGAAGTTTCTTGCAGGCTCACAGGGCGGTGATCAGCAGATCGCTGCCAAGATCGCTTTTAATGAAATCGATATGCTGATCTTTTTCCGCGACCCCCTGAACCCGAAGCCCCATGAACCGAAGGACATGAACCTTCTCAGGCTCTGCGATATGCACAATATCCCCGTTGCAACCAATATCGCTACGGGTGAGGTGCTGATTCACGGACTCGAAAGAGGCGACCTTGACTGGCGTGATATTGTCCGTGCATAAAAATGTGTATACATATTCCGGCGGCAGACGATTGTCTGCCGCTTTTTTGGGTGCTTTATCATGAAACATTGTGCTGTTGGTATTGAATTTACCGCCGGATTGTCATATAATGGATAAAGCGTATTCCATCAATGAGCGATTTTCCGCCGCATTCGGGGGTTCGTTGATGACTTTTACACCGGCGGACGTGCCGTCAATGAAAAAGGAGTATGAAAATATGGAAAACAATATAAAAAGATTTTTAGAGGGTCTGAACGGAAAAACTGTCGCACTTTGCGGTATCGGCGGCAGCAATCTTCCGCTGATCGGACTTTTTGGCAGATACGGCGCACACGTACTTGCCTGTGATAAAAGAGAACGTGCAGAATTGGGTGAAAATGCCGATCAGGCAGAGGAAAAAGGTGCAGAGCTGCACCTCGGCGAGGATTATCTGCGTGATCTCGGTGCTGATATCATTTTCCGTACTCCCGGTATGAAATATTATATGCCCGAATTGGTGGAGGCAAGAAAAAACGGTACGGCAGTTACCAGTGAAATGGAGGTATTCTTTGATCTGTGTCCGTGCAGAACCATTGCCGTAACAGGCAGTGACGGCAAAACGACTACCACAACCATTATCGCCGAAATGCTCAAAGCAGAGGGATATACCGTGCATCTTGGCGGCAATATCGGCAGACCGCTTCTGCCCGATATCGAACAGATCAGCCCCGATGATATCGCTGTTGTGGAGCTTTCGAGCTTTCAGCTCATTTCTATGCGTACAAGTCCCGATATCGCCGTTGTTACCAACCTCGCGCCTAACCATCTGGATATCCATAAGGATATGCAGGAATATATTGACGCGAAGAAAAATATCGTGCTCCATCAGAATGCCTTCGGCAAGGCGGTTCTGAATCTTGACAATGATATTTCCAATTCGTTTGAGGAATATACAAGAGGACAGGTATTCAAATTCTCCCGCCGCCGTGAATCCTCCAACGGCGCATACCTCTCTGTAAGCGGTGAAATCGTGATGAACTGCTACGGTAACAAAACCATTATCATGAAGGACTCCGATATCAGAATTCCCGGTATGCACAATCTCGAGAATTACCTTGCCGCTATCAGTGCCGTATGGGGCATGGTAAGTGCTGAAACAATCAGACAGGTCGCCGTGAGCTTCGGCGGCGTAGAGCACCGTGCCGAACTGGTAAGAGAACTTCACGGTGTGAAATACTATAATGACGCGATCGGCACAAGTCCCACAAGAACCATCAAGGGTACTCTGTCGCTCTTTGACAGAAAAATCATTCTCATTGCGGGCGGCTATGACAAGCACCTCGATTATACCGAAATGGGACAGGTGATTCCCTATACCGTAAAGGTGCTGATCCTCTTTGGTGCGACTGCCGATAAGATCGAGCAGGCAACCAGAAATACCCCCGGCTATGCGGACGGCAGCCCCGTGATCATCCGCGTGAATTCCATGGAAGAAGCCGTTGCCGCCGCACAAGCCCATGCCGTTGAGGGCGACATTGTATCCATGTCCCCCGCCAGTGCCAGCTTCGATATGTATAAGAATTTCGCCGAAAAGGGTCTGCACTACAAAAAAATCGTCAACGAGCTTGCATAAGGGGTTTGTCAAGGAGGAATATCAGCATGAAGGAAATACTGCACAGACTATGTGCGGATAAGGGAATATCAGGCTCGGAGGACGAAATGCGCGGCATTATCAGAGAGCTTGCGGGCGACATCGCCGGGGTGCGCAGTCTGCCGCTGGGCAGTATTGCGGCAGAAATGGGCGATCCGGACGCTAAGAAGCATATTATGCTTGATGCGCATATTGACCGTATCGGTCTGATCGTGACCTATATTGATGACGAGGGCTTCATCAAGGCAGAGCCTGTGGGCGGAATCGATCTGCGCACACTGGCGGGCAATGTCGTTACGGTATACGGCAAGGAGGAGCTTACGGGTGTGATCTGTACCGTGCCGCCGCACCTCAGCCGCGACAATAAGGCACTCACAAGAGAAGCTGTCTGGATCGATACCGCTCTGCCCGTCCGGCAGGTCAGAGAACTCGTACAGCAGGGTGACTCCGTATTGGTATGCAGTGCGTATACCGAGCTGCTCGGCAATAAAATATCCTGTTCGGCACTGGACAACCGCGCAGGCTGTGCCGTTTTGATACGCTGTATGCAGCTTCTCAGGGACAAGGAGCTTCCGTGCAGGCTGTCTGTTGTGTTCTCGTCACAGGAGGAAACACACGAAAGCGGCGCAGAAACCGCTGCCTTTATTCTGCGTCCCGATGAAGCAGTCGTCATAGATGCGGGCTACGGCAGACAGCAGGGTGTTCCGAAGGAAAAAAGCGGTAAGCTCGGCAGCGGTTCGATCATCAGTATTGCGCCGTCACTTTCCCGCGGTGTCACCGACAAACTCATTGCGCTTGCACGGGAATTGAATATGGCTTCTGCTTATGAGGTCTGCGGCGGCAAAACCGGCACGAATGCCGATAAAATATCCGTATCGGCTGGCGGTGTCAGAACGGGGTGCATCTCGTTCCCCGACAAGAATATGCATACCCAGACCGAAATGGTTTCGCTTGATGATTTGGAAAAGCTCAGTCAGCTGTTGGCACTGTATGTTCTGGAGGGAGGTGCATCTCATGCTTGATTATGAACTGCTTGAAAAGCTCTGCCGTGCAGACGGTATCGCGGGCAGGGAGGACGAGGTGAGAGAGCTGATCCTCTGTGAGATCGGCGGTCATGCCGATAGTATCACGATCGATAACCTCGGCAATATTTTGGTATTCAAAAAGGGCGCACGACCCGCTCCTAAAAAGCTGCTGATCTCTGCCCACATGGACGAGGTAGGCTTTATTGTCACCTATATCAACGATGACGGTACGCTTCAGTTCGCACCGGTGGGCGGCATCAACAGCAGTGCGGTCTATTCCCGCAGAGTGAGGATCGGCGAACACAAAATTCGCGGTGTGGTGAATACCAAGCCGGTACACCTTACCACCGGTGAGGAACGCAAGGAATACCCCGATATCACGGATTACCGCATTGACATCGGCGCAGATTCCCGTGAGGAAGCAGAAGCATACATACAGGTCGGAGATATGATCACCTTCGACAGCATTTATGAGGATCGTCACGGACGCATTATTTCCAAGGCACTGGACGACCGTGTGGGCTGTCTGGTGCTGATAGAGCTGATCAAAAGCGAACTGCCCTTTGATATGTATTTCAGCTTTGTTGTACAGGAGGAGATCGGACTGCGGGGTGCGAAAGCAGCGGCATTTACCATTGCGCCCGACAGCGCGATCGTTGTGGAGGGTACGACCGCGTCCGACCTGCCCGGAATCGAGGGTGCAGACCGTGTGTGTCTTATGGGCGGCGGTGCAGTGGTATCACTGATCGACGGCTCGACCATATATGACCGTGACTATTATCGCACGGCGATGGACTATGCCGCTGCAAACGGCATTAAGGCGCAGACCAAAAGCAAGGTCGCGGGCGGCAACGATGCAGGCACGATTCATGTATCACGCGGCGGTGTGAGAACGGCGGCGGTTTCCGTTCCCTGCCGCTATATCCATTCGGCAAGCAGTATTGCAAGCAAGGAGGATATAGAGGCGGTTTATCAGGTGGTAAGAGGACTTGCCGAAGCAATTCTCGGTAAGGAACAGGACACCGCCGTCCATGTGCAGGGTACGCAGTCTTGATTACATTTGCAGATGCCCGCACGGAGCGGCAGCTTGCCGCGTTCACCGACAGCGGGAGCATTTATGCCTGTAAAATCGCCTGTCTGCTTGCAAGCTACGGTACGGCATACGATTTCTGCCGTTTCTGGATTCAGACTAACGCAGACGGCGATATTACTGCCGCTATATCCAAATACGGCAGTGATACGGCAGTCTGTGCCGCAGACGGCTGCGATATCAATGAATTAGCGGAATTCCTCGATGTAATGGGATATTCCTCGGTATTCTGCCCGCTGTGTATGCAGGCAGTCACAGACCCGCTGCGTACAGTAGGCGGTACAATTATGCGGTTCAGCGGAGCGGCTCTCCATACGGCTGTTCCCGCAGGCGCAGACATCGTTACCGCGCCTGACCTGCGGGACGTATATGCGCTGCTGAAAAAATGTGACGGAAATGGTCTTGATGTGCCCGCTTATGAGGACTTTCTTCCTGATGTATCTCATCGGCTCAGGCATCATACCGCACTTTGTCATGCCGTCATATACGGCGGCAGTATTGCCGCCGCAGCTCTGACCGCCGCACAGTCTGAAAGGGCTGCTATTATCGGAGCGGTCGCGGTTGCCCCAGGTTTTCGCCGCAGAGGCTTCGGAACGGCAGTTGTGCAGTCGCTGTGCTGTGCTCTCGGCAGACGCACCGTCTACATAATCCGCGAACCACACAAAAACGCAGAATTTTACCGGAAACAAGGATTTATTTCAATGGAAAATTGAAAATTGAATGAGCGGCAATAGTGAATCGTCAATAATGGTTTGCTATTCTGTTTTACCCCATAGAAGAAGCTGTTTTTCTATATTACATACTTGCATAGTAAAAAGATGCGGGGTCCAGGGGGCTCGAGCTCCCTGGCGGGGTCAAGGGGCAGAGCCCCTTGTGGGGTTTGGGGGAAACCCCCAACATTAAGGGAAGTAGGAGAGAAGAATGAATACGGAGTTTTATAGTATAAGGGCGGAGGTTGTGAAGGCGGCGGAGAGGGCGATGGAGCTTTGTAAGCCGTATTTAGAGAGGACGGACGAGATCACCGAGTATAATCAGCTGAAAATGCTGAGGGCATTTCAGCGGGCAAGGGTGAGTGAAAGCTGCTTTGCGGCATCTACGGGGTACGGATACGGCGACAGGGGACGAGAGGCACTGGACGAGGTATTCGCGGAGGTGTTTGATACGGAGGACGCGCTGGTGCGGCACAATTTTGCAAGCGGTACGCATACGCTGACGGTCGCGCTGTTCGGGGTGTTAAGACCGGGGGATACCATGCTCTCAGTGACGGGTGTGCCGTATGATACACTGCAGGGGGTCATCGGAATCGGCGGGGAATCATCGGGTTCTCTCAAGGAATTCGGTATCCGCTATGAACAGCTTGATCTGCTGCCGGACGGAAGGGTCGACCTTGAGGGTATGAGGGAGCGCGTGAAGCCGGACACGAAGATGGTCTATATTCAGCGTTCGAGGGGATATTCGCTCAGACCGACACTGACGGTCAGGGAAATCGGTGAGATCGCACGGCTCGCTCATACGCTTGCGCCGCACTGTATTGTCATGCTGGATAACTGCTACGGAGAGTTCGTAGAAACCGTGACACCTGCAAGCGTGGGAGTCGATTTGATGGCGGGTTCGCTTATCAAGAATCCCGGCGGCGGTATTGCGCCTACGGGCGGATATATCGCCGGAAGAAAAGACCTTGTCGAAGCGTGCAGCTATCGGCTGACAACTCCCGGCACGGGAAAGGAGATCGGCTGTACCCTCGGCAATAACCGCGAGCTGTTCATGGGCGCGTTCCATGCACCGCACGTGACAGGAGAAGCCGTCAAGACCGCGATTTTTGCGTCAGCCTTGTATGAACTGCTGGGCTATGAGGTAACACCGCGCTACGATGAGGTGCGAGGGGACATTATTCAGGCGATCCTGCTTGGAAACGAACAGCGGCTGATCAATTTCTGCCGCGGTATCCAGCAGGCTTCTCCGGTGGATTCCTTCGTAACACCCGAACCGTGGGATATGCCCGGCTATGACAGCAAGGTCATTATGGCGGCAGGTGCGTTTACACTGGGCGCGTCGATCGAGCTGTCGGCAGATGCGCCGCTGCGTGAGCCTTATGCCGTGTGGATGCAGGGTTCGCTGAATTTCCATACGGGCAGACTTGCCTGTATGCTTGCCTGCTCCAATATGCTCAGGGACTGACCGCATTATGATGAATAAACGCGATGAGAAACAGCCTGACGGTTTTTCCGGTCGGGAGCTGATGACCGACAATTCCCCGACAGCAGACGACCTCACGGCCGATCTATCCGCCCTCCGTGTACGGCAGAAGCGGGAGCTGCAATGGGGACAGCTTACTCTGTGCGGATTGTGCTGTGTGGTGATGATGCTGCTCAATCAGCTTTCGGCGCGGCTGCTTTCGGGCTTTGTCCATGATACCCTCTCGTATGCGGCGGCGGTCACGCTGATGTCTGTTGTGTCGGTGCTGCTGCCCTCGTTAGCCGTGATGAAATGGAGCGGCGGAATGCGGCGATATACCGCGCCGTTTGTGCATAAAGCGCGTAGCGGTGTGAGTATTGCGCTTGTGATATGCGGCTTCGGCGCGTGTGCTGCCGTCAATTTCCTGATGACAGCCGTCAATGCGCTGTTTCCCGCTGCGGATTCGGCGGGGCTTGGCTTTGCAATCGGCAGGAGTCCCTGTGAGGTGCTGCTATTGCTGCTGTCGCTTGCCGCTGTTCCCGCCGTATGTGAAGAAACAGCGTTCCGCGGGCTGATGATGGGAGGTCTGAGCAGCTTCGGCAGCGGATATGCCATCGTACTGTCTGCTTTATGCTTCGGTCTGCTCCATGCGGGGGCAAGGTCTATGTCAGCGGCATTCCTGACGGGTCTGGCAATGGGTCTGATACGCAATGCCACAGGTTCGCTGATACCGCCCATGACAGTGCATTTTCTCAACAATGCCTTTGCGGTTTTCGGAACCTTGATGAGCGGAACGGACTATTACGAGCATTATACCGTGATCTGGTTTGTCATATCTGCGGCGGCTGTCGTACTGATGCTTGCACTACTGGGAATACTGGTTCTGCGCGGTACAAAGCTGTTTTATCAATACGGCAGAACGGTGCTCACGGTCAGGGAAAAAACTGCTGCGGCATTGACCTGTCCCGCAATGGTGCTGTTCGCCGCATTGAGTATCATCAGGCTGTTCTGACGAATGACCGCGAAATATTCCATCACCGATACAGAGGTTTATATATGAACGATGAAGAATTCATGCGCGCCGCACTGGAAGAAGCAATGAAAGCATATCATATCGACGAAGTGCCGATCGGTGCGGTAGTGGTGAGAAACGGCGAAATCGTCGGCAGGGGCTATAACAGACGTGAAACGGGAAAAAATGCGCTGTATCATGCGGAGCTTGCCGCCATCAACGATGCGTGTAAGCGGCTCGGCGGGTGGCGGCTATGGGAATGTGAGCTGTATGTGACGCTGGAGCCGTGCCCGATGTGTGCGGGAGCGATCATCAATTCGCGTATCAGGCGGGTCGTGTATGGGTGCAGCGACACAAAGGCGGGTTCGTGCCGCTCTGTGATCAATCTGTTTGACCTGCCCTACAATCACAAGCCCGTCTGTGAGGGCGGGGTGCTTGATGATGAATGTTCGGCGCTTCTGTCGCGGTTTTTCAGAGAGCTGCGCGGCAGAAAAAAGCAGGAAAAGCAATAGCAGTCAGCGGCGGGGAACTCCGTTTTGCCGGGCAGTTTCCCCGGGGGAAACCCTTTGTTTGAAAACAAAGGGTTCTCCCCCGGACCCCCTTCCTAAAAAAACGAATTTTTCGCCCACATCTGATATAGCAAACAAAGCAAAAGCGGGAAGATATACCGTGGATTTTTGAAAATTGATTTCCGTGGCGGCGGGGAAACCCTTTCCTGAAAAAACGGACTTTTCGCCGCTGCCGAAACAATTGAAAGGAACATTTCTATGGAAAAAACACAGCGGGGCAGATTGATCGTATTTGAGGGTCTTGACGGCTCGGGCAAGGGAACGCAGATCGCTATGCTTGAAGAAGCACTGCGTAAGCAGGGCAGAAACGTCTATGTGACTGCCGAACCGACAGCGTCCTCTACCGGCGGACTGCTGCGGGACGCTCTGGGCGGTCATACCAGACGAGATGCTTATGAGCTTTCCGCCCTGTTTCTTGCAGACAGGATATTTCACAATGTCAATCCGGTCAACGGCATGGAGCAATACATTTCTCAGGGTATCGATGTACTCTGTGACCGGTATTATTATTCCTCGTTTGCCTATCAGGGGATGGATGCCGACCTTGAATGGGTGATGAAGCTGAATTTAGACTGCCGCGAAATACGCAGACCGGACTTGTGTATTTTTCTCGATGTATCGCCGCAGCAGTGTGACGAGCGTATCGCAAAGGGCAGGCTTTCGCGCGAGATCTATGAAACGCTTGAAACGCAGCAGCGTATCAGGGCACGTTTTTTTGAGGTGTTTGACCTTTTAGGCGACACGGAGAATATCCGCATCATCAACGCGTCCCGCCCCGCAGACGAAATTGCGGGTGATATTATCAGGCTGCTTTCATAGCTGTATTTTTTTCCACAATATTTTCTTTCCATGGAGAACTTACGGCATGAATCAGTTGAAATAGAAAACAGAATAGGGTATAATGAATACTACAAAAACAAAAAAGGAGAGTATGAGATGGATCTACATATCAATACCAAATGTGTACAGGCGGGCTACGAGCCGAAAAACGGAGAGCCGAGAGTACTGCCCATCGTACAGAGCACGACCTTCAAGTATGACAGTGCCGAAACACTGGGCAGACTGTTTGATCTGGAAGAGGACGGCTTCTTCTATACGCGTCTGACCAATCCCACGCTGAGTGCGGTCGCCGCAAAGATCGCTGCATTAGAGGGCGGCGTCGGTGCCATGCTGACGGCTTCAGGACAGTCGGCTTCACTGCTGTCGGTCATCAATATCTGTCATGCGGGCGACCACGTTGTATGTGCAAGTGCCGTATACGGCGGAACCTTCAATCTGTTCAATAAGTCACTGCGTGAAATGGGTATCAGCTTTACGTTCGTGACCCCCGATGCTTCGGAAAGCGACATTAAAGCGGCTTTTCAGGAGAATACAAGAGCAGTGTTCGTGGAGAGCGTGTCCAATCCGTCACTGGACGTTGCCGATGTGGAGCTGTATGCAAAGCTTGCTCATGCACACGGTGTACCGCTCATCGTAGACAATACCTTCCCGACACCCGTGAACTTCCGCCCGTTTGAGTGGGGCGCGGATATCGTTGTACACTCCACCTCCAAATATATGGACGGTCATGCGGTAGCACTCGGCGGTGTGATCGTAGACAGCGGCAATTTTGACTGGACAAACGGCAAATTCCCCGCTTTCACCGAACCGGACGAATCCTACCACGGTGTTGTCTATACCGAAAAGTTCGGAAGAGCAGCCTATATCACCAAGGCGACTACCCACCTGATGAGAGATTACGGCCCGCAGCAAAGCCCCCAGAACGCATTTCTGCTCAACCTCGGTCTGGAAACACTGTTCCTCAGAATGGAACGTCACTGCTCCAATGCACTGACCGTTGCGAAGTTCCTCGAAACGAGCGACAAGATCGAATGGGTCAACTATCCGGGTCTGGAGAGCAGCAAGTATTATGAGAGATGCAAAAAATATATGCCCAACGGTTCCTGCGGTGTTATATCGTTCGGTGTCAATGGAGGCAGAGAGAACGCAATGCGCTTTATGAATAACCTCAAGCTTATCAAGCAGGTCATTCATGTGGCAGATGCCAGAAGCTGTGCACTGCACCCCGCCAGCACGACCCACCGCCAGCTCAACGATGAACAGCTTGAACAGTGCGGCGTAACTCCTAACCTGATCAGAATGTCCGTAGGCATTGAATATGTTGACGATATTCTTGCCGATATCAGACAGGCACTTGAAGCACTCTGATTTCCCCCGACCGCACGATCTGACTAAAGTACAGCTACGGAGGTTGATAAGATGATGCAGTTTGAAGAAGAAGAAATCATTGAAATTGCCGAAAAAGACGGCACGATGGCAAGACTGATCTATAAGGACGATGTGGACTATAACGGTGCACACTACGTTGTCGGTGAATTTGAGGACGACCCGGACGAGCCTGTTGTCTATCGGGAGGACGAGGACGGCTATGTTCGTGTAGAAAACTTTTTTACCATGCTGGGTGTTCTGAAAGCTATGAAGGACAGCTTCATCACCGAGCTGCGTGAGTCCGGCTGCGATGAAGAGGAAATCAGCGAGCTTGAGGATGCAGAAGCAGATATGATTGTCGAAACGATTCAGAAGCTTCAGGAACTTGGTCTGGACGATGATGAGATCGAGGATATGATGAATGCTCTTTCTGAAGAAATGGAAACGGAAATCGTTACGGTGACGGATCCCGAAGGCAACGAAACAGACTATGAGCTTCTTGCCGATTATGATTATGAGGGACACAGCTATCTGGTGCTGGGTTCCTGTGATGGTGACGAGGGGGAAATCGAGGTCTATCTTGCCGATGAGGAGGGCGATCCCCAGACAAGGATCACCGATGAGGACTTCAAGCTGGAAATCCTTACCGCACTGCATGAAGAAGCTATGCAGGAGATCGATGACGCTTTTCAGTCTGATGATGCCGAGTAAAATACATGTAGTAAACGACACGAATAATTTCCTTTTTATGAAAATCCGGGGTGCAGGGGTGCTGTGCACCCTTGCCGAGGTCAAGGGGTGCGGGTGTCCGGTGGACACCTCTGCGCAGCAGAAGCACCGACCGAGGTGACAACCGAGAA
>CACYDW010000110.1 GCA_902773325.1 uncultured Ruminococcus sp.
CCAACTATTCACCGGAAACATGGAAAGCTGATTCTGCATGACTGCCATTTCTTCTCTAACCCTGCGAATATGGTAGTAATATGTTTTAAGGTTTATTCCGTTTTGTATACACCACTTCTGAACGCTCAGACCGCTCGACTTCTGTTCTTCAATTTGTCTGCTCCATTCCTGCAGCCGGACATTCTTCTTTACCGTTGCTATTTCACTTGCTATCTTTTCCACTTGTCTTACCTCCGTCTGAAATACTCTGATCTACTCTATTAGACTTGTTCAGACTTTTTTAGATTTTCTCATTTTGTCTGAATATCTACTTGGAGTTTATTATACTTTTTCAGAATTTGCGGAGAAAGACGATGGGAATTTGACGGTTACCAATATACTACTATAAAAAGCCCCCGTTTCCGGTATCTTGATCGGAAACGGGGGCTTTTGGCATATCCATGGAAATCATTCAGCGGTATACCCCGCATGAGGTATACCGCTGAAATGTTACTGCTGTGGTGAAGCTGCGTGATCGGTTATGAAACTGTCAGCGTCAGGTAATCCTTGATGATGGTTCCGTGACTGTCCTTGATCTTGACGCAGATGTCATACGTACCTGCCGCAGCAGGCTTGACGTTGACAGAAGCATTGCTGCTGAAGCCCTGAACGGTCGTCCATGCAGACGCGGTGGTGTTCTTGTAGTAAACGGCATAGGTATAGGGAGCTTTGCCGCCTTCTGCCGAAGCGTTGACCGTTGCGCTGCTGCCAAGTGCGATCGACTGTGCAGACATGGTGGAGGTGCTTCTGAGTGCGCCGTTTGTTACGTGCAGGGTGAGGTAAGCCTTGATAACAGTTCCGGCGCTGTCTTTGGTCTTAATGCAGATATCGTAATCTCCTGCAGCGGTCGGTGTGATGTCAACAGCGGAATTGCTGCTGAATCCCTGAACGGTCGTCCATGCCGATGCGGTGGTGTTCTTATAGTACACAGCATAGGTATAAGAACCTGAGCCGCCTGTTGCCGAAGCCTTGACGGTCGTGCTGTTGCCGAGCGTGATGGTGTCGGCAGTAATCACGGAGGTATCCTTGAGAGCGGCATCTTTCACAGCAACCTTGAAGTATGTTTTCTGAGCAGTGCCCGTGCTGTCTTTGGATTTGACGCAGATGTCGTAATCTCCTGCGGCAGGCGGGGTAATGCTGACAGTTGCATTACTGTCGAAGCTCTGGGCAGTCGTCCATGAGGAAGCTGAAACCTTCTTCCAGAAGACCGCATAGGAATAGGGAGCAGTGCCGCCTATTGATGCTGCATTGACAGTTACCGTGTCACCCAGACTGATGGAATCGGCAGATATGGAGGACGTATCGGTAAATGCCGTTGCTGTGACCTCAACGGAGAAGTAGTCTTTTACGATAGTACCGTTGCTGTCTTTGACTTTGACGCAGATGTCATAATTGCCTGTTGCGGAGAAGTTGATATCGGCACTGGAGTTGGTCTGGAAGCCCTGAACGGTCGTCCACGAGGAGGCGCCTGTCTGCTTATAGTAGATACCATAGGTATAAGAGCCTGAACCGCCTGTTGCCGCAGCGTTGACCGTGACGGGAGTGCCGAGTGTGACCGCATTGGCAGAAACAGAAGAGGTGCTTACAAGCTCCGTGTTCTTGACGGTTACGGACGTATACAGCTTCGCTACATTGCCGCTGCCGTCTGCTGCCTTGACGCAGATATCATAATCGCCGAGTTCGGTGAGCTTGAAGGTAACGGTCGGATTGGTTTTCAGACCCTGAACGGTTTTCCATGAAGAATCCTCTGTTTTCTTATAGTAAACAGCATATTTATAGGAGCCGTCACCGTATTTGGCTGCGCAGTTGACGGTAATGGTTTCGCCGGGAGCATAGACGTCCTTCTCGATGGTGCTGTTGTTTTGCAGCTCGCCGAGTACAACGTTGACGGTGAAGTATTTCTTTGCCGCGTTGCCGGAGGTATCCCTTGCTTTGACGCAGATATCATAGCTTTCCGTCTGTGAGGGTGTAAACACAGCCGAGGCTTCTGTTGTGTAGCTGCCCAGCGTTGTCCATGCAGAATCAGAGGTCTTTTTGTAGTATACGGTATACTGATAGATGCCTGAACCGCCGAATGCGGACAGATTGACGGTTGCGCTGTCGCCGAGTGAAATCTGTGAGACGTTGATGGAGGAATTGTTGTACACAAAAGTGGGATCGACCACGGTGTTGGAGTAGAATGTGGACTCATAGTCATCCACAGCGAAGTTTTTCTTGAAAACAACAATATTGAATCTCGAATTCTTATAGCTGTCAAAATGAATGAACGGAATCTCATACGAGGAGAAATAGGTGATGTGATTGTCTGATGCATGGAAGTTGTAGGAGTTGCCTGCGCTGAGTTGTGAGAAGCCGCCCTTGATCTCGAGAATACCGTTGGTGAGGTGGTTGTTGTAGCTTTCACTGCCGTATACGCTCTGTGTGATGAAGTTGCCGGAAACGAGGAAATAGTCGCCCGGGTCATCCATTTTCAGCACACCAGCGGAGCTTGAATATACGACCTCTCCGGACTCATCTATGGTCTTGGTCTGGATTCTGTAGTCACTTCCGACGCTGACCTTGCCGTTATCCAGGTCAAGAGTACCTCCCTGATGGATGTATTCTCCGAGAACATTGAGAGAACCGCCGTCAATCGTCACACTGCCGTTTTCGGTGAAGGTATCGGTGACGGTGAGGGCATGACCATGCAGATTCATGGAACCGTATTGGGTGAACCTGCCGACCGTAACGGTTCCGCCGATGGTATAGATTCTTACATTATCAAGATTGAAGTGCGTATTGGGTGTATCGGCGAGAATATTGAAGCCCGAATTGCCGGAGTCATCAAATGCAATGGTGTGCACACCGCTGCCGGAGAAGATGACCTGATGATTGTCTGTGGCATTGAAGTTGCGGGAGTTGCCGGCATTGATCTGCCTGAAATCGCCTTTCAGCACCAATACACCGTTGGTGAGATGGTTGTTGTAGCTTTCACTGCCGTATACGCTCTGTGTGATGAAGCTGCCGCAAACCGTAAGACGGTCGTTTTCGTTGTCCATTTTGAGAACACCGCCGGAGTTTCCGTAAACGGTGCTGCCGTCCTCGTCTGTTGTCAGAGCCTGAATCCGGTAGTTGCCGTTTACAGTAACGGTGCCGTCATCCAGATCCAGAGTGCCCGCCTGCTGGAGCAGTGTGCCGCCGACCGTCAGAACACCTGCGTTGACGGTAATGCTGCCGTTCTGAACCAGATCCTCGGTGATGGTAAGCTTCTGACCGTTGATATCCATACTGCCGTATTGGGTAAAGCTCTTAACGGTGACCTCACTGCCGATTTTGCTGATTCTTGCCGCTGTGATATCCACGATCGTATTGGGGGTCGCAAAGAGATTATTGAAGCCCGAATTGCCGGGGTTGTCAAATGTAATGGTCTGTGCAGTATCGCCCGAGAAGATGATCTTGTGTGCATCTTTGCAGTTGAAGTTGTAGCTGTTGCCGGCATTGATCTGCCTGAAATCGCCCTTCAGCTCCAGTGTGCCGTTGGTGAGATTGTTGTTGTAGCTTTCACTGCCGTATACACTCTGTGTGATGAAGCTGCCGTATACCAGAAGCCGGTCGTTTTCATCGTTCATTTTGAGAACACCTTCGGAGTTTCCGTAAACGGTATTGCCGTCCTCGTCTGTTGTCAGAGCCTGAATCCGATAGTTGCCGTTTACGGTAACGGTACCGTTATCCAGATCCATTGAGCCTTTTTGCTGCAGTAAATTACCGCCGACATTCAGCTTGCCCGCGTTGACAGTGATATCGCCGTTTTGCTCCATATCACCGGTAACGTCCAGCTGACAGCCCTTGAAATCCAGTGTGCCGTACTGCTTGAAGCTGCCGACCGTAGCATTATTGCCGAGCGAGTAGATCCTTACATTGGAAAGTGTGGTATTGGGATTGGGTGTGCTGATAAGGATATTGAAGCCGGAGTTGCCGGGGTCAGCAAACTGGATCGTCTGCTTTTTGCCGCCGGAGAAGATAACCTTATGATTATCCGTTGCATTGAAGTTGCGGGAGTTTCCGGCATTGATCTGCGTGAAGTTGCCTTTCAATTCCAGTGTGCCGTTGGAGAGATGGTTGTTGTAGCTTTCACTGCCGTAAACGCTCTGTACAATAAATGTGCCGTATACGCAGAGGTAGTCGTTTTCGTTGTCCATTTTAAGAACACCGTTAGACGGGGAGAAGGTCTTGACCCCCTTCTTTACGGTCATGGTCTGCATACGGTAGTTGCCCTTGACGGTTACGCTGCCGTCATTGAGATCAAGTGCGCCGCCCTGGTGTACCATAGCACCGTTGATCAGAAGCTGACCGCCGTTGACGTAGATATTGCCGTTTTCGGTCATGGTCGAGAGGATCGTCAGGGAATAGCCGTTGATATCCATATCGCCGTACTGACAGAAGCTGTTGACCGTCACATTGCTGCCGATCTTGCTGATTCTTGCGGCTGTGATATCCACAACGGTGTTGGGGGTCGCATAGAGATTGTTGAAGCCCGAATTGCCGGGGTTATCAAATGTAATGGTCTGTGCAGTATCGCCCGAGAAGATGATCTTGTGCTGGTCTGTGCAGTTGAAGTTGTAGCTGTTGCCGGCATTGATCTGTGCAAAGTTGCCTTTCAGCTCCATCGTACCGTTGGAAAGATGGTTGTTGTAGCTTTCACTGCCGTAAACGCTTTGGGTGATGAAGTTGCCGTTGACCAGAAGGTAGTCGTTCTCGTTATCCATTTTCAGAACGCCGTCAGAGCTTCCGTAAACCGGAACGCCGTTGTCGTCCAAAGACAGGGTCTGGATCCTGTAGTCGCCGCCGATAGTGACGCTGCCCTCATCGAGATCAAGATTGCCTGCCTGATGCAGCAGATTGCCGCCGACCGTCAGAGTACCTGCGTTGACAGTGATACTGCCGTTCTCGACAAGGCTGTTGTTGACGGTAAGGGACTGACCGTTGATATCCATGGTGCCGTATTGGGTGAATCTGCCGACTGTCACGTCACTGCCGATCTTCTTGATCCTTACGTTATCCAGATTGATCAGCGTATTGGGTGTTGCAAAGAGGTTGTTGAAGCCCGAATTAACGTGATCCTCGAAGGTGACGGTCTGTTCGCTGCTGCCGGAGAAAACAACCTTGTGCTCATCGGTACAGTTGAAGTTGTAGGAGTTGCCTGCGTTGATCTGTGTGAAATTGCCTTTCAGCTCCAGCGTACCGTTGGAGAGATGGTTGTTGTAGCTTTCACTGCCGTAGACACTCTGGGTAATGAAATTGCGTTTGGCAAGGAAATAGTCGTTCTCGTTGTCCATTCTCAGAACACCGTTGGATGCAGAATATTCTGTACTGCCGTCTGCGATGGTGGTTTTGCTCTGGAGTCTGTAATCACCCGCAACCCTGACGCTGCCGTCATTGAGATCGAGTATACCGGCGGAGTGGAGATATTCTCCGCTGACAGAAAGCGTACCGGCATTGACGTTGATATCGCCGAACTGGGTCATAGCACCGGCAAGGACGAGCTTTTTACCGTTGAGATCCAGAGTACCGTATTGTGTGAAGCTGCCGATCGTTACGTTCGTGCCGATGGTATAAACTCTTACATCCGACAGAGCAGCCTTGCGGTTATTGGTATCTGTCAGGATATTAAAGCCGGAATTGCCGGGGTTCTCAAAGTGAATGGTCTGTACCCCCGTACCGGACAGAATGACCTTGTGCTGACCGTTACAGTTGAAATTGTAGGAGTTGCCTGCATAGATCTGTGTGAAATTGCCGCCCAGTTCCAGCGTACCGGCTGAAAGTTGGTTGTTGTAGCTTTCAGAGCCGTAGACGCTCTGCGTATAGAAATCGCCCCCTACCCGGAACACACTGTTGTCATCGGTCATTTGCAGGATACCATTTGCTCCTGTATAGATGCCGTTTCCGTCATCATCGGTACCGAGATCCTGCAAGCGGTAATCGCCGTTTACGGTCAGTTTACCGCCGGTGAGTGCTAACTTGTCTTCGCGGTGGGCATAGCTGCCTGCAACGGACACTGTGCCGCCGCTGATCGTCATATCGGCATACTGCGCATAGCTTCCGCCGACACTCATACTGCCGCCGCTGATGGTTGCGGCAGCATTCTGCCTGTAGTTGCCGCTGACCTGAAAGCTGCCGTCATTCATGTTCAGACCGGCATTCTGGATAACATCACCGTTGACGATCAGTGTACCGTTGCTGAATGTCAGGGTGTTGTTGATCTCAAGGTCACCGTTGATGATCAGGGTGTATCCTTCGAGATTGACAGGTGCAGCCATGATGACGTTGCTGTCATAGGTAGCATCACTTGCGATGACGACCGGCCAGTATCTTCCATTTTCATCCATATAGCCCATGACATAGTAGTCGGGCGAAAGTGCTGCGTCTGCGGACACAGGGCTGAGCAGCAGCGGTGTTGAAAGCATGGATGCGGTCAGAGCAATTACGCACAGTTTACGCATCAGCTTTTTGAACGATTTGCTGTTATGATTCATAAAATTCCCTCCTTGTAAAGAACGTAAAAACGTACATTGAAATAACCCATGACAACGGATACTATCAGGGTATTCTTCGCTTTATTATACTATAAACTGCATGAGATGTAAATACTTTTTGGACAATTTGCGGAAAGCCAATTTTGCCTTGAATTTTCAAAGTAAATGCAGCAAGGGGATAAGAGATATATTGAATCTGAACCATAAAAAATTCACGTCTGACCGTTATTTCTGAAAACAGAACGTGTACCTGCAAGCAAGGCGCATTACCGTCACGAAAGAAAGTCCTCAACGATCTCCCGCAAATGTACCGGCTCAACTCCCAGTTCATCAATATACTGCCGCAGCAGCACGATTTTGTCATAGCTGTCGGTGATATCCTCAATGGTACAGGCTTCTTCCTCATTGGCAGTAAGGTTCGGACGGGTATTATACAGATGCAGACCGTAGGTTCTCACCATACCCGCACTTTCCATGCTGACATAGGAACTGATAATATCACACTGATAACAATTTTTTCCGGATTTCCTTTCAGTGCCGTCCATAATAATACCCCTTGTATAATTCAGAATAAAATTACAATTTGTAAACTTATCAATGATATCTTTGCTTTTATAGTACACGACATTATTTTTTATACTTTGATCATCATAGGCTGACTGTGGGGGCTTTCCGGTCGCCCCCACCCCTTCGGACATCACTCTAAGAAAGAATATTTTTGTCGCCTGCTATATACTTTTCCAACCGGATATGCCGCAGCACCGTACAATGTGAATGATTACTCTATATTTAAGATAAATTTTCACAAATATAAGCCGCCGATTTCCCGGACTCTTCTCCGCCTATGAACTACTATCACATGATAAGTATAATAGCACGAATTGACCGGTTCGTCAATCGGATTTTGAAAAAAATCGTTCCGAAGAACATACGGACTGTTCTTCGGAACGTTTGTATCAGGCTTTCAGAAATATACCGGATTATTTTTTCTCCTCTTTGAGTGCCATTTCGATGTAATCATCCATGACCTTCCAGAACCAGCTGTCCATGGAGGAGGTCGCATAGCCGAGCTTTTCGGATTTTTCGGTATTCATAGAGAAGGTTGTTTCGCCAAAGACGTGGAACGGTGATTCTTCACCCTTTTCATTGTCGATGATCGGTTTCTTGCCAACCTTTTGCTCGATGTACTCAAAGATCTGCTGGATCGTCACCATACCCGTGCTGGAGAGGTTGATCGGGCCGCGGTGATCCTGTGCAGCGATCCATGGCAGGAACTTGCCTACCTCCTGATCTCTGATAAACGAGTAGCCCCTGTTGATATCCTCGATATTCATCGGGGTCTGGTTCACAATGTGCTTGCAGTAGTAGTAGGGACGGTCTGTATTGGTCAGATGTGCCGGAGAAACGTAGGGGATCCTGACGGTCACCACCGGAACATCGGGGAAATGATGATAGATAAAGATCTCTGCCTGCCGCTTGCCGATCACATAGCCGGCTTTGGTAGAGCAAAGCTGCGGATCGGTCGTCATCGGGTCAAAATCCTCTTCACGCAGATCGGGATGGAAATCAGGTGCGTAGGTTTCAACAGATGAAAGCTGCACATACTTGCCGCATTTCACATGACTGAGAATATTGTTGGCATTCTGAGAAGCATAGGCAAGATTATCGAATACAACGTCAAAGCATTTTCCCTTGAGTGCTCTTTCGGTGCTGGCAGCGTCAGAAACGTCCAATTTCAGACGTTTAACGTCCAGACCGAACGGGTCTTTCCGGCGGCCTCTGGTAGCGATGGTAACGTCATTGCCCCTTGCAATCAGTTCCTTGACAAGGTGAACACCCATAAAGCGTGTTCCGCCGATGACCAGCACCTTTCTGCCGCTGATGGGTGCCTTGGCATCGCTCGTCATCGCATAGTATCCGCCGCACTTTGCGGGGTCTTCCGTAGTTTTCTCAGAGCTCCATGCGGAATCCCTCTTGATCAGTGACGCAGGATTTCCCGCAATCGTACAGTTGTTGGGATAGATACCCTTGACCACGCTTTTCGCGCCGACAATACTGCCGTCACCGATATTGGTGCCGTGCATGATAAATGCGCCCTTTGCGACCCACACGTGCTCACCGATCACCAGCAGATTCTTGTGCATGGGCAGCTTGTCATAGATCGAGTTGACATTGGTACCGGATTTGACATCAAATACCGAATGTGCATCACCTGCCCAAAGGTCGATGTCATAAGAGAACAGCGACTTCCTGCCGATGATCATCTTCTTGCCCTGATTGGCATGAAGCTCGAGATTTCTGCCAAACCAGCAGGAGTTATTGATGAGAATGGACGAAACGTGTACATCGTTGAATACACGGACATAAGCCCCCTGGAAAGCACAGCCGTCCTTGATGACGACCTTGCTGCTGCCGTTTTGTCCCTGTACGAGGAAGTCCGTTTCACCGGTAAACGAGCAGCCCCTTCCGATAGAAATATAGGAATTCGTGCTGAGATCAAAGCTAAGGTTTTCCGGATTCTTGATTCTATCACCTAAAACAATATGGTTATTGCCGCCGCGGAAAATAATCTGTTTGATCACTCCTTTAAAGCCTTCTATTGTATTGCCGTAGGCATCGGAGTAGAAACCGCCTGCAAGGTCGTAGTTTTCAATAACGATCGGCTTGGGTGTCTTAAAGAGGCAATCGGCTATTTCCTGATAGCCCGCCTCAGAAAGCCTGGAGCCGCGTTCTTCGTTATAGGCAATAGCAGGCACAACAACATAGTAGTCATTGCTGTGTGAAACGATCTTGTCGAACGGGAACACAACACTGTTATCCACATACGCTTCATTCTGTGCGACAGAAAAGGCGACCTGTCTGCCGAAGCAGCGGTGCAGTACCTTTTCAAACAGGGGCGATCTCGACCACGTGACGATTTTTCTGCCGCCCGCGTTCTTCACAGCGGTTCTGGCAAGATAATACATTGCGTGTTCTTCTTCGGGAATACTCCTGAGCATCTGGATCTTCTGTGCCTCATAGATCTTGTTTTCAGAGCAGGCAGCAACCAGTGTATCAAAGCCGAGCAGATCAAAGTTGTCAAAGAATGCCTGTCTGTTCTTGTGGAGCTTATATGCCTTATAAATGATGTGGTTGCCGTTCTTTGCGGTGTCCAGAGGTGCTTTCTCGCACTTCTGCATGAAAGGAATCAGCTTGTCAAAGAATCTCTGACCCTTTTCGTTGTTGATGAGCACAACAGACGTACCCTTTTTGTCATTAAGCTCTGCCTTGAAGGTTTCGATTTTCCAGAAATCTCCGATGGTAAGGTCTGCCTGACGGGGCAGCTTATTAGCAGGACAGGATTCACAGGCAGTGTTTTTGGAAAGGGAACGGAGATACGCATTGAAATAGCGGTCGGTTTCGAGGGGCTTTGCATAGGACGAACCGTCAGCGAATTTTGCGTTGACACCTGCATGCCAGCCCCACGGCTTTTTCTCCTTGAAGCCGAGATGCTTCAGCTTTTTATTCTGATGAATATCTCTGCGGTACTTTTCCAACACCTTATGTGTCGTCATACCGTGGCAGAGAATGTCTATTGTATAGAGGTTTTCATAATCCTTACCCAGATAAGAATAGAGTGCGGCATTCTGACAGGGCATACCCGTAAAGAGCACGGTCTTGCCCTCATTGAGCAGCTTTTTGATCTGCGGATAGACCTGCTCCACATGACTCTGGATATATTTGGAGCCTCTCATGGCAGGAAGGTCTTTTGTATTGCTGATAACAACGTGCTTGACAGAGAAATCGCCGTTATAGACCGCACCGCACACATATCCGCCGTGGTCGAGGACGTATTCTGCGGCAACAGAGAACATTCCGCCGGAGGAGCTGACCATACGCAGCTCATCATTTGCCATCATCGCATAGCATTCCGGCTCGGGGTTGTTTTTGTAGACAGGATTCTCGGAAATACACTTTTTCAGGCACAGACCGCAGTTCACACATTTACTGCCGTCAATGACCGGATTGAGGAATCCGCCGTCATTTTCTCTCATGGTGATCGCCTGTTTGGGACAGACCTGTGCACAGACCGAACAGCCCGTACAGGTGCCGTTCTTTACGACCTTTGCAACCGACTGGTCTTTATCGGCAGATTCAGGCTTATTTTCAAAGACATACATTTCTGCAATGGAGATATAAGCACCGGGTCCGGTAATCTGAGATGCACCGATCATCAGCTGGTTATAGAGGGAGGACAGCGCAGTAAAGGAAACCTCTGCATCTTCCCACACGCCCAGTCTGGTTCTGTCGACCTTATGGTAATAGATCACTTTATATTGAGAACTGTTGGCATCCTTCAGGTGGAAATTGATATAATCCGAATCCGTGCGCGCCTTGAAGCGGAGTCGGAGGGTATAGGATTTTCCCTTTTCAAGCATCAGACCGAGGGGTCTGGTCGCAAATCTGCCGGGCGCGCTCTTGCCGGGCTTCACAAACAGCGTTGTGGTATTGCCCGCATAGTATTCCTCCCACACATCATGATCGAAGCTGAAGGTATAGCTGTAGGGTGCAGGGGTTTCATCGGGCAGCAAGATAGAGGGCATTTCCTCTTTGGGTGTTTCAACCGCTCTTCTGAGCCATTCGACCGTGCGTTCTGCCTCCTGACGAATGATCTCATTGGTTTCGGTATAATCAATGGGCGCGAGATATTTTTCGTCATGGGGAATCTTTTTGGGGCTTATGATCAGCCTGTCCTCCAGCTTCAGTCTGCCAAGGAGGTCAATAAATCTCTCGAAGCCTCTCTTATAGTTGCCTATGGCGATAAACGGCTTATTGAAGATGATCGAAAATGCAGAGCCGTGGAAGCTGTCTGTAATGACAAAAGCAGCATTTTTGAATGCCTTGAGGAAATCTGCCGCACCCACAATGGGAAGTGTTCCGGGGAGATCAAGCTCCTGCTTATTCTTTTCCCAGTCTTTGGCAACACCGTCAAGGATATTGACAGTTTTCAGACCGAGTTTTTCGGCATAGAATTGGATAGCCTCCCGCTTTTCGGGCGAGGGGTCGAGAATATAGGTAAGCAGATACGGTTCTGTTTCGTTGAATTCAGCGGTATCGATCAATTCATCGTAATATTTTTTATCAATGCAGAATACCGGTTCAAAGACCAGTGTGCCGTCGATGTTATAGTTATTCCGCAGAATATCCGCATCGAACTGTTCGCGGACTGCGATGGAGCTGAATCTTTGCAGATACTTACGCACCCTCGGCTTAGCCTCATCGGGTGTTTTATCGGATTTATGACCGAATGACGTTGCAAAAGAGATCAGCTTCTTGTCATCACCCGCAAAGGGAAGGTACATATTCTCGCGGAACGAGATAGAGTAGTTCCATATCTGGTCAGAGCCGGCGCAGAACGCATCGCAGATCTTATTCAGGTCTGACAGCTCCGCATAGGGGATCGGAGGGCTGACATCCTGGGGATCGTAGTATCTTCTTACGAACTCGGTATTATGTCCCTCTTCGACCTCGGTATCCTGTGAAGGTGCTCCGACCTTATTCAGCATCAGGACTTCTTTGCCGAATTCCTTTTTCAGCAGGCAGTATTCTGCGTAGCCATTCAGCAGCGAGCCGTAATTAGCACCGTACCAAAAACCCGCCACGCATATATCGTAATGATCTTTCATCGTTTGTATCCTCCCGTTTTAATATTAGGACTCCGGATATCGGGGCTTTGCCCCAAGTCTTTTAAGAGTACAACAAAAGCAACATATAGATAAAAACATTCAAAGTATTCCTTGATAATCTCATTCTAAACAAAAACGTCCTGATTGTCAATACACAAAATCATGCAGGCGCAGAGCCTGCGCACCCTATTTCGCGTTTTCGCTCAGCACAAAAGGGGAGTTCCCTCTGTTGATAAGTTGAATAGCATGATCCGCCCTACGTTTTTATCCAACCGGGCTATCGCTCTGAGTATGGAAGATCGGTGCTATGCCGCGCCGAAAACAACAGCAGTCTATTGGTATCAAGCGTTGGGAACACAAGAAGTGCTTTTCTCTCACAAAAGACAACAAACAGAGCGGTGTTATTGCTAATGGTGCGGCAATAAAGCTTTGTCTCTTAGAAACCGGAACGCGAAGTCGACAGCGGAGGCACTCCGCCGTTGGGAGCACAGTGGGTACTTTTGTGTTTTGCCTGAATATTCAGCATATTCTCCCAAACCCGTTTTAAGGAAGCACTGACTAAGGAAACACTGATTAGGAACTGTGAAGAAATAAATTTTCAATTGATGCTTAGGATGATTGGCACTGTACAAGGCGCACGACCGCAGGAATACTGCCGTATTTCAAGGGAGTGCA
>CACYDW010000111.1 GCA_902773325.1 uncultured Ruminococcus sp.
CGACGTGCTGCTGCTGGACGTTACTCCGCTGTCCCTGTCCATCGAGACACTGGGCGGTGTGGCTACCAAACTCATCGAGAGAAACACCACCATTCCTACCAAGAAGAGCCAGATCTTCTCGACCGCAGCAGACAACCAGACACAGGTCGAGGTCAACGTACTGCAGGGTGAGCGTGAGTTCGCAAGAGATAACAAGCAGCTCGGTCTGTTCAAGCTCGATGGTATTCTTCCCGCTATGAGAGGTGTACCGCAGATCGAGGTTACCTTTGATATAGATGCCAACGGTATCGTAAATGTATCTGCCAAGGATCTCGGCACAGGCAAGGAGCAGCACATTACGATCACCTCCAACACCAACATGAGCAAGAACGATATCGAGAAGGCTATTCATGACGCTGAGCAGTATGCAGCAGAGGACAAGAAGCGCAGAGAAGAAGTAGACAAGAGAAACGATGCCGAAAATCTCGTTTATGCGGTTGAAAAGCTCCTCAGCGAGAATGGCGAGCATGTTTCAAGCAGTGATCAGGACGACCTCAACAAGAAGGTTGCGGCTGTGAAGTCCGCTCTTGCGCAGAACAACCTCGATATGATCCAGTCCACCAAGGACGACCTCCAGAAGGCAATGTATGCGGTTTCTGAAAAGCTCTATCAGGATGCTGCCGCACAGGGTGCCGCTCAGCAGCAGGCTCCTCAGACAGAAAACGGTGTGTATAACGCTGATTTCACAGAGGTTGACGACGAATAATTATCCGCGCGTTACGATCGTTATATAAATCAAACGGAGGAAATCCGATCAGGGGGTTTCCTCCGTTGCTATACTATCACCTTGCGGCGATTTGATCTGCACTTATCACGATATATTTACTATATATAATGTAGGGAAAGTCAAAACCGCACGGTGCATTATCAATATGTACTATATTCGTGCTTCAAAATTTGTCTGCAAATAACATGCAAAATACTTGCAAAGAAGCGCATATTGTATTATTATTTTATTTAGGATAGTATCGATTATGTATCCTTTGAATAAATTTGAAATTATTTGGAGTGATGCTGCTTGGCAGATAAAAGGGATTATTATGAAGTCCTCGGTGTGCAGAAGGGTGTATCTGATGACGAGCTGAAAAAAGCGTTTCGTAAGCTTGCCAAAAAATACCACCCCGACCTCAACCCCGGCGATAAAGAAGCTGAGGCAAAGTTCAAAGAGGTCAACGAAGCATACGAGATTCTCTCAGATAAAGATAAGCGCGCCCGCTATGACCGCTTCGGCTTTGCGGGAGTAGACCCCAACTACGGTGCAGGCTCTACCGTTTATGGTGCCGGCAATCCGTTTGGTCAGGATATAGATATCGGCGATATTTTCAACAGCTTTTTCGGCGGGTTCGGCGGCAGAAGTCCCAGAAATCAGAACGCTCCCAGACGCGGCTCTGATGTTGAGGCATCTCTCACCATTACCTTTGAAGAAGCGGCAAAGGGCTGTAAAAAGGACGTATCCTATCAGAACGTAGAAACCTGTGCCGACTGCGGCGGTTCGGGTGCGGAAAAAGGCACACAGCTTAAAACCTGTACCAACTGTAACGGTACGGGTCAGGCGACCGTGCAGAAGCGTACCCCGTTCGGTGTGGTACAGACCACCCAGACCTGCGAAAAATGCCGCGGCAAGGGCAAGATGATCGAACACCCCTGTCCCAAGTGCAACGGTACGGGCAGAAACCGTTCCACCAAGTCGGTTACCGTTACGGTTCCCGCAGGTATCAGTCAGGATCAGATCCTCAATATCGGCGGTCACGGCAACAGCGGCTATAACGGCGGCCCTTCGGGCGATCTTCACGTGTACGTCAATGTCAAGAAACATGACATTTTTGAGCGCAAGGGCGATGATGTATGGTGTGAGATTCCGCTGACCTTTTCTCAGGCGGCACTCGGTCATGAGGTCATTGTGCCTACGCTGGACGGCAAGGTCAAATACAATGTTCACCCCGGCACACAGCCGGCGGATATCTTCAAGCTCAAGGGCAAGGGTATTCAGCACCTCAATGCCAAGGGCAGGGGCGACCAGTATGTAAAGGTTACCATTGAGGTTCCCCGCAATCTTACATCAAAGCAAAAGGAAGCTCTCAAGCAGTTCGACGAGCTTTGTACACCTGCCAACTACAAAAACAGCAACAGCTTCTTCGAGAAGGTCAAGCACCTTTTCAAGGAGTGAGCGGTATATTTCTGTTCACAAAAAATGACGGCAGTCCGGATATTCCGGGCTGCCGTTTTTGAGTGTGTTGCTATTAAAAAATATACGATTTGTTATATATATCTTATAAAATACAGTTCGTATTATACTATCAGTAATATTCTTGAAAAATATTCCAAAATATGGTAAAAAAAATATAATACAAACAGTATAATTTACTATCTGTATTATTCAATCTACAAATATTTCATCAAAGGTGATTTCCAATATATCTCTGAAAAGCTTGATCTCATCGGGGTAAATGTGCCGCTGCCCGACCTCCATTTTGGCGAGCGCGCTTCGGGTAATGTCGCAGCCGTGGAGCTGGAGCTGTGTTGACAGGGATTCCTGCGTCAGACCGTGGGCTTCGCGCAGACTTCGCAGGTTCTGCCCCAGACGTTTTTCATACTCAATATTCATTTTTATTCGCTCCTGTTCAAAAAACAATTTTTTATGTAGAACTCTTGACTTGATTGTATTGGTATGATATCATAAATTTGTACCTATATAGGTGTAAAATATAGTGAAATTTATTGGAGCATTTTGCGTGTACGGCAGCAGCCGCACTTTTGTGCAAAAATGCTCCGATAATTCACTGTGATACAGTTAGTATAACCAAAACAGACGATAATATTCTGACAAACAGGAGGAAATGATTATGGAACAGCATATCAGGCTGACGAGAAAAGTTATAGCCGTTGCGTTGGCGGCGGGTCTGATCGCTCTGAGCGGCGCAGCTCAGACAGCGGGTGTTGTGGGTACAGCAGGCGGCTATGGCGGTATTGTGGCAAGTGCCGCAGATGTCACCCCCGCCGGCAGCTTTGAGTACACCGAAAACGATGACGGCACTATTACTATTAGTGAATTTGTCGGCAATGAAACAGAGGTAGTCATTCCGAGCGAGATTGACGGAAAAGCCGTAACGGAGATTGGCTATCGGGCTTTCTTCGGCTGCACGAGCCTTACAAGCATAACGATCCCCGACAGCGTAACGGTGATAGGTAGGGGTGCTTTCAACGGCTGCACGAGCCTGACAAGCGTAACAATCCCCGACAGCGTAACGGAGATTGGCTATGTTTTCGGTGATGCTTTCCACGGCTGCACGAGCCTTACAAGCATTGATGTATCTGATGATAACACAAATTATGCTTCTGAGCAAGGTGTGTTATTCAATAAAGACAAA
>CACYDW010000112.1 GCA_902773325.1 uncultured Ruminococcus sp.
TGATGAGAGGATCTCTCTCACCCGGCACGGCTTTCTGGTATCGAATGCGGTAATTGCAAGAATACTGGAATCATAGAATCTCCGGGGAAGTCCGGAATTTCCGGAAATGATGGAAAACAATTCTACCGGTGAATACGGGAGATCATCTTTTGTTTACGAACAACAGGTGATCTCTCGTTTTTTTGTGACCGGAAGGCTTTCCCGCAGTTTTGGGAAATATTCCGCCCGCAGACTCAAAATGCAGCGGGCGGCAGGGCCATTTCAGACCCTGCCGCTCGCTGCGGAAATATTATGAAAGGCAAGCCTACGTACTCATACGGATATCAGACAGTTTTTTCACGAATTCAGAGCATAAACATTTCTGCGGTCGGTTCATCATTTGCCATAGAGATATAGCCTGATTCGGAAAAAATAAAATGGTCATATAGCTTTACATGAATGGCAGCGAGAGCCTTCTGAATCTGAACAGTTGCCCGGATGTCTGCTTCGGACGGAATCAGCACACCGCTCGGATGATTATGAGCTATCACCAATCCGCTTGCATGATATTGTATGGCATATTCGATCAGCTTTCTGATGTATATTTCTGATGCGCCCACTGATCCCTTGCTTACTATACCGCTGATAATTTCATTGCTCGAGGAATTGAGATACATTGCAACAACGCGTTCTTCTGTAGCTCCCAGAAAGAAAGTAAGAAGCCTTTTTCCGATTTCTTCATCTGTAACGTATCTTTTGTTGACGGACGCAGTCTTTTGCTGATAGTAATAGGAACAGACCTGCGGAATAAGCTTCAAAAAGCTGGTCGTGCTTTCGCTCAAGCCAAAGCCCTTCAGGATCTCAGGCGGGGTATCGAAAACCTGTGATAAAGAGCCGAATTCGTCAATCAGCCGATGAGCAATAACATTGGTATTTTTTCTGGGAATCGCATAATACAAGAGCAGTTCCAGTATTTCATGTTCCATCAGGGAATCCAGTCCTTGTTCCCGGAATTTCTGCTTCATGCGGTATCTGTGTCCTTCGTGAATAGTTTTGTGGTCCATCATTTCACCGACTTTCTGTATAATATGTCGTAAATGATCTATCTATTTACTATTTTACCACATTTCAAACAATATTGAAATCGTATTTCGTTCACTCGAAATGCAGTTCACTCCCTGAATGCTACCATTCACTCCACCCCAACTTTTTTTGACCATTGATATCCGGTGTGACGGCTCTGATGAATAGGGTCAAGTGACTTGATAAGGCGGTGTAATATGGTATAATATAAATACTACAGTGTTTTATTGTAACTGACAGTAATTGTGCAAGAAAGAGGAATCAGGTTTTGAAAATGGGTGATAAGTTGGATATGACCGGTAATGATATCTGGACGGAGCTTCGGCATACCGACCGCCCCATAGTGATCTATGGTATGGGAAACGGCGCGGATAAAATCATCAGTGAGCTTGAGCGTCTGGGTGTCAGACCTTGCGGCATCATGGCAAGCGATGACTTTGTACGCGGGCAAAGCTTCAGAGGTTTTACGGTCAGGCGGCTGTGTGATATAGAGCGGGAAACGGAGGATCCGATCATTCTTATAGCCTTTGGCACACAGCGTCAGGAGGTGATTGGCCATATTCTCGCATTAAAGGAACGGCATACCGTACTCGCTCCCGATGTTCCCGTTTATGGCAGCAATATTTTTGATCATGTGTTTTATCGGGCGCACCGGGAGGAGCTGGAACAGGTATATGAGCTTCTGAGTGACGAACAATCCAGAAAGGTGCTGCACAACGTGATACGTTTCAAGCTCAGCGGCAGCATTGATGAGCTGACAGAAATATTTACACCCAGACAGGAGGTATTTGAAAACCTTCTCTGTCCGAGTGATGATGAGAGCTACCTTGATCTTGGTGCCTATAAGGGTGATACCATCAGCGAATTTCTGGAATATACGCATGGCACATACCGCTGTATAACCGCGTTGGAGCCTGACAGGAAAACTTTTCTCAGACTCAGGGAATATGCGGGCGGTATGGAACGTGTCAGGCTGTTTAATATGGGGATCTGGAATACAGACACCGATCTCTGTTTTCATGATTCTCAGGGACGCGGTTCTTCCATCGGGCAGAGCGGCGGAACGCTTACACCTGTTACCTGTATTGACACACTATTCCGGCGCAGAAAGGTGTCTTATATCAAGCTTGATGTTGAGGGTGCCGAGGCAGAAGCACTCAGCGGCGGCAGAATGGTCATTGCACGTGACTGTCCTATGATCAATATGGCAATTTATCATCGCAGTGAAGATCTTTTCCGTTTGCCGCTGCTGTTGCATGAGATCAATCCGCACTACAGAATATACCTGCGGCAGCACCCGCATATTCCCGCATGGGATCTGAACCTGTATGCGGTAACAAGGTAAAGCATTCAACAGACTGCTGTTGTTTCCGGCGCGGTATAGCACCAATCTCCCGTTTTAAGAGCGATAGCTCGGTTGGATAGAAGCGTAGGGCGGATTATGCTATTCCACTGATTAACAGAGGGGACTTCTCTCTGATGATGAGCGAAAACGCGAACACGGGTGCAGCGTCGACGCTGCCTGCCCGTTTACTATAATTGATTTTTTTAAAAAATGTTGTATAATAGATAGCGGTGCAGATCAGTACCGAATAAAGTCAGAGAGGAGTGGGAAAAATGGTGACCCAGAAGCTTCTTATTACTGATCCGCTTGGACTTCATGCACGAACTGCAAAGGTTCTGGTCGATGCTATGACAGATTATAGCTGTGATGTGTATATCATACACAAGGATGAGAGAATCAATGCAAAAAGCATTATCAATCTGATGACCTCATGCATCAAATGCGGGGCAGAAATAGAGGTTGAATGTGACGGTTCAGACGAAGCAGCGGCTCTTGAAAAGGCGTGCGAGTTGATACAGTCAGGACTTGAAGCCTGATGTTTTTTAGAGTAACCCTACAACAGTTGTATAATGCTATGAGCGGTGCGGCAAAAGTCGTGCCGCTCTTTTTATAGTAGGCGACAAAAATATTCTTACTCAGAGTGATGTCCGAAGGGCATGGGGGCGACCGGAAAGCTCCCACAGTCTATGATTTATTAAAGTATAAAAATAATGTCGTTTACTATAGTGTCATAAGCATCTGATGAGCAGCATAGAATTTATCAGAGTATAATGGGCATATTATACTGTTTGTGAACATATATATGGTGTTGTAGAGTAATAATATGATCTGTTTGTGTGAACGAACGAAACGGAGATGTGAGTGCGCTATGAAAAAACTGTTTGCGGCTGTGATGGTTCTTGTGTTTGCTTTGCCGGTATTTACGGTGTCGGCAAATGCATACGCAGAGGCAGCGTATGAAGACGGAGCGGAACGATATGTATCGCTTCCGGACGGACGATTGTTTAGGAGTGTGGAAGCGGTCTGTCCGGGAGAGGACATTACCGGAACGATCATAGCAGAAAACAAGGGTTCGGGGGAGGTGCGGCTCTATATTCGCGGCGAAGTTGCAGACGCATCTCATACAGCCGCTGCCAATAAGCTTTCGTTATCTGTGTTTGACAGCAGCGGACGAATGTGTTCGGGTTCAGCCGCATCGGATACAGGTACAGTCACAGGCAATACGTATATATGTACATTGGCAGAGGGTGAAAAAAAGGAATATCGGTTCAGATTGCATATCAGCAGAAAAATGCCTGCCGAATCAGCGAGTATAGTCGGAAATATGAGATGGGTTTTCAAGGCAGAGTCAGCCGCTTCGGCATCTGAGAGCCGTAGCAGCGGTGCTGCTGATGTTTCCGACGGCGGCGAATCCGATACTGCCGCGAATACCGACAGCGATGAACCGCCTGCCGATGACTATGAGTTCCAAAACGGGTATTACATTGTAAAAGAATCGTCGGCAGAAAAAAAGACCGCCCCCAAAACCGAAGATATGAGGGGCGGTCTGTTCAGGGTTTATTCTGCTTTTTGCGGTATTGTGCTGTTGAGCACCGTTTTTGTTATCAGCGGACAAAAGCGGGTACGAATCTAAGGCAATCGAAAACAGTATCAGTCTGTCGTATCAGAAATCGTATAATCCGCAGGAAGCTCATAGAGTGACGGATCAATGGGGAGGTCTGACTGTATGGTAATATAGCCTGTCAAAGAAAGCTTGCCGTTTTTATCCTGATAGACCTCGATTTTATAAATCTCACCCTCATAGTAGTAAACGATCAGATGGGAAACAGAGGAACCGTTTTTATATTCAAATTGTTCATACTGCATTTCTTTTCCGTCATAGGTCACGGTACCGGAATCCTCAAGTACATCGGCGTATTGCGTGAGCAGGTCTGAAACATCACCCTCACCGAGAGAATCCGTGGAGTCGGCATTGGTCACGGTAATGGTTTTTTTCTGATGGTCAATGACATATTCCTTGCCGTCCTTGGTGAGGTAGGAATAGTTCAGTGTACTGCCGAAAACCGTTACACCCATGTTAAGATAGACAGCTTCATTGCTCTTTTGCTGCAGTTCGACCGTCTGGAAGTAGTCAGGCTTAGTGGAGGAAGGGGCACTCAGACCGTACTGGGTAATGATGAAATGAGTTTCGTCCTTTGCAAGCAAATCTGTCAGATACTGTTCAAGCTTTGTTTTGTCTGACGTACTCTCCTCGGATTGTGCGGTTTCTTTGAATTCTTCAATAGATTTCGTGCCTATTTCAGCCTCTTCCTCTTCTGTAATCTGCACAGGCGGTACAGCGGATGAAACTTCGGGGGTTGATGTCTGAGGAGCCGCACTGCTTTCGGATCCGGAAGCTTGTGAATCTGAGGTCTGTGAATTTACAGAGGATTCTGTCTGTTCATCGGGCTTGCCGCTTTCTGTTTCATCGGGTTTGCTGCTTTGTGTTTCATCGGGTTTGCTGCTTTGTGTTTCATCGGGTTTGCTGCTTTGTGTTTCATCGGAGCTGTTTTCGGATGAATCGGGAGAGGAATCCGTGCTTTCGGTTTCTTCCTTGCTGCTTGTTGTGGTGCTGCTGTCGTTTTGTTTGGAAGATGCGCCCTCGCTGTCGGGGGTTGTTTCTTCCGGTTGGGTTGTACTTGCAGAGGGGAGGGAAACGGAAGAGTCCTCGGCAGTCTGGGGGTTATTACAGCCGCTGGTGACTGTGAGTGCACTTACGCAAAGGCAAGCGCAGAGTGCTGTGGCAATCATTCTTTTGATATTCATATCTGATGAACCTCCTTCATCGTTTGTATTTTGCGGTGATTCATGGTACCGCTGCGGACGAAATTGATTTTCTGCCCTGATTGTAGCACAATTTTCCCCTCTTGTAAACCCTTGTTCGCAGCAGCGTCGACGCAGCACCCGTGTTCGCGTTTTCGCTCAGCACCATGGAGGAATATCCTCTGCTATACAAGTCAGACAGTATAGGCTGACCTACGTTTCTGATCCACCGAGCTATCGCTCTGAGTATGGGAGGTTGGTGCTGTTCCGCGCCGGAAACAACAGTGGTCTGTTGATATCAAGCGTTGGGATTACGAGGAGGGTGCTCTCTTCGCATAAAAGACAACTAATGGTCATGTCTGGATTGGTGCTGTTGGTGAATCGGAATGGAGCAAACAGACCTTTCACCTCAAAAACAGAGGTCGGACCATCGACAGCTCTGACAGACATCAGAAAGTTTGCCGCAGTCTATAATTCTTTCGTGAGCCAGCAGCTTCAGGTCACGCCAGTGTAGGATATCCCCGTAAGCGGTATGATATTCCGCCATACAGCGGCGGTCAATGCCGCTGACCTTTTCGGATGTGCGGCATATTCCGCCGCGGTTCTCAGGGCAGGAGGAACATATAATGTCGCAGTTGTTTGTGAGCTGTATAAGAGGGTTTTCCTTCTCCAGTGTCTGAATGATCCTTGCCATAGACGCAGTAAAGGTGTTACTATAGCCCTCACCCTTGAAAAAGCAGATGCAAAGGCTGTGATGAGGTCTTAAAAGGAGGGGAAAATGATCGTTCATGGTGACTGTTTCTCCTCGTATGTATCAGAGTCTGCCGATGTCTGTTTTCCGGAAGCTCTGCGGCTCAGAGCTTTTGGCATCAGCGGCGCAATGCGGTTGACAAGTATCGCTGCAAGCGCAATTTTGAGTGCATCAAAGGGCAGGTAGGGAACAATGCAAAGGGATATGGCACTCAGAATCTTTTCAATGTTGATTTCCGTGCCATATACCACTGCAAGATACCATGCCGTACCGAAAATATAGCATACAGCGAGTCCCAGAACCATCGAAACGGCAAGTGCCCAGAGCTTTCTGCCCAGCTTGTCACACATCAGACCTACAGTCAGTGCTGTAAATACAAAGCCGATCATATAACCTCCCGTAATGCCGAACAATACACCGGGTCCTCCGGAAAATTGTGCAAAAACAGGTAATCCTGCCAACCCTATAGCAAGATACACGATCACGCTGAGAGTACCTTTTTTGGCACCGAGTAAACCGCCCGCCATAAACATGGCAAAGGTTTGCAGGGTAAACGGTATTGCTGCCGGAATCTGAATTTGTGAGCATACTGCCATCAATGCCGCAAACATTGAAATATATACGAGGTTCAGAATATCGGTACGTTTGATTTGTTGGCTTTTTTGTCCGGCTTTGATGCTTGTTTTTTGACCCTTTGATAGTTTCTGAGTATTCATTTTTATTCTCCCTTTCAAAATCGTATAGCCCCATTATATGGCAAAGAAGCCCTATTGTCAACCGTGTATAATAAGAACGGTTGACAATAGGGCTTCCTATGTGGTTCATTGTATGTGCTTTTCTATTAGACTTCCTCGGAATCTTCCGAGGAAGTCTATTCTTCTGACGTATCATCGTCAGGTATATCGCTATATGCATGATCAGAGTCGGTTTCCGAAGCTTCGTCAGGGTCAGTGGTTACGGCAACAGTGAGTTCGTCATAAGTCATATACAGAATGTTATAGAAAATGTAGCCTCGCTCCTCCCCGTAATAAAATTCGGTAAACTTTTCGCCGTCAAAGACAAGGGCTGCTGTTCCCTCCGGCATGGTTACCATGTATAGTGCATCGTAGCTTTGGCCGTTAATGATAATGCTTTCTTCGGCATGATTTTCTATCAGCAAATAAATCGCCTCAGTGGTAAGCCCCGGCATATCCTGAAGAGAACCAACCCTGTTGTCCTCTGTCATGATTTCACTCAGGTATTCGGCAATGTCACCGTAGTTGTCTTCCGCAATAATATAGGTGACCTCCTGATTATTGGAATATTGGGCATAAACGAATGCTTCGGACGTGATGATGCTGGTATTTGTGTCCTCACCTTGCATTTTATCAGGTTCGGCACGGGTTTCCTCACTGACCTCATCGCCGTCATCGTTTTTTGCGTCAAAATCTGCACTGTTGTTGTAGACAGGACTTTCAGCGGGACGTTCGGCAGAGGATTCCTCCGTTGTTGTATTGTTCTGCCGTTCCTCTGATTTGCTATAGGAATCAGCAGGGTTCGGTGCATCTGCAGTACCGTATGCCGAAGACGGAGCTGTCAGGTTTTGTGACGGATGAGCGAGCATCTGCGGAATGAACCATATTGCGGCAGCGGCGACTACAAAAACCGCAGCTGCGGCAGAAACATAGCGTACGATTTTCAGGATAGATTTGCGATTTACGGTTCTGACTTTGATATCGTCAATAAAATCTGCCGGAAAAGTATGTTCGGGTACAGCGGTATCGGGCTTGTATTCATCGGTAAAAAAATCCCCGCCGTAGGCTTTCATGCTTTCTGAAAGCAGGTTTTCAAAATCCTTGTCAGTCAATGACACCACCCTCCTTTAGCCTGGATTTGAGTAATGTTCTTGCACGGTGCAGCCTGACCTTCACGTTGTCCTGTGTAATGCCCAGCGTGAGCGCAATTTCGCTGACACTGAGGTCACAGTAGTATTTCAAAAGGATCACGTCGGCATATTTGCTGTCAAGAGCTTTTACCATATCAAAAATAATCTGCTTGATATCGCGGCTCTCGGCATCCAAAGCGATATCGGGCAAAACCTCATCAGAATAGATTTCTTCTGCTGCCACCTCGCGCTTGCGTTTATTATATATCTTGAACGAGGCATTCTTTACCGTAATAATCAGGTAACTTCTTGTTTGGTTACAATCCATTGATTCATATTTTCCGAAATTTTTTGCAAACGACAAAAAAGCGTCATGTACAGCGTCTTCGGCAGAAGCCGTATCGCCGAGTATTCTGTAAGCATAACCATACATTATGTCCCTGTTATCCTTGTAGATCTGTTCAAATTTCTGTCGGCTGTCGTTTGTATCTATTGCTGCCATATAGATCATGATCAATGCAGTCACCCGCCTTCATTATGATTGTCCGCCTGCTGTTATAATCTGTGCCGCGCAGACTGGTTACAAAAATATTATATAACATAAGAGTGGTTTTTGTATAGTCATCAGACCAATTATTCTGAAAAAAACGTCGAATATGATTGATGAGCTAATAATAATTTGTTACAATATAATATAGCAAAAGAAAAAATCCTGCTGCGGAGTGATGATCAGATGCTCAGAAAGAACGATATATATGAAGCCGAAATAATTGATTATACTGCCGAGGGAAGCGGTATCTGCAAGATTGATGGATTTGCTGTGTTTGTACCGTCGGTTGCCGTTGGGGATAAGCTCAGGGTAAGGATATTGAAGGTCGCTAAGAGCTATGCTTTCGGCAAAGCAGAAGAAATCGTAGAGGCATCCCCGAGCCGTATATCTTCCGACTGTCCTGTTTTTGGAAAGTGCGGCGGCTGTACGTTCAGACATATCCGGTATGATGCCGAGGTGGCTTTCAAGCAGAAGCGCGTAACAGATGCACTCAGTCGGATCGGCGGTTTAGACCCCGGATTGATAGAGCCGATTGTAGGTGCTGATATGCCCTCCTGTTATCGTAATAAGGTACAGATGCCTGTTACCAAGGACAGCAGCGGCATCATCAAGGCAGGTTTTTTCGCTCCGAGAAGTCATAGGATCATACCGTTGGACGATTGTATGCTGCAATGCAAAGCGTTTGCACCCGCCATGGAAATTATTTTTGCATGGGCGAATACGTATGGTATAGTGCCGTATGACGAAGCCACTCATACAGGTGTATTGCGCCATATTTATCTGCGTTATGGGGAGAAGACACACGAGCTGATGGTGTGTATCGTGTCAAAGGTGAGGCAGCTGCGGCATGAAAAGCAGCTTGTAGAAGCACTTGTATCAGGCTTGCCGGAGTTAAAAACCGTGGTACTGAATATCAATCCGGATAAAACCAATGTTATTGTGGGCAAGGAATGTCACAACTTGTATGGCGAAGGCTATATTACTGATGAACTGTGCGGTAAGCGATTCAGAATATCACCCTTGTCATTTTATCAGGTCAATCGTACGCAGGCGGAACGGCTTTATAAGATCGCGTCGGATTTTGCCGCACTCAAACGCAACGAAACTCTGCTTGATATGTATTGTGGTACAGGAACGATCGGATTGACAATGGCAGATCAGGTGAAAAGTCTGATCGGCGTAGAAATTATACCGCAGGCAATAGAAGATGCCCGCAAAAATGCGCTGATGAATGGCATAACCAACGCGGAATTTATCTGTGGAGATGCGGCTGAAGCTATCAGTGCATTAAATAAACGCGGAATTTTGCCGGATTGCGTTATAGTTGATCCTCCGCGAAAGGGCTGTGACGGTGTTTTGATAGATACAGTTGCGTTGATGGATCCGACAAGAGTCGTTTATGTATCCTGTGACCCTGCTACACTTGCTCGCGATGTAAAGCTGTTTTCCGCAAAGGGTTACTCCGTACAGCGCGCTGTTCCGGTTGATTTGTTCCCAAGGACATGTCATGTGGAGACAGTGGTATTGATGTCACACAATATATAGTGTTTATAGTTATACAAACACTATATATTGCATAAATATGTGTAAAA
>CACYDW010000113.1 GCA_902773325.1 uncultured Ruminococcus sp.
CACACGGGGATAGCTCGTTGATACTGTATGGATTACCATACTTGAGCGAGAAGCCCCCACCTCTATAGGTGGGGGAGTATGTCACGCAAAATTACTATATGATTAAATCAAAAGGCTGACAGACAGCTTCAACATGACAAATACCATCGGAATGACAGGATGATGTATATGACAAAATCAACATCAAAAACGGGAAAACAGCCTGCTCCGCAGCAGAAGCACCGCAGAATATCGGTTGCGGACTGCGGCAGAGATCTGCTGGGCGGAGTGATCACGGCACTGGTGTCTGTACCGATCGCCATGGGGTATGCGCAGATCGCAGGACTGCCGATGCAGTATGGACTGTATGGTTCGGTGCTGCCGATCATCGTGTTCGGCTCGCTCACAACAAGCAGGGATTTCGTGTTTGGTGTAGATGCTGCGCCTGCTGCCCTTACGGGTGCGGCGATCGCCTCTATGGGAATTGCCGCCGAATCCGGACAGGCAATGGCGGCAGTACCCACACTGACATTTTTAGTTGCCTGCTGGCTGATCGTCTTTCGGTTATGCAGGGCGGGCAGGATGGTAAAGTATATTTCAGAGCCGGTTATGGCGGGCTTTATTTCGGGAATATGCTGTACGATCATTCTGATGCAGATACCGAAGCTCTACGGCGGTGTATCGGGTACGGGAGAAGCACCGGAACTGATAAGGCATATTATCGGGGAGCTTGCACATTTTAATCTGCCGTCTTTGCTCATCGGGCTTGCTGTGATCGCAGCCATCACGGCTGCGCGTCGTTTTATTCCAAAAGTTCCGATGTCCGTTGTGATGATGGCGGCGGGAGCTTGTCTGACATTGATATGCGATGCCGGTCAGATGGGGATCCGTATGCTGCCCGAGGTAGAACGGGGATTTGCCGGTATCAGTCTGCCATGGGTGTCGGATAATCTGGACTACCTGAATGATATGCTGTTCTCGTCACTCAGCATTGCGGCGGTGATCATGGCGGAATCGCTGCTGGCATCTCGCTCCAATGCGGTAAAGGACGGCTACAGGCTCAGCGAAAACCGCGAGCTCCTTGCTTATTCTGCCGCCAATCTTGCTTCATCGCTGGTGGGGTGCTGTCCTGTCAACGGGAGTGTGTCAAGGACGGGTATTGTGCGGCAGTTCGGGGTAAGATCGCAGCTTTTGTCTGTTTCGGCGGCCGCCGTAATGCTGGTGATCCTGTATTTTGCCGCCCCGCTGATCGCGTATCTTCCTGTACCGGTCCTGACAGCGATCGTCATCAGCGCACTGATGGGTGCGTGTGAGTTTCAAACGGCGATTCGCCTTTACAAGATCAACCGGGATGAGTTTTACATTTTTCTTGCCGCATTTCTGGGAGTGCTGATTTTAGGAACGGTATACGGTGTGGTGACGGGTGTGGTACTGTCATTTTTCTCGGTGGTCGTGCAGGCAGTGACCCCGCCGAGGTCATTTCTGGGCATTATGAAAGGAAAATACGGCTACCACTCCCTCAAAAGGCATAAGGACGCCGTACCGGTCAAGGGTGTTATTCTGTACCGCTTTGCGGGCAACCTGTTTTTTGCTAACATAGATACCTTTGAAAACGATATCAGAGGGGCGGTATTGCCCGATACCAAAGCCGTGATCGTTTATGCGGCGGGTATCAGCCACATTGATACCACTGCCGCTGACAGGCTTGAAAAGCTCATTGAAGTTCTCCGCTCCCAGGGGATTTCCTTCTGCTTTGCGGAAAATATGGGCGAGATCGAGGACTGTCTTTCCCGATACGGCAAAACGTCACTGATCGAGAGCGGCTGTATCAAAGCCACTATGGACGAGGTACTGAGCGAATACGGAAGTTGTCCGTAACAGTACCATAGCGATTTGACAAGGCAGGAAAATTGGAATATAATTTTTATAAGGAAAAGGAGAAACAGAGCAGTGGACGGCTTTTTTGATACACACACGCATTATGACCATGCCGTATTTGACGGCGACAGAGATTCGCTGATTGAGCATCTTAAACAAAACGGTGTGTGCGGTATTGTGAATCAGGGACAGGATTTTGCTACTTCTCTTTCCGGTATCGTGCTGGCACAAAAGCATAAGGGTGTATACTGCGCGGTCGGACTGCACCCGCAGATGGTCAATGATACGACTGCCGCTGAACTGGAGGATATCCTTGCGCTTGCTGTGTATCCGGAGGTCAGGGCAATCGGCGAAATCGGTCTGGATTATTGCTGCGATGTGCCGCGCAGTCTGCAAAAGCAGGTGTTTGTCCGCGAAATGGAAGCGACCGCAGGGCTGGGACTTCCCGTCAATATCCATGACCGCGGCGCTCACGGCGATATGCTTGCACTGCTCCGGCAGTACCGCCCTAAGGGTATCCTGCATGGCTTTTCGGGAAGTGCAGAAATGGCAAGGGAAATTGTAAAGCTCGGTATGTATATCGGTATCGGCGGTGCGGCAACCTATTATAATGCACGGAAAATTATTGAGGTCATCAGGACCGTTCCCATGGAACACCTCGTGCTCGAAACAGACTGCCCTTTTCTTGCCCCTGAACCGCTTGAAAGAAAAGCGAGAAACCATTCGGGCAATCTGCTGTATATCGCTGAAAAAACTGCCGCCGTTAAGGGCATCTCTGTCCGGGAGGTCGCAGACATTACCCGAAAAAATGCAGAAGCGGTCTATAACATATTACAGTAAGCGGAAATATGCGTCATGGAACCTATTCTGTACGTGTCATTACACAAGATCCGGTGACCATTTTATTTTCCATTTTCAATTTTCAATTTTCCACTTTTTGGGGGTGAGGGCATGAAAGCATTGGTAACAGGGGCAAGCTCGGGAATCGGCAGGGATATTGCCCGTGAGCTGGTATCGAGGGGCTGGGAGGTCATTCTGGTGGCGCGCAGGGTCGATAAGCTCAAGGAACTCAAGCGCGAACTCGGAAAAAAGGCAATGTGCGTGAGGTGCGATGTTTCTCATCAGCGCGAATGTGAGAAGCTGCACGAGGTCATGCAGAGCCAGAATATCGACCTGCTCGTGAACTGTGCGGGCTTCGGCGACTGCGGCAGATTTACCGAAACCTCATTGGAAACGGAACTCGATATGATCAACACCAATGTTACGGCGGTGCATATCCTTACCAAGCTGTTTTTACAGGACTTTACCGCCAGAAACAAGGGCTATATCCTCAATGTCGCTTCTATTGCGGGATTTTTCTCGGGCCCGCTGATGGCGACCTATTACGCTACCAAAAATTATGTGGTCAGCCTGAGCGGTGCGGTCTATGAGGAGCTGCGGCGGGAAAACAGCAAGGTGAAGATCAGTGTGCTGTGTCCCGGTCCGGTGGATACCGAATTCAATCGGGTCGCCAACGTAAAGTTCGCCAGCAAGCCGCTCGATAGCCGTACAGTCGCTTCGCAGGCAATAGACGGTCTGATGGCGGGAAAGCTGTATATCATACCCTCCGCTAAAATGAAAACCCTCAAATTCGTCAAGCGGCTGTTGCCCGACAAGACGATCACCCATTTTTGCTATACCTTCCAGAAGAAAAAGAAAGATTAAGTGGTGAAAGCTATGCTTAGTGTGAAAAACTATGAGGTCATGAATTTCCATAATGCCATGAGAGGTGCACGAAATCCTCTCAACAGCTGGGACAGAATGGACAGCTACTATGACGACAACGGTAACTTTGTATTCGGTGAAAACGATCTGTCGCTCGCCGTAAGGCTGCGCAAGGCGGGCAGTGACCACCGCAAGTTCCTGCGGCAGATTTTTGTTACGGTCGATATCACCGCACCGCTGTATTGGTGGAAGGAGTTCGATACCTATAAAGTCGCTACAGTCGCCAATTCTACCAGCACCATGCACAAGATCGCTTCTGCGCCCTTTGAGCTGTCGCATTTCAGCTGCGATAAAATGGACGATGAAACCCTTGCTGTTATGCAGGGGATAGTCGATCATCTCGAACAGCTCCGGCTTCGCTATCTCGAAACCAAGGATAAACAGCTCTGGTATGATATGATCCAGCTTCTGCCCTCCAGCTATCAGCAGATGAGAACCTGTACCATGAACTACGAAACCCTTATCAATATCTATCATGCCAGAAAAGCGCATAAGCTCGATGAATGGCACGTGTTCTGCGATTTTATTGCTTCACTGCCATATGCAAAGGAGCTTATTATATGTGAAGAATGAAAGAAGCGTTCCTCATTGATGCAATGAGGAACGCTTTTGATTCTTTCAGAATTGTAACAGCTTATCGGAATCGGATAACAGCGGCATTGTAAGAAAGTATGCAGCTGCGGATTGATCGGGTGAGGAGAAAAATGTCGCAAATAAGCGGATTTTCAGAGAGTCTTTCCGAAGAAATGACATTTCATTGTGAATAATGCTGTCAGAATTGCTTAAAAAGCAGTCGCACGAAATGATTAAAATGAAACATATATTCACTTGATGATACGCAAAAACACCCGATAACAAAGGGAATCAGCAAAATACTGTGAACAAAATACATATAGTTCCAAAAGATTTACGAATGGTTACAACTTAGTTACAAATTGCAGTAGCCGATTTCTACGAAATGCACATAAAAAAGCTGAAATTATTTTCTTTGAAAGAAAAATAAAGGATTCTCTGACTTGAAAGCAGCGAATTTGTTGTGCATATTATACAAAACTTTGCGGCTCCAGTATTTGACAATGACGGAAAAACGGTTTATAATAGCACCATCAACTAAAAACCGCCCGCCCAACGAAAAGGTTACAAAACAGATTACAAGCTTTTCACCGCGGGTCATGTTACAAGGAGATAACTATTATGAACAGTCAGAAACAGAATCGCTTCTCAGGATTGAAAAAAGCTATATCCGTTACATTGATGGGTACCATCTGCCTGACAGCAGCCTGCTCTGTTGCGGCTCTTTCAAAAACAGTTACCGTTACAGACGGTGATACAACTACTACGATCAATACGATCAATGCAGATACAGACCTGATTCTCAGCAGAACGGGTGTTTCGCTCGGCGAGAATGACAAGCTCGTGATCACGGAAAATGATGACAACAACATCAGCATCTCTGTTCTCAGAGCGTTCTATGTCGATATCGTAGACGGCAACACAACCAGAACACTGACCTTCAACGAGGGTACGGTGGCAGACGCACTCAAGGCAGCTGGTCTTACACTCAGCGGCAACGATACCGTTTCTCTGGCAGCCAATACAGAGCTTGAGCCGGATATGGAAATTACGATTCAGCGCTGGTATACCGTTACTATCGACCTGAGAGGCGAGAAACTCACTAAGGAAGTTCCCTCGGGCACCGTCAAGGAAATGCTCGAATACCTCGACATCAAGCTCACCAAGGACGATCTCATTGATGTTGACATCAACAGCTATGTGGAGGACGGTCTTGCAGTAGAGATCAAGGAGGTCAAGTATAAAGAAGTGACCACAACGGAGTCTATCGACTACAACACCACCTATAAGGATTCCGATGATCTTTATACCGGCGAAACTGCCGTAGAAACAGAGGGCAGCGAGGGTGTACGCACCATCGTGACCAAGGAAAAGTATGTGAACGGCAAGCTGGTTGACAGCGAACAGTTAAGCTCAGAGGTCACCAAGGAGCCTGTTGACGCCGTTGTACTTCGTGGTACAAAGGAAAAGGTCAGCATGGTATATACCAACAGAGGTTCGATCGCTGTTAACGAAACCGATCAGGTTCTTACAGACGTAAACGGCAATCAGGTGAACTATACAAGAGTACTTACAGGCTCAGGTACTGCTTATTATGCACCCGCAGGTGCTCTCACAGCTACCGGCCGTCTTGCAAGATACGGTGTTGTTGCCGTTGACCCCGATATCATTCCTTACGGTTCTATCATGTATATCGTATCGAATGATGGTGAAGTCGTTTACGGCTATGCTGTAGCAGGTGATACAGGCGGAGCACTCTGGGAGGGTACTGCCATCGTAGACCTTTACTACAATACCTATGACGAGTGCTGCCAGTTCGGCCGCCGCAATGTTACGATCTATGTACTTGACGGTGTATCAGAGGATATGACATACTGAGTATAATATAGAAATCTGCAGAATATAGGAATCTGCGGATATCGACCCCATTTTGTGATAGTACCGGATACCATGACAGGTGTCCGGTACTTTTTCTGCTGATTTTCGGTTGGATTGTGCTTGATTTTATCCGATACAAAAGGTATAATAATGGAAGCAGTTTATGCAGCTTATTCACCGGAACCGGAGGTCGTTAATATGATACTTGCCATCATCGCAGCAGTTGTTTGTCTGGTTTGTGCAACCATGATGTATACACCCAAAATGAGAATGTTTTCTTTCTATAAGCCGTTTGCTCTGCTTTTCCTCTTTGAAGGCATCTGGCTGATCCTCGATTATATTTTCAGACAGATCTTTCCCGATAATGTATTCATGCAGGTCATCAACTATATCGGTCTGATTCTGATCGGCATCTACTTTATCATTGACTATCTTCTCACCAAAAAGAAGCCCGGAAACAAAAAATAACCTACCGCGAACCATATCTATAAATAATCCACCACGAACCATATCTATCGAAAAGGGGCGGAGCAATGCAGTATGTATATATGGCGGGCTGGTTTTTGGCGGCGGTACTGTCGTTTGTCAAATACCGGAAGCTTCATAAGATCATGTATGCCGTCAGTGCCTATTTTTTGTTTATGGGCTGTTGGTGGCTGGCAGATATTATTCTGGAAGCAGACCTCATGAGCGGCGGCTATGCGTGGGTCGTGCGCGGGGTATCGGGGGCTATGATTGCTGCGGGCGTGATTGTATACCTGCGGGCTTCACACAAAGCGTCTGCGCCTGAGCCAAAGAGAATCAATCTGCCCGGTGAGAAGCCTGCTGACAAAATTGATCGGTGACAGGACTGCCGGGCAGCTTATAGTAAACGACACATAATATTTCCTTATATATTAAGAATTTCGGGTGCAGGGATGCCGTGCACTCTTGCTGAGGTCAAGGACGAATAGCCCTTGCGGGGCTTGGAGCAGAGTGCTAATATTAGGACCATACACATGTCGTTGACTATAAGTATAACAAAATTTCAAATCGTACGTAAAACAAACTTGGTCAGGATTGATTTGCAGCAATGCAGATCGTATAGAGAAAGGGGCAAAAACCATGGCAAATGCACAGATACACGTTATGTTTAAGCTTGAATCTGATGTGAATGATTATGTGAAGTCAAAACTTACGACTCTAGGGTTAAAAAAACTAATTGACTTTAATGAAGAATCAGGAATGTCGGATTATATGAAAGAAGCCCTTAAAGGTTCTGCCAAAACAAAGGATAAAACGAATTTCGGTAAGCCTGATTTTCACATTGAAAAATATAATGTTCCGATTGTTATTGAAGATAAGCTTGGTGTAAAGCATCATATTGCGGAAAATAAATCCGGTATAAGGATGGATGATAAAGCCGTGCGTGAATATGCTGTTAATGGTGCAGTTTATTATGCGAAAAATATGATTGCGTCAAAAAAATATGATGAAGTAATTGCGGTTGGTATTTCCGGTGATAATGAGGATAATATTAAAATAACTGTATATTATGTTTTTTCACCCTCAGTTCCGCCTAAAAAAATGACGGATTATGTGACACTTGATTTTGTTCAGAATCAGGAGAGCTTTAATGCCTTTTATAATGCTGCAACCGTTACAGATGAAGAACGTCACAAGATTCTTGTGCGGTCACGTGAGGAAATTTTAAAACACGCCAAAAAACTGAATACTTTAATGAATAATCATAATATCAGTGTAGAGCAGCGCGTGGTGTATGTATCGGGAATGCTTTTGTCAATGCAGGATATTTATGATGATAATGGTAATATTCTTGATTCCGGATTGACGCCGGATGACTTGAAGGGAATTCAGACAGAGCAAAAACGTGATGGAGTTATCATTGTTAACCATATTGAAGAATATTTGGATCAGAAAGAAATAGCAGATGATAAAAAGCGCATAATGCTGGATTCTTTCAAAATGTCCATTTCGCTGGATGCAGCGAGAGATTCTGTGACGGAAAATGACAAAGCTGTTTCTGGGCTGCTCAAAAAGCCGGTATCCATTACGAAACAGATATTTGTATACTTGTATGAAAATGTTTATCGCGTGATCGATCTGTCAAATGGTGTGCTTGACATTATGGCTGAGATGTATTCTACTTTTTTGAAATATGCTTTAAGCGATGGTGCGCCTTTGGGAAAGGTTCTTACCCCGCCGTATATTACGGCAATTATGGCAAAGATTCTTGATATTGACAGGAATTCAAGAGTTATGGATCTGGCAACAGGCTCAGCAGCATTTCTTGTGGCAGCAATGAATCTGATGATTGCTGATGCCAACAAGGCTTTTGGTAAGGGAACGGAAATGGCAAAAGCTGCGATTCAAAAAATAAAATACAGTCAGCTGCTTGGAATTGAAGTCGATGCAAAAATGTATACGCTGGCAACAACAAATATGATTTTGCGAGGCGATGGCAGTACACAAATACAAAAGGCTGACACCTTCAAAACTCCCTTATCAATTTATGAGGATTTTAAGGCAGATCGGTTACTGCTGAATCCGCCGTTTTCGTATACGGATTGTGGAATGCCTTTTTTTGAGTTTGGGCTTGACCACATGGAAAAAGGCGGCAGGGGTGCAGTTATTATACAGGATTCGGCAGGTGCCGGCAAGGCTGTTATGACAAACCAAAGCATTTTGAAAAAGCACAGAATGCTTGCAAGTATAAAAATGCCTTCGGATTTGTTTAACCCAAATGCGGTTGTACAAACGAGCATATATATCTTTGAAGCCGGAAAGCCGCATAATTTTGATTACGATGTAGTTAAGTTTATCGACTTCCGAAATGATGGATATAAGCGGACAGAGCGATGCATAAGTGATGTGGATCATCCGGCAGAACGATATCAGGATCTGTATCTGATTTTCAAATTGGGACTGCATGCGCGCAATAATGCTGCCTTTCATTCTGATCTGTGGGATTTAGATAGTGTTTATTGTGAAGATACTATAACAGACAGCGGAAAGGACTGGAATTTTGAGCAGCATAAAAAAGTGAATATGGAACCGACAAATGGCGATTTTGAACGAGTTATCAGCTCACACTTTGCGTGGGAAACAAGCGTTATAGCAGAGCAGATTCGTCACAGCTTTGCAGATCATTCGCGCGTTGATAAGAAAAAGAAGGAATTTTCTGTTGAGGAATTGTTTACCATTGCTAAAACACCGAGCTACAACAAGGATCGTTTAACAGAGGTGACGAACAAAGAATATGACTATATTACACGCACGTCCATAAACCGGGGAATTTGTGATGTTACAGGGTTTATAAGCGATAAAGGACTGAATCCACCGGGAATATTTAGCCTTGGATTACTACAAATGACCTTTTTCTACCGTGAGCGGGATTGGTATGCCGGTCAATTTGTACGTACTATTACACCTAAGTTTGAAATGAATAAGTATATAGGTCTTTATTTTGAAACGGTTCTTGGCAGCTTATCTCCTTATCTGTTATCAGGGCTTGTTCGTGATGTGGATCGGGCTTTTTTGTCGTCAACAATAACCTTGCCCGTTAACGAACAGGGTGAAATAGATTTCGCGTGGATTGAACAATTTGTAAGCCAGCAAAGGAAAAATATGCTCAACCGCATTACAGCATTTTATAAAAAAGAACTTGGCGATGATGGAGATTAAAGAACTGTGGGAAAATGGAAATCGATTGCTTTATAGCTTCTGACAGCTCTTAAATGACTTACTGTTCCCGAAGGTGGATACCCTTCGGGAATTTGGTATCTAAAGGGTAATTTACTCTGCCTCGACACAGGAGAGGAATTCTATTCGCATCATAGAAAGGAGTCGGCGCATGAAGGCAGGAAGAAATAAAACCATTGATCTGAGCATCGAGGAGGGTGCTTGCTATCTGGACAGGTGTATCACTGTTACAGAACCCGCAGACACAGAGCGTATCCTTGACAAGACCGTGAGAGGGGATACCTTTGCGGTGCTGCCGTATCTGCCGGAGGGCTTTGTGGATCTGCTGATCGCCGACCCGCCGTATAATCTGGACAAGGATTTTCACGGGAAAAAATTCAGAAAGCAGTCTGATGAGTGTTATGAGGAGTATACGGAATCATGGGTACAGGCGATTCTTCCCGTCCTTAAAGACAATGCCACGGTATATGTCTGCTGTGACTGGGCTTCGAGTCCGTCAGTGGGGCGGGTATTGAAAAAGTATTTCCACATTCAGAACAGGATCACGTGGCAGCGGGAGAAAGGACGGGGAGCGCTGTCGAACTGGAAAAACGGTATGGAGGATATATGGTTTGCTACGAAATCCGATACATACACGTTCAACGTGGAGGCTGTCATGGTACGCAGAAGGGTCATTGCCCCCTATAAAGTCGATGGCAAACCTAAAGACTGGGAGGAAACCGCAGAGGGAAACTTCCGGAATACCTATCCGTCCAATTTCTGGGACGACATCTCCATTCCTTACTGGTCTATGCCCGAAAACACGGCGCACCCGACACAAAAACCGGAAAAGCTGCTGGCAAAGCTGATACTCGCAAGCTCCAACCCCGGTGATGTGGTTTTTGACCCGTTTCTCGGCTCAGGCTCTACCTCCGTCACAGCCAAAAAGCTCGGCAGACATTATCTCGGAATAGAGATCAATGACCGGTACTGCGTATGGGCAGAAAAACGATTGGAAATGGCAGAGAGCGATTCCTCCATACAGGGATATACAGACGGCGTTTTCTGGGAGCGCAACACCAACGCATTACAAAAAAATTCAAAGAAGCACTGAATCAACCCGGTATTCCGACTGCACGGCAGGATTGATTCAGTGCTTGCTTTTGTTCAGCCCTTTCTATTGGTATCAGAAAGGAATTTTTCAAGCTCCACAATGGGAAGGGGAGCGAGGGAGAGGAGTGCAACGATGAGCCATTGGAGGGGACTGAGTGGTGCAGCGTGGAAGATGGAGGCAAAAAAGGGAATCGAAATGACCGAAATCTGCATGAATGCGCCTGCTAAGAATGCCCGTATCAGGCTCATGTTGCCGAACAGTCCGATCTTGAAAAGAGAATGCTCACTGCGCAGGTTGAAGGAATGTACAAGCTGGCTGAGGCTGAGGACGGCAAAGGTCATGGTTCTGCCGATAACGGGTTCGCCGCCGCCGTCAAAAAATACTCTGCCGATGGTGAAGGCGAGAAAGGCAAGTGCGCCGATAAACAGCCCCTCAATGATAATACTGCGTCCCATGCCGCCGCCGAAGATGCTGTGATGTCTGTCTGCCGGCGGCTTTTCCATGATATCGGGGTCAACAGGCTCTGCGCCGAGGGCGAGGGCGGGGAGAGAGTCGGTGACAAGATTGACCCAGAGGAGCTGGATCGCTAAAAGCGGTGAGGGCAGCTTCAGCAGAAAGGCGCAGAGCACCGTCAGTATTTCGCCGATGTTGCTCGAAAGCAGAAAATGAATGGTTTTCCTGATGTTTTCAAAGATGCCCCTGCCTTGTTCCACTGCTTCAACGATGGTTGCAAAGTTGTCGTCGGTGAGAATCATGTCGGAGGCATTTTTGGCAACGTCTGTACCGCTTTTTCCCATGCCGCAGCCTATATCCGCACAGCGCAGGGCGGGTGCATCGTTAACACCGTCACCTGTCATGGCGGTCACTGCGCCGCGCGCCTGAAATGCCTTGACAATGCGAACCTTGTGTTCGGGGGATACACGCGCGAATACGGTGTATGCAAAGATGACCCTTTCAAGCGATGACTGATCGGTGCGGTCAAGCTCTGCACCGGTCATGGCTTTGTCGGAGGGGGAGTAAATGCCCAGTTCCGAGGCGATCGCCTTTGCCGTGACAATATGGTCGCCGGTGATCATTACGGGGCGGATACCCGCCTTTTTGCAGCGGCTGACGGCTGCCTTTGCCTGTGGACGCGGCGGGTCTGTCATGCCGATCAGACCGCAGAATACCAGTCCGCTTTCGGCTTGCGGGGCGGTTTCGGGAGGGGAGGGCATATCCTTAAAGGCGACGGCAATCACCCTCATGCCCTTCTGGGCAAGGGTATCGTTGAGCTGGCGGATACGGCTGCGTTCGCTTTCGGCAAGGGCTGTGATGTTGTTTTCCCTGAACGAGGTGCAAAGCGGCAGAAGCACATCGGGCGCGCCCTTGGTGATGACCCTGTATCCGCCTGTGGGCAGCTTGTGAACGGTGGTCATGCGTTTGCGTCCGGAGTCGAACGGGAATTCATTGATGCGCGGATATTGCGTGTCGAGCTTTTCCTTGTGCAGACTGATGTCGGCGGCGGCTTTGACGATGGCATTTTCGGTAGGGTCGCCGATGATGCGCAGGTGTCCGGTGTCAAAACGCGAGGGTGCATCTTTTTCAACAGTACAGTTGCTGCAAAGTGTGCCGAGGGTGAGGATCATGCTGCCGTCCTGTGAATGGGTACTTACGGGACGGTGCGCGGCAGAAAGGGCAGTAACGGTCATTTTGTTCAGGGTGAGTGTGCCTGTTTTGTCGGAGCATATCACGGAGGCACTGCCGAGTGTTTCTACGGCGGGCAGATGCCGCACAATGGCACGGTGCAGAGCCATTTTCCGTACACCCAGAGCAAGAACGATCGTGACAACGGCGGGCAGTCCTTCGGGAATAGACGCTACTGCCAGACTGATGGCGATCATGAACATATCCAGCGGCGGTATCCTCTGTAAAACACCCAGAACAAAGATGACGGCACATACGATCAGCGCACCGATGCCGAGGATCTTTCCGGTGCGGGCAAGTGTTTTCCGCAGGGGTGTTTCGGGCGGCTTCTCGCTGTCGATCATGGCGGCGATTTTTCCGACCTGCGTGTCCATGCCCGTGGCAGTGACGACTGCCAGCGCGTGCCCCGAGGTAATGCAGGTGGAGGAAAAAATCATGTTGACCCTGTCGGCAGGAGCGGCGGAAGCGGCAGTAATGACGTCATGCTGTTTTTCGGACGGTACGGATTCACCGGTAAGTGCGGATTCCTCCGCCCTGAGCGCAGTGCTTTCTACGAGCCGTGCATCGGCACAGACCAGATCGCCTGCACGGACAGAGAGAATGTCGCCTATAACCACCTCTTCCGAGGGAATTTCGGTGACCTTGCCGTTTCTGATGACGCGTGCATGGGGGGAGGACAGCTTTTTGAGGGAGTCGATCGCCCGTTCGGCGCGGCATTCCTGTATTGTGCCGACAGCAGCATTGATGATGACGATCAGCAGGATCATGATCGGTTCAATGAAGTCGCCGTCACCCGAAAATGCCGTGATAAAGGAGATCGCCGCTGCTGCCAGAAGTATCAGTACCATGAAATCCGCAAACTGCATGAAAAATTTGGAGATGACGCTTTGTTTTTTCTTCTGTGTGAGTATATTCTTCCCGTCCCGGTTCAGTCTGCGTCGGGCTTCTCCGGTGGTCAGTCCGTTTTTGCGGTCGGTTTTGAGGTATTCCTCCGTCTGCCTGCCGCTCATGCTGTGCCAATCCATATATTCACGCTCCATTATCTTTATCTGCCTAATATATATACAAATTCCCCGCCTGTTATGCTGCCGCCCTGAGAATTCCCGTGATGATCAGGATCAGCCCCGACAGAATGCCGAGTGTCCTGCCGTTCAGGGAAAGGCGGCGGCGCAGTTTTTCGGCGGCTTTTTCACCGATGTATAAGAACAGAAGCTGTATGAGCGCACATACAAACGGTACGAACCATTCTGTGCCGCCGCTGATGCCCGTTCCGATGCCGAAGGCAAAGGAGTCGGCAGAGAGCGCAATGCCGATGACAACGGCTTCCCTGAAATCAATTGTCTTTGAGGCGTCAATGTCACATTCCGACGGGTCGCCGAGAATCCGCGCAGACATTCCGATAATGCCGTCTGAGGTGTGTGAAGCGTTGCTGCTTTTTCGCGGAAACGCAGCCCTGCACAGCGTATACAGCCCCAGCAGGGACAGCAGCAAAGCACCTGCCAGTCTGCCGTAAACAGGAGGGATCATTCCGCAGAGCAGTCCGCCTGTGAAGATGCCCGCACCGGTGAGTGCCGCCGAAACCAGACAGATGGTCAGCTTGTTGCGAAGGGGAAGTCTGATGCCGCCCATTCCGCAGGACAGTCCGATACTGAGAGAATCTATATTCATTGCTGCACAAAGCAGCAGGAGCTGTGCAATAGCCATGGTGAAACCTCCCGGAAGCATACTATTGCATAATATGCAGGTGCAGAGTGCTGTGACAGCGGTGAATACCGCTGTATTTTTGAGGTTTATGCACAAAAAGTCCTGTGAAATGTTATTCAAACAGCATGGGAAAACCTGCCGGAGGGTTTTGTATAATTTGACAAATATCCGATTTATTTTTCCGGATAAGAAGAATAATAACAAATAATAAATTAAAAAGCTGTGACTTTGCAGCCATTTTAATAATTTGTTTAAAATGACTATGGTAATAATGCACAAAAATAAAATGGATATTATACACATAAATTTTTCAACAAAATATACAATACGACAAAATTTGGATATTTACAGGTAAAACTACACAAAGATATATGCAAGTTATTATGAATATGATAAAAAATAACAATAAGCCGTTGAAAATAGATGTCCTGTATGATATGATTATTACAGTGGCGGCAGACTGTCTGCTTGTACCCCCCCCTGCGGGGCTGTGAGCCGACTGCCATTCTGCGCCAGGAGGCACCCCGGCGGTGCATGAAAAACTTTATTTTACAGAAAGAGGGTCATTATTATGGCAAGTAAATCAAAAAGAGCGGTAGCTCTGGTTCTTACCGCTATGATGGCAGCAGGTGCTTTTGCAGGCTGCGGTCCGACAGAAACAGGTTCATCAGGCGGCGGCACGACGACTACTCCGTCTAACGGCGGCGGGAGCGTTGCAAGCACAACAGACGTTTCTACCGTTGATATGTACAGCGAGGAAATGATTCAGACGGTTAAGGATGCAATCGCTACTGAAGCAGAGACTGCCGGCGGTACCATCAACCTGACCATGTGGTGCTCAGGCGATGACAGAGATTTTGAGAAGAGCCTTGCTAAGGAATTCACCGAGCTTTATGCAGACAGCAGATACACCATCAAGGTCAAGCAGCAGACAGTCGGTGAGGATCAGTCCGGCGGTAAGATCAACGAAAGCCCCAAGGACGGCGCAGACGTATTCAGCTTTGCAGACGACCAGCTTTCAACCATGGTTGAAACCAAGGCTCTTGCTCCGGTAGGTCAGGTATTCTACAACAACGTTATCGCTAACAACTCCGCCGACTCCGTTGCAGTTGTTCTCTCAGGCGATAAGCCCTACGCATTCCCCAAGACTTCCGATAACGGCTACTTCATGTACTATGACAAGAGAGTCTATACAGACCCCAGCATGGTTGAGAACATGGACGAAATGATCGCAACTGCTAATAAAGCAGGCAAGAGCGTGTACCTCAACCTGACAAACGGCTGGTACAACACAAGCTTTTTCTTCTCCGCAGGCTGTGAGATTTCCTATAAGGACGGCAAGCAGATAGCACATTACGCAACACCTGAGGGTCTTGTTGCAGCAAAGGCAATGTGCCACCTCGCATCCATGGTTGATTCAGGCTTCATGGCACAGCCGGGTTCAGCAGGTGATAATGCCGCTGTTGTTCAGGGCTTCCAGGAGGGCAAGCTCGCAGCAGCCGTTATCGGTACATGGTGCGGACCCGATCTGAAGAATATCGTCGGCGCAGATAACCTCGGCGCTGCTAAGCTGCCCACCGTTCTCATGAACGACCAGCAGGTTCAGCTCGATTCCTTCGGCGGCTATAAGCTTGTAGGTGTTAATGCATTCACCAAATTCCCGATCACTGCTCAGGCTCTTGCATATTACCTCACTAATCCCGATTCACAGCTCAAGCGCTACAACACAAGAGGTCTGATTCCCACAGCAAATGCAGCTCTTGCAACCGACGTTGTAAAGAATGATCCTGCACTCCAGGCTATTCAGGCACAGCTTCCCTTTGCTCATCCGCAGGGCAGCTCTGTCGGCGGTGTTTACTGGGCCTCCAACATCGGCGGCTTTGGCAGTACGATCGTTACCGAAAAGGGTAAGATCGACGACAGCGAACTTGAAAAGCAGCTTGCCGAGCTTGAAGGACAGATGAAGTAATCAGAGTCATCATCGGTAATTGAATTCATGCTTTGTTGATCGGACAGAATTGACGGGCAGTCCGCTGCTATGGCGGACTGCTCTCAATTCCCGTCGATCCGCAGACGAAAAAATCCATATAAAGGAGTTGTATATGAATGAATTATCTTGACTATGTCCAGATGACGAGGGGTCAGAAGATCGCTTATAACATCAAGTCATTCTTCACGGGCATTCCCGGAGCTTTTGCCAAGTTATTCAAGATGATCGGTATTGTACTGAAAGCAATATTCAGCTTTATCGGCAACGGCTTCAAGAATTACGGCAAAACATTCACCTCCGGCGATGCAGGAACAAAGCTTTCCTACCTGATCATGGGTGCCGGCAGCATGATGCACAAGCAGTTGGGCAAGGGACTTATTTTCCTTGCTATCCAGGCAGCCTACTTCTACTATATGTTCAGTACCGGCTGGACATATATCAGCAAGATCTATTCCATGAACGTAGAAGTAGAAAAGGGTATGTTCGTAGACGGTGCGATCGGTGCGATACCGCCGCAGTATGAGATCGACCCTATGTTTGGTACACAGAAGATCGTAAATCTTGATACGCTGGATGACTCTAACAGGGTGCTCCTCTATTTTGCCATGACAGTCATGCTTACGATCGCGTTTTTTGCGCTTTATATCACCAATATCAAGAGCGCATACAAATCACAGCAGATCATCGCTGAGGGCAAGACTCCGATCAACGGTATCGAAGAACTGAAAATGTTCCTTGATGAGCGTTTCCATGTTACACTTCTTGCTCTGCCGATCCTTCTGCTCATTGTCTTTACGATCCTTCCTATCGTATTCACCATCTTCATGGCATTTACCAATTATGATAAGCAGCATCAGCCCCCCGGAAACATCTACTGGTGGGTAGGCTTCAATAACTTCGCGGATGTATTCTATTCTAACCCCGAAAAGAACCAGACCTTTGGCAAGATCCTTGTCTGGACATTCGTCTGGGCTGTTTTCGCAACCTTCACCAACTATATCTTCGGTATTATCCTTGCACTTCTGATCAACAAAAAGACCATCCGGTTCAAGGCATTCTGGAGAACCATGTTCGTCATCACAGCAGCCGTTCCGCAGTTCGTAACCCTGCTTTGTATGAGAATGATCCTCGGTGATTCCGGTACAGGTGCGATCAACAACCTGCTCGGTACTAACTATCCCTTCCTGAGTGATGTTACATGGGCAAGATGTACCGTTATTATCGTTAATATGTGGGTTGGTATTCCTTATACCATGCTGATCTCTTCCGGTCTGTTGATGAACATTCCCGAGGATCTCTATGAGAGTGCAAGGATCGACGGTGCAAATGCTGTTCAGCAGTTCACCAAGATCACATTCCCCTACATATTCTTCGTCACCACACCCTATCTGATTTCTTCATTCGTAGGAAATATCAATAACTTCAACGTTATTTACTTCCTTACAGGCGGCGGTCCCAGCCCGACCTCCTACTATAAGTCAGGTCAGACGGACCTTCTGGTAACATGGCTGTATAAGCTGACAAAAGTCAACTCTGACTTTAACCTTTCGGCGGTTCTCGGTATCATCATCTTCGTGATCTGTGCTACCGGTTCACTGATTACCTTTAATATGTCGAAGGCATCAAAGAACGAGGAGGAATTCTCATGACACAATCAAATGCACAAATGCGTACCGGTTATGCTGCGAAAAGAAAAGCAGCTGACGTGGTGATCTACATTGTACTCTCTGTGATGGTTGTTATCTGGATTGCTCCTATTGTATGGCTTATCCTGCAGTCGTTCAGAGGCGAACCGGGTATCACCACATCTTATCTGTTCCCTAAGAAGCTTACCTTCGATAACTACATCAGGCTCTTCACCGACGATCAGTTCCCCTACGGCAAATGGCTTCTCAATACCCTGATCGTTGCGGTATGCTCCTGCGTTATTTCGACGCTGTTTATCCTGATGGTATCCTATGCGCTTTCACGTCTGCGTTTCAAGAGCCGTAAAACCTTCCTGAACCTCGGTCTTGTATTGGGTATGTTCCCCGGATTCATGTCTATGGCTGCTGTTTACAACATCATGGATATCTTCGGTCTGAAGCAGAACCTCTTTGCACTGGTTATCGTATATTCCGCCGGTGCAGGCCTTGGCTATCAGATCTCAAAGGGCTTCTTTGACACCATTCCGCGTTCGCTCGATGAAGCAGCCAAAATCGACGGCGCAACAAGAAACCAGATCTTCTGGATCATTATTCTCCCGCTTTCAAAGCCGATCGTAGTTTATACCGCCCTCACGACCTTTATCGGTCCGTGGGCAGACTACATCTTTGTCAGCTACTTCATGAAGGCTAATGCCGACAACTATACCGTTGCACTTGGTCTTTACGAAATGCTTGGCAACCAGACCATCACCAGATACTTCACAACGTTCTGCGCAGGCTCTGTGCTCATAGCGATCCCGATCACGATTCTCTTTATCGTCATGCAGAGATTCTATGTTGCCGGCGTTACAGGCGGTGCTGTTAAGGGCTGATATCGGCTTCTTCGGCAAACAAACAAATATAAGGCAGGGACGCACGCTCAAAGGCTTCCCTGCCTTTTTTATAATAAGAACAAGAATCATTCAAGAAAGGAATGAAGTCAGAATGAAAGCAAAAAGACTGTTTGCTCTGCTGCTTACAGGCGCGATAACAGGTACCGTGCTGCTCGGCGGCTGTGCAGCGACCGTCCGGGGCAATGTGCCGGACGAATCCTCCGGTTCAGAGGAAGGCACTGCATCGGAGAGTGCATCTCAGAAACCGGCTCAGGCTTCGGAGGATCCCAATGCCCTGAAGCTCCCGGAAAACGGCGGCTTCGGGTCGGTATCCTATAAGCCGTCAGAGGATAAATACAGAACCTATTATGAGATCTTTCCCTACTCATTCTACGATTCTGACGGTGACGGGATCGGCGACCTCAAGGGTATTATCCACAAGCTCGATTATCTGAATGACGGCAACCCCGAAACCACTGACGATCTCGGTGTAGAGGGCATCTGGCTGATGCCGGTCATGCCGTCACCGTCCTATCATAAGTATAATATCACCAATTATAAGGATATCGACCCTGCCTACGGTACGCTGGACGATTTCAAGGAATTGCTTGAGGAAGCACACAAGCGCAACATTGATGTCATCATTGACCTTGTCATCAACCATACCTCTGCAAGCCATGAATGGTATAAAAATGCTATCAGGGAACTGAAAGAGGGAAAAACCGACGGCTATGCACAGTATTATCATTTCAGTAAGGAAGCTGAAGGCACAGGCTGGAGAACCTCCAAAGCGCCGGACTGGTATTATGAATGTGAGTTTGACAGCGATATGCCCGATCTGAACCTCACCAACGAAACGGTCAGAAAGGAAATTGAATCCATCGTTGACTTCTGGCTCGATATCGGTGTGGACGGCTTCCGTCTGGACGCTGTTATGTGGTATGAAAGCACAGGCAACAAGGATTCCATTGCAGACCTGAAATGGCTGTATGACTATGCGAAATCCAAAAAGGAAGATGTATATATGGTCGGTGAATGCTGGTCGGACGGCATTACGATCTCCAAATTCTATGAATCCGGTGCCGACAGCTTCTTTAATTTCGACGATCAGGGCGCATCCGGCAAGGTCTACAGTGCGGTCAAAACGAGCAACGCTCAGAAGTATGTCGAATATCTCCAGTCATGGCAGGAAACCATCACAGGTCTGAACCCCGCCGCGATTGACGCACCCTTCCTTTCGAACCATGACACCGCCCGCAGTGCAGGCTTCATTATGACCAACACCGGCAAACGTCTTGCCGCATCACTCTATCTGCTTTCACCCGGCAACTCCTTTATCTATTACGGTGAGGAGATCGGAATGACCGGCTCTCAGACCGACCCCGACAAACGCACGGGTATGTATTGGTCATCAACAGATCAGACCGGTTATGTCAAGCAGGTTTCCAATGCGACCAACACGGCTGTGCCGGATAAGTCTGTAGAGGAACAGCTTGCTGATGAGGATTCTCTGCTCACCTTCTACAAGAAGGTCATTGCCCTCAAAAACCAGAATCCCGAGATTGCAAGGGGCAAGCTGAAAGCACTTGATCTCGGTCAGACCGGTGCTGCCGGCTATGTGACGGAGTATAACGGCTCTAAGGTACTGGTTATTTTCAATCTTTCCGATCAGAACACAACCATCGAAGTACCGGCAAGCGACTTTACCATCAGTGAGGTCAGGGGTTATCTGCTGTGTGAAGCAGAAGAAGCCGACACAGGCAGAGCACCGAGTGTTGACGATATCCTCGGAGGGCTGACTTCCGCCGAGGAGGGCAGTGCTTCTGCTGCCGACAGCGATAAAAAGGAGATGACTGTTTCGGGTCAGACCGTTACAATGCCCGCTTCATCGGTCATCATTCTCAAATAATGGATCGTTGCTGAGAATTGATCTTTACAAGCCGCTGTACAGTGTGCGTTTGCCGCTGTGCGGCGGCTTTTTTCAGAAAACACATTTACAAAATCGGATTTCGGCAATTTTGGTTATTGTAATTATGGCTGTGTTGCATTATAATAGGTGAGGAACGATTTTTTTATAGGGAGGTAACCTCAGCATGGATATCAATAAAAAAACGGCACTGCTGATCGCGCTGCCCGCTGCTGCCATCGGTTTTATTGCCGGAGTGCTTCTGGCAGGGAAATTCAACGGCTCTGATAATCTTTACAGCAACAATAACATTAAGGTGGAGGGTGATGTTTATATTTCCGGATTTCCCGCACTGCCCCCCCACGGCAAGCACAAGCACGGACACTGTTGTCCAAAGCACGGAAAAAAACACTGCACAGGAGAAACACCATGAACTGGACTGAAATTACGGCAGAGGTAGCTGCCAAAGACATCGACACCGCCGGCAGTATTGCCCAGATGACCGTGCCCTACGGCATCTATATCGAGGATTACTCCCATCTGGAGCAGGAGGTTCTCGAAATCGCCAACATCGACATGATCGATGAGGAGCTTCTCAAGCAAGACCGTACCAAAGGAAAGGTACATATCTATATCAGTCCCGAGGATAACCCCGCTGAAGCGATTGCCTTTCTCAGAGAGCGGCTAAAAGCGGAAGGCATCGCCTATAAGCTTTCTTCGGGCGACTGCGATGTGGAGGCTTGTCTTGAAAACTGGAAGAAATACTTCATCCCTATGAAGATCGGTGAAAAGCTGCTGATCCGTCCCGTCTGGATAGATGACTACGAAGCGGAGGGCAGGATCGTTATGAACCTCGACCCCGGCGTTGCCTTCGGCTCGGGTACGCACGAAACCACCCGCCTGTGCTTACAGGCACTCGAAAGGTATATCAAGCCCCACAGTACCATGCTTGACGTAGGCTGCGGCAGCGGTATTCTTTCCGTTGCAGGGCTGCTGCTCGGCGCGGATTCGGCTGTCGGCATCGACATTGACGAGCTTGCTGTCAAGGCATCTGTCGAAAATGCAAGGCTCAATGCCGTAGATGACCGCTATACCGCCGTCAGGGGCAACCTTGCCGACAAAATTGACGGCACATTTGATGTCATTACCGCCAACATCGTTGCTGATGCCATCATCATGCTTTCGGGAGATATCGAACGCTGTATGAATGAGAACACCGTCTATATTATGAGCGGTATTATCGACACCCGCGAGGACGATGTATTGGCAGCACTGCCGCCTTCTCTGTGTGTGATCGACCGTACAGAGGAAAAGGGCTGGCTGTGCATTGCCGCCAAAAAGCGTACTGTCTGAAATGCAGACGATCTCTGCATCAGAATATACCGCGGCGATATCTGCCGCAAAAGGAAAGGAAATGGAATCCATGAAAAAAAAGATCAATACGTCAGAGCTGATTTTTTCGGCTTTTCTCTGTCTGGCAAGCATTGTCTGCGCTTATATGTTCATCAATCTGCTTGACGGTGCGACCGGATTACAGAAGCCCATCAAAACGCTTATCACCGCCATATTGTTTGTTGTGATCGGTCTGATACTGTTTTTCGCCACCAGAATCGGTGACGGCAAACAAATCAAACGCTTCTCACCGGCAACGCTGATTATTCTCGATCTGCCCGCGCTCTATGTGATCATCGCATCGATCGTCACATCCCTCCCCCTCGGCGCACAGATCTCGGCTTATTCGGAGGTCATGCTTCTGGCATCACTTCTGCTCGGCTACGGTATTCCCTATACCTTTGTGAGCGGTTATGAGCTGGATACGTCCGATGAGGAAGAGAATGATGACGATTCCGACACGGACGAGGAAAATGCTGAAAGCGATACGGAAGAAACCGATTCCGATGAGGAAGAGGAAGAGGACGATGACGACTTTATTGCCAACTACAAGAGCGATACCGATACAGAGGATACCGCCGATGAGGTTGGTGACGCGGAGGAGGACACCGACAGCGACACCGACACCGACAACGACACTGATGAGGACTCCGACAGCTCTGAGGACTGATACCCCTCAATAAGCTGCACCTGTTATTTCATAACCCTGTCCGACGGTGTATCATACCGCAGAAACAGGGTATCCTATTATATTATTTCATTATTATTTCTTTTTCAAAGGAGAAAAAAATCATGGCAGAAGAATGTACACACGATTGCAGCAGCTGCTCCGAGAATTGTTCCTCGAGAGAGGCTGCACAGGACATGACCGAAAAGCTCAATGCGGCAAGCTCGGTGAAACGGGTCATCGGTGTTGTCAGCGGTAAGGGCGGCGTAGGAAAGTCTACGATCACCTCACTTCTGGCTGTAATGTTCCAGAGAATGGGCTACCACTGCGCGATTCTGGACGCTGATGTGACAGGACCGTCTATTCCGAAGGCATTCGGTATCAGGGAAAGGGCAATGGGCAGCGAGGACGGCATTATTCCCGTGACTACCCACTCCGGTATCGACATCATGTCCGTCAACCTCCTGCTGGAGAACGAAACCGACCCTGTCGTATGGCGCGGTCCGATTTTAGCGGGCACGGTCAAGCAGTTCTGGACGGACGTTGTCTGGAAGGACATTGACTATATGTTTGTCGATATGCCCCCCGGAACAGGTGATGTTCCGCTGACGGTTTTCCAGTCCCTCCCGCTTGACGGCATTGTGATCGTCACCTCCCCGCAGGAGCTGGTTTCCATGATCGTAGAAAAAGCGGTCAGAATGGCAGAGATGATGAACATTCCTATTTTAGGTGTTATCGAGAACATGAGTTATTATGTATGTCCCGACTGCGGCAAGAAGCACTATCCCTTCGGTGAAAGCAAGCTGGAGCAGATCGCTAAGGAATACAGCCTTGACATTCTTGCAAGAATGCCCATTTCTCCCGATTCTGCCGCCGCCTGCGACAGCGGTAAGATCGAGTCCATTATCAATGAGGACGCGGCAACGGCTGCCGAAAAACTTGAAAAGCTCTTTACAGCATAAAATGAAAACGGACGGTCAGATGATCTCTGACCGTCCGTTTTGTTACGACCGATAGCAACGGATATCAGGGGCAAAGCCCCCGCCCCCCCGGGGAGTTTCGCTGTCTGCGGACAGCAACCAAAGGCTCTGCCTTTGGAAACCGCAGCCTTTGAAAAGGCTGGCGAAACTTTATGCTTATGCGGCTGCGCGTATAACCTGCGATTGTTTGAATATACTATGATTCTTCTTTTTTGTGGCGGGAGCGTCTGATGATCTCCACGGCACGGCAGTTGTTGGCAATATGCACCGTGCCTTCGGTGTGAGCGTGTTCGCCGTCCAGTGTCCAGTCAAGGGGGACATCACAGTTGATCGTCAGATTGGAAGCGTGAAAGAACTGAATGTTTCGGTGCTTATAGGATTTATTGAACATGGAAAGTACCACGCCAATAGCAGTTTTAAGGCTGTCGGGGCTTTTGATCATCAGCACCTCGAATTTTCCGTCCGTAAAATGCACCTTATCCCCCTCATAGCGGAACACACCAGCCACAGAGGTGGAATTGGTCACAGCAAAGAAGCAGTAATCTCCCTCATATTTTCCGCCGTCGATATCCGCCTGTACATGGAAGCTTTTCGGTTTGTGAAGGGCTTTCATAGCGGAAAAGATATAGGCTGTCCTGCCGAAGATGTTTTTTGCCTTGCGTGAGGTGGAATAGGATACCTCTGTAAAAGCGCCGAAAGCAGCGATATAGGCGAAATAGTCATCGTTGAAGCTGCCGACGTCATAGGGCAGGGGTGCTTCTTCCACAATGTTCCGTATTGCTTTTTTAGGATTTTTCGGAAGTCCCAGACTGCGGGCAAGGTCGTTGGTCGTGCCCGCGGGAATATAGCCGATCGGCACGCGCTTTTCAAGCTGCATTTCCGCCTTGATCACGTCATTTACCGTGCCGTCACCGCCGCTGCATACCACGATATCCACTTCCTCGGCGTGTTCCTTGACAAGATATTCGGCGCTGTATTCCGGCGAGGTGAAATAAATCGCTGTTTCGCAGGATAGTGCCGTAAACATCTCTGAAAGCTCATCGACAGAGGTCTTGGTCATAACGTTGCCCGCCTTGGGATTCACCACAAGCATGACTCTCTTTGGTGCTGTATTCTCAGACAAATGATCTCCTCCTACACAGTTTCAGGTTCATCATTTTGCCACAAAGCCGATTTTCTTCATTGCCTTGTCGAGTGTACGGCGGGAAAGCTTCTCCGCAAAAGCTGCACCATTACGGTATTGCTCGGCAAGATAGTCCTTGTTTTTGATATAATCGCCGAAACGCTTCTGAATCGGTCGGAGCATTTCCACCACACACTCTCCCACGGCGGTCTTGAAATCGCCGTAGCCCTTGCCTTCAAATTCGGCGGTGATCTCATCGGCGGTCTTGCCCGTTACGGCACTCATAATGCCGATCAGGTTGTTGATGCCGTCCTTGCCTTCGCCTACTCTGACAACGGCTTCAGAATCCGTCACCGCGCGCTTGAATTTCTTCATGATGACATCGGGACTGTCAAGCATGGCGATCCACGAGTTGACGTTTTCGTCCGACTTCGACATCTTCTTTGTCGGCTCCTGCAAAGAGCATACCTTTGCGCCGACCTCGGCGATATACGGCTCGGGAACGGTAAACGTGTTGCCGTAGATGCCGTTGAATCTCTCGGCAATATTCCTTGAAAGCTCCAAGTGTTGTTTCTGGTCGATACCCACCGGTACCAGATCCGCCTGATAGAGCAGGATATCCGCCGCCATGAGTGAGGGATAGGTAAACAGACCGGCATTGACATTATCAGCGTGTTTCTGTGACTTATCCTTGAACTGGGTCATTCTGGACAGCTCTCCGAACTGGGTATAGCAATTGAGGATCCATGCCAGTTCTGCGTGGGTGTGCACATGGCTCTGGATAAAGAACATACTTTTCTGCGGGTCAATGCCGCAGGCAAGCAGCAGGGCATAGGCTTCGTAGATATTCTGTCTGAATTTCTGCGGGTCTTGTCTGACGGTGATAGCATGAAGATCGGCGACCGCAAAAATGCAGTTGTAATCGTTCTGCAGCTTTACCCAGTTGCGCAGTGCGCCGATATAGTTGCCGAGGGTAAAGGTGCCGCTGGGCTGAATCGCACTGAATATGACCTTTTTCTTTTCCGGTATTTCCTTTGTTTCGGTTGCTTCGGGCATTATAAAAATCTCCTTTATTGATGGATTATCATCGGATCACAGCACTTCTTTGGCAAGCTCGCCTAAAATACGGATGCCCTTTTCAAGCTGTTCGTCGGTGGGAGTCGAGAAATTGATGCGGAAAGAGCTGCTCTGTTCCGCTTCATCGGTCAGGAACGCATTACCCGGCACTACACAGACCTTTCTCAATACTGCCTGCTTGCAGAAGTCCGGCATATCCACACCGTCGGGCAGCTTACACCAGATAAACAGTCCGCCCTCGATCGGCTGATAGGTAATATGGTTGGGTACAAGATGCTCATCAAGCAGCTTCATGCAGAAATCCGCCTTTTTGCGGTAGATTTCGTGAAGTGTGCGGAGGTGACCGTCAAAATCATATTCGGTCATGAATTTATATGCCACCATCTGCGCCCATATATTCGTATGAACGTCCTCGCCCTGCTTGCAGACGACCATTTTCTGCACGATCGGCTTGGGCGCGATCACATAGCCCAATCTCATGCCCGGTGAAAGGATTTTGGAGAACGAACCGACATAGGCAACGATGCCGTCCTCGTCGAAGGATTTGATCGGCGGGATATCCTCGCCCTTGATGCGCAGCTCACCGTAGGGATTGTCCTCTAAGATCATTACGCCGTACTGCTTTGCGAGGTCATAGATCTTTTTGCGCTTTTCAAGGCTGGTGGTCACACCCGAAGGGTTCTGGAAATTGGGAATGATGTAGATAAAGCGTACATTTTTTTCGGTTTTAAGAGCATTTTCGAGAGCGTCAAGCTGCATACCGTCATGCTCCAGCGGAATACCGCAAAGACGGGCATTATAGGAACGGAACGAATTGAGCGAACCGATAAAGCTCGGTGCTTCACAGATTACGGTGTCGCCCTCGTTGACAGTGGATTTTGTCAGCAGATCCATGACCTGCTGTGCGCCGGAGGTGATGATGAGGTCATCGGTGTCCCTGCCGACGTTATACTTGGTTTTCATAAAATCGCTGACAGCCTTTCTCAGCGGCGCATAGCCCTCTGTCACGCTGTACTGGAGTGCCGCGACAGGGTCGTTTGCAAAAATCTCGTCCGAGATATTTCTGATCGCCTCACACGGAAAGGCTTCCGGTGCGGGGTTTCCTGCCGAGAGGGACACCACAGAGGGGTCTGCGGCATACTTGAAAATTTCTCTGATAGCTGACGGTTTGAGAGTCTTGACTCTTTCTGATACAATGTAATCCATGATCTTCTTCCTTTTCTATTTAAATTGAATTTCGATAGGTTTGCATGATTCTTCTGACATACTCCGAGAAAGACATATTGTCATCATCGCCGGAGGTGAATCTGCCGTCCAGACTGAACCGGAAGGCGCGTTCTACGTTTTCAAAGCTGACAGACGGGCTGACCACGTCCTGATAATGGCTCTTGGCCTTGTTGTAGGCGGCATTGAAGGTAGCATCGTTCCATCTGTCTGATGCGGCAATGGAAGCAAGTGCAGCCTTATACTTGTCCAGCGCGTAGGCATTGCGGTTGAGGATCGCGTATTTGATCATTGGGTTCTGTTGGCTGCCGCCTGCACCTGCCGCTGTTGACGAGAAGGGTGACTTTCCTGTCATGCCCGTACCGTCCGGATTATAGCCGTATGTAACGCCGAGGGTACGGTCGTTATCATAGGGGATAAAGATCGCCTTGCCTGTATCGGCTCTGAAATAGATATAATGGTTGTTGTAGTTGTTCCTGATATCATCGGGATCGCCCACAAAATAGCTTGCGGCAAGGAATTTCGCGAGATAATCGGTATCGATCACGCTCTCAAACTTGGATTTGCTCGGACTGGATGCCAGAACACTCAGCAGATTCTTGAGTGCGGCATGGGTCGATTTCTTTTTGTTGGTTTTGAGATTGTAATTATATTTTGTACCTGTTTCCTTGTTTTCCACACCGTAGGTAACAGCATTCTTGACGTAGGTACAGCCGCGGTTTGTCCAGCCGCATTTATAGAGGTCGCCGCCGAGCGCAGAAGCGGGCAGATATCTCTCTAAGAATATTTCGTCCACCGGCTCATAGATCGTCATGACACCGTAATTAGAACCGTTGAACTTGAGCTGTGAAAGTCCGATCCTCTGCGCCAGCACACCGCTCTCTCTGAATATTTCAGATGCATAGATCTCTCTGATATGGGTGTCGTCATAGTTTCTGTTCCATTTGATATCCAGCTCCTTGAGGGTAGCCACACGGCGGTTTTTCCTTGCCTTGCGGTCGTCCTTGTTCGACCAGACCTTGGCATTGCTGCCATAGTAGGCTTCATCGTCAAAGGTTTCATTGAAGCTGAGCTTATAATGCGAGAGATTCAGGGTTCCGTCGTCATTATAGACGGGTTCCAGCGAGGTATTGCCCTTCAGTCGGATTCCCACCTCATCAATGGTGTAGGTGGTTGAGCCAACCTTGATCGTCAGCGTGGCCTTGCGGTAGATGGGCGACTTGGAATGAACCTTTTTGTATTTTTTATAATCCTGCTGTAATTTATTCAGTTCCTCCTGCGTCACGGATAACTGCATTACCACTTGACTGTCCAGACTGAAAAGCTGTTGATAAAGCTGCTCTCCGCCGATATCTGCGGCAGGCTTCGGCTGATCAGTACCGCCGCCGCCCGACTGGCTGGATTCACTTGTTGTGCTGCTCTGTGTCGGTGTGCTCGACTGTTCGGCAGGACGTGAAGATGTCGCCGGACGGACAGAGCTTTGCGGCTGTGCCGAACTCTGGGGCTGTGCCGAACTTTGCGGTTGAGCGGAGCTTTGTGGTTGAGACGAACTCTGCGGCTGTGCGGAGCTTTGGGGCTGCGCCGAGCTCTGCGGCTGTGCGGAGCTTTGGGGCTGCGCCGAGCTCTGCGGCTGTACGGAGCTTTGGGGCTGCACAGAACTCTGCGGTTGTGTGCTGCTCTGCGGTGAACTGCTGCTTGTACCGGAGGCAGAGGATTGAGCGGAAGAACTTTCACGGGTTGAGGATTCCATTTTGCTCTCACTGCCTGATGAACCGGCAGATACAGAGCTGTCGGACTGCTGAGATGTGGACGTGTCCGTACTGCTCTCGTCTGCCGCCTGACTTTCCGACTCCGGCAGTTCGGTGGTTTCACTCTCGCCGGCTGAGGTGTCCTCTGATGATGCCATACTCTCTGTGAGGGAGCTGTCCGCAGGATTGACGACCGAAGAGCCGGCTGTTTCCGACCCGCCGCATGACGTCAGGGTCACAGCGGACAAAATGACAGCCATCAATAATGCTGATCTTCTTTTTACCATTTATATATCCTCCTTGCTTTTCAAAAAACGGAGCCGCTGCTCCGTATAGATCCTCTCCGAAAACCGCACCGCGAATTGTCTGTTCATTCATCATTCATCGTGATGTGCACTTTTCGCTTCTGCTCTTGCCTTTTCGGCTTCTGCCCTTGCTTTTTCCGCTTCTGCCTTAGCTTTTTCGGCTTCTGCCTTAGCTTTTTCTGCTTCTTCTCTGGCTTTTTCGGCTTCGGCTCTGACCTGTGCAATGGCGGCTTCTGATTCCGCCTTTTGCTGTGCCGCTTCTTTTGCTCTGGCTTCTTTGGCTGCTTTGGCCCTGGCAGCCTTACGTGCCGCCTTTTCTCTGTCTTTTTTATCCTTTTGTATACGCTTGTATATATCAAGACCGCAAAGTCCGCCGATCACCACCACAACAGCGACAATACTGATGATGATCAGCGGCAGATTGTCCTCTAACTCAAAACGCGGTGTACGCAGACTGGATGCAAGCTCCGGGTCACCCCAGATCTCTGAGCTTTCGCCGCCGAGTATTTCACTGAGCTGTGATTCCGTCCGGATATTATAATGTATAAAGGTCGTACCGAGCACGGTGTTGGAGCTGTCGATACGGATCGCGTCCCATTGGTCAGAATCTCCTGCATAGTAGATGTTATCGACCGACGGACAATTGATGACCGCATTTTTGTTGACCTTTTTCAGGCTGACAGGCAGATAGATATCCACAAGATGCTTCATTCCGTCAATAACATTGGTACCGAAGGAGGTCACACCCTCTTTCACGATGAGGATCTTCACCAGTCTGAGCACCTCCTTGTCCTTGCTGAACGGACAGGCGGCATAGTCAAACATTTCACCCTTGCCCGAAATTGTCATGACGCCGTCGTTATCGACCGTATATGTCACGGAATTTCCCAGATCGCCGCTCCTTATATAAGCGGCGGCATTGCAGTCCGTCACCAGACCGCATTGCAGGCACAAAGCTTCCTCAGCGATACTGAAGGGTGTCATACAGCATATTACCGTCATCAGAATCAACACGACCGCTGCCGTGCGCCGTATACTTTTGCTGAAGATGCTGTTCATTGGTTTTTCACTCCCTTCCTAATGATCTGTCACTGCACTATATCAACTGGCTCATTTCAGGTCCAAATGCATATATATAGTTATTCTACCATATATCAGGTGCTTATGCAAGCAAATTTGAATGGAATCCATAGAACAGGACACAGAAAAAAAGAATAGACAACTTCGGCAGTATCGTGTAAAATATAAGTTAAGTATAGTAAGCGACATTAAAAGATTCCCTTTTCAAAATTTGGGGTGCAGGGGTGCCGTGCACCCTTGCCGAGGTCAAGGGGTGCGGGTGTCCTGTGGACACCTCTGCGCAGCAGAAGCACCGACCGAGGTGACAGACGAGAATCAGAGCCCCGATATTAGTGTCGTTGACTATAAATACTGATTCAATCCGGTGTGCTGTGTGTGCCGTCGGATTCTTCGTCAGCCTGCATCAGGTGAGGGCAGGAAAATGACGCGATTATATTGTATCTGAAATATCTGCATGGAGGGTGCTGAAAAGCGTATGAAGATCAAAGAACTGTTTGTAGGGCAGACCGATCATATAGGGGTTCAGTTTTTCCGCTATCTGTTTGTGGGCGGTTTTTCGTTTGTGGCGGATTTCAGCGTAATGACCCTGCTGACGGAATGCTTCGGTATATATTTTGTTGTTTCGGCAACTATATCGTTTCTGGTGGGACTGGCGGTCAATTACCTACTGAGTACCTTCTGGATCTTTAAAAACTCTAAAATCAAAAACAAGCTTGCGGAGTTTCTGGGATTCGCTCTGATCGGAGGCGCGGGACTGGTGCTTAATGACCTGATCATCGCGTTTTTTCAGCACGTTCTCGGCGCAGCCGGAGTGTTCGGACCGCTGTGGGAGGCGGATAAGTATTATATGCTTGGCAAGCTTGTGTCAACGGCAGTCGTCTTTTTGTGGAATTTCTTTGCGAGAAAATATCTCCTGTTCAATAAGAAATCCTCAGAAGATACGTCCTCAGAAGATACGTCCTTAGAAGATACGGGGGCAGAAGTATGAAATGAAAGATGGTTTTTCGATAGGAGCGGGCAGAATTCTGCCCGCTTTTATGTTTGGAATCATACAATCCGCGCAAAATCGACAGTTGTAAAATGCTATTATAGATTGGAAATAAATGGTTATTCTGGCAGCTTTAATTCTCTATTGGAAAATAAAGTAAAAATTTTAATAATGTTTCATAAAAAGTCTTGAAAAAAGACTTGAAATTTATCCAATATTGCGCTATTATATATGTGTATATGAATATATGAAACTGACTAAACAGAAGTTGATTACAAAGGAGTTGTTATATATGCAGCTTGGCGGAAATGAAGGCTATCAGAGAAGCGAGCTTGATCTGTTCCACAGCGGTGAAAATCACCATGCCTACAGATATATGGGTGCTCATAAGGCAAATATGCTTGGCAAGGATGGCGTTATGTTCAGAACATGGGCGCCTAATGCAAAGAGCGTTTCTGTTGTCGGCGATTTTAACGGTTGGGACAGAACCGTACACAGAATGAACCGGTGTTCGGACGGCGGTGTGTGGGAATGCTTTATCGCTGATATCATTGCGCCCTATACCATCTACAAGTACAGCATTGAAACCTATGACTATTCATGTGTGATGAAGTCGGATCCTTATGCTTACCATTATGAAACACGTCCGAATAATGCCTCTGTTTATGTCGATCTGGACGGCTATGAGTGGCACGATGAGGAGTGGCAGAAGTATAAGTCTGAAAATGAGTCCTACAGCCGTCCCATGAATATCTATGAAATGCATGCCGGCTCATGGAGAAAATATAAGGACGGCAACTATTTCTCCTACAGCAAGTTGGCAGATGAGCTGATTCCCTATGTGAAGGAAATGGGCTATACCCATATTGAAATGATGCCCCTTACCGAATATCCCTTTGACGCATCATGGGGCTATCAGGTTACGGGCTACTATGCCGTTACCTCCCGCTACGGCGGTCCGATGGACTTTATGAATTTCGTCGACAGATGCCATCGGGCAGGCCTGTATGTCATTATGGACTGGGTTCCCGCACATTTCCCGCGTGATGCCCACGGACTTGCCCGCTATGACGGTACACCCTGCTATGAATATGCCGACCCCCGCAAGGGTGAGCATAAGGATTGGGGTACACTCGTATTTGACTACGGCAGAAATGAGGTCGTCAGCTTCCTGATCTCCAGTGCGATCTTCTGGATGGACTATTACCATATCGACGGACTGCGCGTAGATGCAGTCGCATCGATGCTGTATCTCGATTACAGCAGACGTGACGGTGAGTGGGTTCCCAATAAATTCGGCGGCAAGGAAAACCTCGAAGCGGTTTCCTTCCTGCAAAAGCTCAATGAAGCAGCATTCAAATACTATCCCAATGTATTGATGATGGCAGAGGAGTCTACCTCATGGCCGATGGTATCGAAGCCGACCTATTCCGGCGGCCTTGGATTCAACTACAAATGGAATATGGGCTGGATGAACGATATGCTCCACTATTCATCGCTCGACCCGCTCTATCGTCCCTTTAACCACGATAACCTTACCTTCTCGTTTTTCTATGCGTTCTCGGAGAACTTCGTTCTGCCGATCTCGCATGACGAGGTCGTGCACGGCAAGGCATCTCTGATCAACAAAATGCCCGGCAACTACGAAATGAAGTTTGCGGGCGACAGAACCTTTATCGCCTATATGATGGCTCACCCCGGCAAGAAGCTGACCTTCATGGGCACGGAGCTTGGTCAGTTCAAGGAGTGGGATTACGCTTCGGAGCTTGACTGGCTGCTGCTCGAGTATCCTGCACATCAGACATTGCAGCATTTCTTCAAAACCATCAACAAATTCTACATAGAAAACAGCCCGTTCTGGGAGGTCGATTATTCGTGGGAGGGCTTTAACTGGATCTCTAACGATGACTATACCCAGAGTGTTATCAGCTTCCGCAGAATCGACAAGCAGGGCAAGGAGATCATCGTTGTTTGCAACTTCCAGCCGGTTCTCAGGGAAAATTATCGCATCGGTGTTCCGGTTGACGGCACCTACAGCGAGATCATGAACACCGACTGGACAGAATTCGGCGGTTCGGGTATTACCAACGGCAATGCCATCACCTCTACGACCGAGTTCCCCATGCACGGTCATGAGCAGTCCATTTCCCTGACGCTGCCGCCGCTTTCTGTCATGTACTTCAAGCTCACACGCAAGAAGCCCAAGCCCAGAAAGAAGAAGGTAACGGAGGACGAAGCAGCAGCTACTAAAAAGACCGCTTCCAGAAAAACCGCTTCCAAAGCCAAAAAGACAGAAGATGCTGCTGAAAAGAAGCCCGCAAGAAAGAGAACTTCCAAAAAGGCAGCGGCAGAAGAAGCAAAGACAGAATGAGCATTCCGGAAGGCTCGTTTCAACAGATTTGACAGCATGACGGCAGGGCAGCCTGCGGTCTGGTGACAGCAGGCTGTGAGAAGCTTCTACAGCGCCATGCGTTCAAATATACATTAAAAGAAATCACCTGAATTCATCAAGGAGGCAATTCAAATGTATCCAAAGCAAGAAGTTGTTGCAATGCTGCTTGCAGGCGGACAGGGCAGCAGACTCGGTGTATTGACCCAGAAGCTCGCAAAACCTGCCGTACCCTTCGGAGGAAAATACCGTATTATTGATTTTCCGCTCTCAAACTGTGTAAACTCTGGTATTGAGGCGGTGGGTGTGCTCACCCAGTATCAGCCGCTGGTACTTAACGAGTATATCGGCAGCGGTCAGCCGTGGGATCTTGACAGCATGAACAGCGGTGTCCGTATCCTTTCCCCTTATCAGCAGGTAAAGGGCGCAGACTGGTATAAGGGTACTGCCAACGCAATTTATCATAATATCAACTACATAGACAGATATAATCCCGACTATGTTGTGATCCTCTCCGGTGACCATATCTATAAGATGGACTATTCCAAGATGGTTGCAGCGCACAAGGCCAATAATGCCGATTGTACGATCGCCGTTATTGATGTTCCGCTTGCCGAGGCTTCCCGTTTCGGCATTATGAACACGAATCCCGACGGCTCGATCTATGAGTTTGAGGAGAAGCCCGCACACCCCAAGAGCACAAACGCTTCGATGGGTATCTATGTATTCAGTTGGGATAAGCTCAGAAAATACCTCATCGAGGACGAGGATACAGAAGGCTCGGAGCATGACTTCGGTAAGGATGTACTGCCCAAAATGCTGGACGACGGCTGCCGTATGTTTGCGTATTCCTTTGAGGGCTACTGGAAGGATGTCGGAACGATCGACAGCCTGTGGGAGTCCAATATGGATCTGCTTGACCCGAATGTTCCGCTGGATCTCAGCGATGAATCATGGAAGATCTATTCGCGCAACCCCGTTGTACCCCCGCAGTATATTGCAGACGGTGCTACCGTGCAGAACTCCCTGATCGCAGACGGTTGTGATATCAGCGGTTCGGTAGATTTCTCGGTACTGTTCTCTAACGTTGTTGTAAAGCCCGGCGCTGTGGTACAGGATTCTATTATCATGCCCGGCTCTGTCATTGAAGAGGGTGCAGTCGTACAGTATGCGATCGTATCCGAAAATACCGTCATCGGCAAGAATGCCGTGATCGGTGCCCGTCCCGAAACCATCGAGGACAAGGATCAGTGGGGTATTGCCGTCATCGGTGATAACCTGAGCATCGGTGCAAATGCAGTTGTACCGCCCAAGGCTATGATTTCAAAGGATATAGAGGAGGTTCAATAATCATGCGCGGAAATAATGTAATGGGAATTATCTTCTCTAATCTTCATGAAGAGCTTATCAGTGAGCTGACAGAGCTTCGTACCACCGGTGCTGTACCCTACGGCGGAAGATATCGTCTGATCGACTTCCCGCTCTCCAATATGGTCAACTCCGGTATCAATAAGATCGGTGTTCTTACCAAGAGCAATTTCCAGTCGCTGATCGACCACCTCGGCACAGGTAAGGCATGGGATCTTTCCAGACAGCGTGACGGTCTGTTTATTCTGCCGCCGTTTATGGATCCGTCTGATTATGCCAACAGGATCAAGACCTTTAATTCGATCATGCCCTTCCTGAAAAACTCCAAAGAGGAGTATGTGGCAATTTCTGACTGCGATACCGTATGCAACATCGACTATCAGGCTGTTTTCAGCAAGCACCTCGAAAATAATGCCGACATTACGCTCGTATATCAGAGAGGAACACTCCCTGAGAAGCTTCATGACCCGACGGTTCTTTCGTTTGACCCCAAGAGCAAGGTCATTGACGTGCTGGTTGACCCCAAAATCGAGGGAAGCTGCAACTATTATATGAATATGATGCTCATCAAGCGTGAACTGCTGATCGAGCTTGTCAACAAGTGTATCGGCAAGAATACCATGAACTTCAAGCGCGATATCATTCAGGCGGAATATAAGAACCTGAATGTATACGGCTATGAATTCAAGGGCTTTGCACCTGTGATCACTTCCATGAAGGAATATTTCGATGCCAATATGGCACTCATGGACAGTGCTGTACGTGCAGATCTCTTTAACGGCTCTCGTCCGATCTATACCAAGGTCAGAGATGATATGCCCACCAAATACGGACTCGGTTCATCTGTCAGGAACTCCCTTATCGGCAACGGCTGCAGCATTGAGGGCGATGTGGAGAACTGTATCCTGTTCAAGGGCGTACATATCGGTAAGGGAACAAAGGTTTCCAACTGTGTGATCATGCAGGATACCGTGATAGGTTCGGGCTGTGAGCTGAGCTATGTGATCGTTGACAAGGACGTTCAGATCAGAGATGACAAGACCCTCGCCGGTCAGCCGTCATATCCTGTTTATATCAGAAAGCTCAGCGTGGTATAACGCCTTTTTGTCAGAATGACCATTTCCGGATTGCAGTAAATGACATAAAAGCTGCCCTTTCAAAACCCCGTTCGCAGGGAGAAACGGTAAATAATGAATATTGAATCATGAATAATGGTTCGCTATTTAATGGTTCGCTATTCTGTTTTATTCCCATAGTCTGTTTTATTCCCATAGAAGGACGAGTTGTTCTATTCTATTTACTTGCATAGTAAAAACACGCGGGTGCAGGGGACTCGAGTCCCCTGCCGAGGTCAAGGGCGAGCAGCCCTTGCGGGGTTTGGGGCAGAGCCCCAACAACACCAACAACGGAGGTGTATATATGAAGGTTCTGTTTGCAACGAGTGAAGCCCAGCCCTTTGCGGCGTCAGGAGGACTGGCGGACGTTTCGGGCGCACTGCCTCATGCACTGCGCAAGCGTCTGATCGGCTGCCGCATCGTTATGCCGCTCTATGAGGAGATTCCTCAGAGTCTGAAGGATCAGCTTCGGTTTGTAACGAGCTTCTCCGTACCTGTTTCATGGAGAAGGCAGTACTGCGGCATTTTTGAAACAAGATATAACGGAGTAATTTATTACTTCCTTGATAACCAGTATTACTTTAAGCGGCAGGGACTTTATGGTCACTATGACGATGCCGAGCGTTTTGCGTTTTTCTCAAGAGCAGTGCTCGAAATGCTCCCGTATATCGACTTCAAGCCCGATGTCATTCACTGTAACGACTGGCAGACCGCGCTTGTTCCTACGTATTATAACCTGTTTTATGTGCAGAATGATTGGTATAAGGGCATCAAGACGGTATTTACCATACATAACATTCAGTATCAGGGTCAGTACGGTCAGGAGCTGTATGAGGAGGTCGTTGGTATTCCGCCGCACGGCCGTTCCCTGTTGGATTGGGACGGCTGCATCAACTATATGAAGGGTGCTATCGAAACCGCCAACCGTGTTACGACTGTCAGCCCCAGCTATTCGTGGGAGATCCGCGACCCTTGGTTCTCACACGGGCTTGATCCCATTCTGAACGCAAGAGCATGGAAAATTCGCGGTATTCTCAACGGTATTGACAATACCTCCTATAACCCCGCTACCGATATTCAGCTCTATGCGCACTATACGGCAGATGATCTCTCGGGAAAGGCTGTCAACAAGCAGCGGCTTCAGGAACGTCTGGGACTGGAGCAGAACGCAGAGGTGCCGATCATCGCCATGGTTACAAGACTGGTTACCCACAAGGGACTTGACCTTGTGAAATATGCGCTTGATCAGCTCATGCGGGAAGAGTATGTGCAGTTCGTTATTCTCGGTTCGGGTGACTGGGAATATGAGAGCTTCTTCCGCTCCATGCAGGACAGATATCCCGGCAGGCTCTGTTCCTGCCACGGCTTTATTCCCGAATTGTCGAGAAAGATCTATGCGGGCGCAGATATGTTCCTCATGCCCTCCAAAGCAGAGCCTTGCGGTCTTTCGCAGATGATCGCCCTGCGCTACGGCACGATTCCGATCGTGCGTGAGGTCGGCGGTCTGCGTGACTCCATTCAGGACAGCGGCACAGGTGAGGGCAACGGATTTACCTTTGCCAACTATGACGCGATGGATATGCTTGCTTGTATCCGCCGTGCGATTGCCGGCTACTGGCAGCATGACGGCTGGGAAATCCTTGTCAAGCGTGCTATGCAGTGTGACAATAGCTGGGCGAGATCCGCTACCGAATACATCAACCTCTACCGTGAGGTTATCAACGAATAAATCATTCCTTCCGCTGCGGTACAATGCTGTACCGCAGCTTTTTTTCGTGAAGCGGGACGATCGACAAATATACCGGTACGGATACCGCCGTTGTGATCCCTGATACCATTGAGGGCAAGCCTGTGACGGGTATCAAGGGCTATGCCTTTAACGGTACGTCTGTTACAAGCGTGACGCTGCCGTCAGGCATGACCAGACTCAGTGATTATGCGTTCTATGGTGCAACGAAGCTCACATCTGTTACGATCCCCTCCAATATTACCTCTATCGGAAGCTATGCCTTTGAGTTCTGTACTTCTCTTAAGAGCATTACGATTCCCGGTTCAGTCACCGCCATATACAACGGTGCTTTCTGCGGCTGTACAAGCCTTGCAAACGTATATATGTATCAGGGTCTGAAAACGATCGGTGCTTATGCTTTCGAGAATACGGCTCTTACAAAGATCACGATTCCAAAGACGGTCACAACGATGGGGGATTATTCCGTCGGATATAACGATTCCAACAGCACATACATAGGGGTGACCGGCTTTACCATGACGGGCTATGCTTATACAGCAGCCGAAACCTATGCCAACAACAATCCGCACATCACCTTTAATCCGCAGTATGAGTCGATCACTAATACGTCGACCATCAGCGCGACAAATATCACGCTGGGCGGCAGTGTCACCGTCAATTGCTCCGCAACAGGCGGTAAAAAGCCTTTACAGTATGGTGTGACCTATACCCTTAACGGCACGACCTATCCGATTCAGGGCTATAGCACCAATGCAACAGTCAACTTTACTCCGTCTTCTGCCGGAACCTACACCGTCACTGTCAACGCAAAGGATGACAGAGGATATTATGCCTCTAAGAGCTTCACCCTTACGGTTGCTTTGAAGCCCGTCATTAACAATTCCACGATCGGTCAGTCTGCCATCACCGAGGATGAAACGGTGGTCGTTACTACGGGCGCATCCGGCGGCATCGGCGGCTATAAATACTCCATCTACTACCACAATAAGGGTTCCAATAACTGGCAGACTGCTGCTGATCAGACCACAAGGAACTCAGTTGCTTTCCGTCTTGTTGATGAAAACGGCGAAGCTCTCAAGGGCTTATGTGAGGTAGTGGTATATGCCTACGATGCGGACGAGCGGTATCAGGCTAAGACGTTTGAAGTAACTGTTTATGACAGACTGATCAATGACTCCATGATCAGCGCAGAAACAGTAAATGTCGGCGATGACATCGTAATAAGCGCTTATGCTACGGGCGGAAGCGGCGGATATACCTACCTGTACAGCTATTCGGGCGATGGTGACTGGATAGACGTTGCAGATGGACCTTATGACAGTTGGACATTTACTCCCGGAAGTGCCGGTAACTATCATTACAAGGTTGTTGTAACAGACAGCGACGGAAGATCAGAAGAAAAGACCTTTGATGTTACCGTTGCAGAGGCTAAGCAGGAGCTTGTCAATACGACCCAGTTCAGTGCCGAAAGCATTACAGTCGGCGGTAGTGTTGTATTCCATGCATCAGCAATCGGCGGCACAGCGCCTTATACCTATGCAGTACTTTCCAAGCAGTCAACGTCCACAAAATGGTTCACCAATCAGAATTTCAGTGCAAACGCTGACGTAGAGCTTACCTTTGATGAAGCAGGCTCTTATGATGTTTGTGTAAAGGTCAAGGACAAGGACGGCACGGTTGCCAAGAAATACTTCACCGTAACCGTCAACGAAGCCGTCACCGCACTTGCCAACACCTCGACCCTCAGCGCAGATACAGTTCAGGC